>NZ_CALPBU010000006.1:0-202092 GCF_943169685.1 Porphyromonas bobii
TGACTGGGGCTAAGTCGTAACAAGGTAGCCGTACCGGAAGGTGCGGCTGGAACACCTCCTTTCTGGAGTTCTGAAAATGGGCTTTAGTATAGTTAGTGTAGTATGTACGTAAGAGATGAGTTAGGTGATTTTTCTGAATGTGCGTACTCGCTTCTGCTGTCGATATCTTTTCTTCTCACCTTATTATAGTCCTAAAGACAGTCCTATAGCTCAGTTGGTTAGAGCGCTACACTGATAATGTAGAGGTCGGCAGTTCAAATCTGCCTGGGACTACTTTAAGTGACTTACCTGGGGGATTAGCTCAGCTGGCTAGAGCACCTGCCTTGCACGCAGGGGGTCAACGGTTCGAATCCGTTATTCTCCACTTTTTTCAAGACGATCGGCTTGCCTCATATGAGGTGAGCCGATCTTTTTTGTATCCCCCTGTCTACTCATTACTCCCTCTTCCTATATATCCTCTTTCTCCTCCACGCTGTAAAGGAGGTGTATACCTAATTCGTTTGGAGATTCGTTACTACTTCTCTATCTTTGCCTGTATGAATAACACCCCGTAATACTTAAGATACTATGGACTTTAAAGACCAGTTAAAGCAGCTCGCAGAGCGTATTCAGACGCTCAAAGATCAGATCCATACCGAGGAAGCCACTAAGACTTCACTGATTCTTCCCTTTATACAGGCATTAGGGTACGATGTCTTCAATCCCATGGAGGTTATCCCCGAGATGGTTTGTGATATCGGTACTAAGAAAGGGGAGAAGATAGACTACTGTATTATGAAGGATAGTGAGCCTATCATTCTGATAGAGTGTAAGCACTGGGGGCAAGATCTGAATCTTCATGACAACCAGCTTTTGCGATATTTTCATGTCTCTAAGGCTAAGTTTGGAGTCTTAACAAATGGAATTATCTACCGCTTCTATACGGATCTAATCTCCCCTAATAAAATGGATGAGGTCCCATTCTTAGAATGTAACCTGTTGGATCTTAAGGAGGGGGTTGTAGATGAACTCAAGAAGTTCAATAAATCGTATTTCGATGTTGAGCAGATCATGAGTACAGCGAGTGAGCTGAAATATCTGCGAGAGCTTCGTTCCATTATTGCTGAAGAGTTCAAATCTCCCTCTCCTGACTTTGTGAAACTACTGGGTAAGCAAGTGTATCCAGGCGCCTTCACTGCAAAGGTCTCCGAGCAGTTCTCTCTACTTATCAAGCGTGCCATCTCTTCGCATATATCAGAGATTATTGCAGGAAGACTTAAGGCAGCGGTACAGGCAGAAGAGCAAGAAGCAAGTGCGGTGAGTGAGAATGAGCCCAATGAGTCGCAGGATAGTGCAGTAGAAGAGTCTGCAGAGTCTAAGATTGTGACCACAGAGGAAGAGCTGGAGGCATATCAGATGGTGCGGGCTATTCTTGCTAAGGAGATAGATCCACGTCGAGTATACTACAGAGATACTCAGAGCTATTTCACCATCATTATTGATGATAATAATCGCAAGAATGTATGTCGTCTACTCTTGGACTCCCCTAAGAATCAGCGTTTGATACTGATTGATCCACAGACGAAAGAGCAAACGACCTACAAGCTGGAGAATATAGCAGACCTATATCACTATATGGATAAGCTTATAGAGATCGCTAAGCAGTATATGTAGAGATCGTTAGGGTAAATAGCTCTCCTTCTAAAAGAGGGAGTTATTTTCTGCTGAGGTTGAGGCTATGATCTATAGATGACATAGATCATAGCCTCAGCTATTATTATGGGGTGGAATAATGGACTTAGTCTTTTGCAAGGAGTCCAGACCATATCCCATTATTGTGATAGCTCTACTTCTGACTGGGGATAGATTGCTTTATCATTCGTTTTGAGGCATATCTACAGGGGAGTTTTTGCTACCTTTGCACCGGGCGTGCCTGCCCGTAACCATTATAATAGAAGAGATAGGGTAATCTGTAGATGAATTTAGTTATAGTAGAGTCTCCGAAGAAGGCCGAGCTGATCTCTGGCTTTCTCAAAAAACATCAACTGAACGACTATAAGGTCATGGCCAGTGCGGGCCATGTGCGTGACCTCAAGCAGCATTCCTTCAGCGTGAATGTAGAGGATCACTTCCGCCCCGAGTACGTCATCACCGAGGACAAGAAGAGCCTGGTGCGCGAACTCAAAGCTGCAGCAAAGAAAGCTGACCTCGTCTACCTCGCTTCCGATGAAGACCGCGAAGGAGAAGCCATCGCTTGGCACCTGAGCGAAGCCCTTGAGCTCAAGCCCGAGAAGACCCGCCGTATCGTCTTCCACGAGATCACCGCCGAAGCCTTCCTCCACGCCCTGGAGTACCCACGTGAGGTGAACATGAATCTTGTCGATGCGCAGCAGGCACGCCGCGTCCTCGACCGTATTGTGGGCTTCGAGCTCTCTCCCGTACTGTGGAAGCGCATCCGTCCCTCGCTCTCAGCAGGGCGTGTGCAGAGCGTCGCTGTCCGACTCATCGTCGACCGTGAGCGTGAGATCACAGCCTTCGTACCCCAATCTTCTTACCGCCTACAGGCGACCTTCGTCCTCCCCTCGGGTGAGCGTCTCTTGACAGAGCTCAATCATCGCTTCGCTACCGAAGCCGAGGCTGAGGCCCTTATGACCCGCTGTGCTACGGCTGACTTCTCTATCGGTGCGATCACGCGCCGAGCTGCTCGACGCTCGCCAGCTGCTCCCTTCACCACATCTACGCTGCAGCAGGAGGCCGCACACAAGCTCGGCTACTCCGTCTCGCAGACGATGCGCCTTGCGCAGTCCCTCTACGAATCGGGGCATATCACCTATATGCGTACCGACTCGGTCAACCTCTCTTCGCAAGCCCTCAGCGCTATCGCTCGTCAGATCGAGAAGCACCCCGGGAAGGAATACCACCAGCCCCGCCGCTTCCAGACCAAGAGCAAGGGCGCACAGGAGGCTCACGAAGCTATTCGCCCCACCTATATCGACCGCGAGCGTGTCGGTGGTACGCCTCAGGAGCAGCGTCTCTATGACTTGATCCGCAAGCGTACCCTCGCCTCGCAGATGGCTGACGCAGAGATCGAGCGCACGACCGTATCGATCCCTGTGGCTGGTACGGACTATGCCTTCACCGCACAGGGGGAAGTGATCACCTTCCGAGGCTTCCTCGATGTCTATATGGAGTCGACGGGTGAGGAAGGCAATGCAGAGGTGACGAAGCTCCTCCCCGCAGTCAAGGAGCGCGAAGCTCTTTCGCTCGAAGCCCTCACGGGGGAAGAGCGCTTCACACAGCGCCCTGCCCGCTACACCGAGGCTTCGATGGTAAGCAAGATGGAAGAGCTCGGCATCGGCCGTCCTTCGACCTATGCTCCCACGATCCAGACGATTCAGAATCGAGGCTATGTAGAGCGTGCTGACCGCGAAGGCCAGTGCCGCAACTATACCGTACTGACCCTCAAGGATGGCGCCGTCAAGCGTGCTGTCAAGAGCGAAGTCTACGGCGCCGACAAGGGGAAGCTCCTGCCTACCGACGTGGGTATCGTCGTCAATGACTTCCTCGTCGACCAGTTCCCCAATATCGTCGACTACAACTTCACGGCACGCGTCGAGGAAGAGTTCGATACGATCGCCGAAGGGAAGACCGCTTGGTCAGGTGCTATAGGTGATTTTTACCAGCGCTTCCACCCCGAGGTAGAGCGTGCCACGCACGAGCGTCCTGCTCAGCGTGTCGGTCAGCGCATCCTCGGTGTACAGCCCTCGACGGGGCTGCAGGTATCGGTCAGCATCGGCCGCTACGGCCCCATGGCACAGCTGGGTACGGCAGAGGATGCCGAGAAGCCCCGCTTTGCTTCGCTGCAGAAGGGGCAGTCGCTTGAGACGATTACCCTCGAAGAAGCCCTTTCGCTCTTTGACCTGCCGAAGAATATCGGTGAGTACGAGGGTGAGGTGATGACGGTCGCAGTGGGTCGCTTCGGCCCCTATGTCCGCCACGCAGGGAAGTTCTACAGCCTGCCTAAGGACACCGATCCCCTCTCCTGCACCGCAGAGCAAGCTATCGAGATCATCCGCGAGAAGCGTGAGAGTGAGGAGAAGAGTCTCCTGAAGTCCTTCGCCGAAGATGCTGATCTCTCGATCCGTACCGGTCGCTTCGGTCCGTACCTCAAGTACAAGACCGACAACTACAAGCTCCCCAAGGATGTCGACCCCACGTCAATGAGCTACGATGACTGCATGAAGCTCATCGCTGAGACGCCTGCGAAGACGGCTCGTAAGGGCGCAGCTCGCAAGTCCTCTCCCCGCACAAAGAAGTCGAAGAGCTAAGCTGTAGATGCGCTACTTCATCTCTCTGAGCTACGACGGCACGAACTACAGCGGCTGGCAGACCCAGCCCGATGCTCCGACCGTCCAAGAGACTATCGAGAAGGCGCTGACACTCGTCTCGCGCTCTCCCGAGCCTATCGCTATCGTCGGTGCTGGTCGCACGGACGCTGGTGTCCATGCTCGTGGTATGGTCGCTCACGTTGATCTGCCGATGGATCTCGAGGCAGCACGTGAGCTGATCTTCCGCACTGACCGCTACCTCCCTCACGACATCGCCCTGCATAGCATCCGTCCCGTGACGGACGAGGCACATGCACGCTTCAGCGCTACCTCCCGTACGTACCGCTACTATGTGACGCTGCGCAAGGATCCCTTCCAAGAGTCACGCATGCTACGCCTGCACTTCCCGCTGGACTTTGAGCGGATGAATGTAGCTGCTGCCGAGCTCCTGCACTTCACGGACTTCACGAGCTTCAGCAAGCTCCATACCGACGTCAAGACGAATAACTGCCGTGTGACCGAGGCTTACTGGCGCCCAGGCGCGGAGCCTGGTCAGTGGATCTTCACGATCACGGCCGACCGCTTCCTGCGCAATATGGTACGTGCCGTCGTCGGGACGCTCTTCCAAGTCGGTAAGGGACGCCTGTCTGTCGAGGACTTCGCTGCCGTCGTCGAGGCCAAGGATCGTGGTCGTGCTGGCTCGTCAGCTCCAGGACACGCCCTCTATCTTGAGGCTGTCGGCTATCCCGAAGAGCTGTATCTGGACTAAGCTCCTCCCGCACATCTCTAATAAATAGCGCAGGCTCCTCCGCCACTATGGGCGGAGGAGCCTGCGCTATTTATATATAAGGGGAAGGGGTATTTACTGCCCGACACCCCAAGCCGCGAGGCTATCGCATAGGGCGGGGGCATTGCGACGTGTGACCCAGAGCGTGCGCACAGAGTCGGTCAGCGGGAGCTTGCAGTCGAGTGCAGGGTAGAGGCGTGTGAAGCGCTCCGCCTCACGGGAGGTGCAGACGGTATAGCGGATCTTCCCTGAGGCGACCAACTTCGCCAGCTCCTCGGCGCTGTGAAGCGTGTCAAGCTGGATACGGAGGCTGTCGCCTGTCTGCTTGACGAAATACTTTTGGATGTAGGTGGTGGGAGTGCCCTTGGGTAGGGGCAGTGCGTGGCCCGCGAGCGCAGAGAGCTGGCTGATGTAGCGTGTGCTGTCAGCATGGCGCTGGACGAGGTAGAGGGATGCTGCCCGCTTCTCGGCGAAGTGTCGGTACTCCCGGTTATCTATCGCTGCATCGTAGATGCTGGAGTAGACGAAGAGATCTACCTTTCCAGTCGACAGTTGTCCGAGTGGCTTGAACTGCAAATCTATAGAATCTGGGGGGACGATCTCGACACGTAGCCTGCTCTTTTGACTTAGATCTCTTGCGAGCTCTTGGATAGCAGCGTCATAGATCTCGCTTTGATCATCACTGAGAAAGTCGTTGCCAGCGATGAGGCGGAGTGTCCCCTCCTGGCGTATCACGGGGTAGTCACGCTCGACACTTCTCATATCCCTTGCTCTGCGCCGCTCCGCCCGTCTATGGCGAGAGTAGGAGTGGCACTCGGCGCCGAGGACGAGGACAAAGATCAGGAAGAGCCAATCGGAAAGGGTCTTAGGGAAAAACTTCTTGCTCATATCGGAGCTTCGTCATCGTATCGGGGATAATGCCCAGTGGACGCTATGCTTATGGCGTGTAGACGGCTGGCATAAAACCTATCGTCCGACACCCCAAGCGATGAGGCTATCGCGAAGTGCGGGCGAATTGCGGCGCATGAGCCAAGCTGTGCGTACGGAGTAGCTCAGCGGGAGACTGCAGTCCAGTGCAGGGAAGAGACGTGCAAAGCGCTCCGCTTCCTCAGAGGTGCAGACGGTATAGTTGATCTTCCCCGAGGCGACCTGCATAGCGAGCTGCTCGGCAGCGTAGAGCGTGTCGACCTGGATGCTTAGGCTGTCGCCGATCTCTTCGCCGAGATGCTCGATGAAGAGCGAGAGGGGAGAGGCCTTCGGCAGGGTGATGGAGTGCCCAGCGAGCTCTACCTGACGGCTGATGTGATGCGCGCTGTCTGCACGGCGCTGCACGAGGTAGATAGGTCCAGAGGTCTTCTCCGCGAAGAGCATATAACGGGTAGTATCTACTGCCGAGGTATGCGTGATGGGATGGGCAACGAGGTCTGCCGTGCCGGTGCTGAGGTGGCGAAGGGCTTCGTCCCAGCGGTTCTCCAGCACGACCTCGACACGTAGCCCGCTCTTCTTCTCCAGCTGCTTGGCGAGCTCGTAGATAGCGCCTGAGAGCTGTCCGCCCTGCACTTCTCCACCACTGCCGTAGCCTGCGAGGAGGCGAAGCGTGCCCTCCTTGCGTATCTCGGGGTAGTCGCGCTCGATGAATGGGAGCGAGGCCGCCTCTTTGCTTGTCTTGACCTGACGGCGCAGGTAGAGGAGCATAGCGATGGCGAGGAGGAGCAGGAAGGCATATACCCAGAGGCGGGTATTCGTGCGGAGCTTAGCCATAGGGGAGGGTTAGTTGTTGAGGTCGACGACGACACCAGCGGAGAGGTGCATCGGATTGTAGGGGTACTTGTACATCGAGAGGCGCTCGTTGGTCATGAAGGCCTCACCCACATTGTACATCTGGAGGAAGAAGCGTGCGCGCTTCAGGCGGAAGTTCGCATAGGCGATGAGTAGCGGAGCCTGTCCGCCGACATTGCCTTCCGTCTGGAGGGCGAACTGCTGGTCGGTGGGCATATAGTAGGGCGCGTGATAGGCGGAGTGCCAATAGCCCTTGACGCCGAGGTCGACACGTAGGACCTTCGCTAAGAGGAAGCGCAGATACACATCAGCTGCTGCCGTGAGCGAAGGTAGAGGTAGCACGGAGGGCGCAGAGGACTGCTGGTAGGCGGCCTCGAGATCCCAGTTGATCGGGCCGAAGGAGCCAGCCTGTCGAGCACGCAGAGCCAGGACCTGGATGAGGTCGGAGTGCTGCTGTGTCTCACCCTTGCTATCGAAGTAGATGTAGTTCTGCAGGCTTGCCGTACGTGCTTCGAAGCTCGTCCCCCAGGAGGAGAGGTGCACGCGGCCACCGAGCTCAGCACGGCGGGTGAAGCTCAGCGACTTGTCCCACCAGCCGTAGGTGCCGTGGTGATGTGCAGCGAAGTAAGAGGGGCGGGCATTGTCGATATAGGCATCGGCCTCGAGGGCAAAGCGCTTCTGGAAGAGGCTGAAGGCGGTGCGGATATCCCCCTCGAGCTTGAAGGCGCCAAGGTCCGAGCCGAGGACACCCAGCTCCCCACGGGCGGAGAAGTTCAGCCCTGTGCCTTCGCGACGCTCGATGAGTCCACCGATGAAGGTCGAGCTAAGTGCCGTGCGGGTGTAGCGCTCTGTGGCGAGGTCGGGGAGCGATGCCCAGCGGTTCTCCTGACGGAGGTAGGCTGAGAGACCGAACTTCACCCAGGGGCGGAAGCCCTCCATCAGTGAGAGGGCGACGGTATTCTGCAGGGTGACGAGCTGTGCGGTATCGTTCGGGAGGGTATAGGTCGTCGTGGTGCCGTCAGAGCTGGTGCGGGTATGGGTCACGGCAGGCGTGCCGAAGACCGTGCCCCACTGGTCGCTCTCGGTGTGGGAGAAGAAGCGACGGCTCTGCTTGTTGTAGTAGGTCGTCAGCGAGATACCGCCCACGGGGACGAAGTACGTGGAGTCGAGGCTCTGGAGAGCCTCGGAGCCTTCTTGACCCTCTATGGGTAGGGGCTGCTTGCGCTTGACGGTACGGTAGGAGCCGAGGCGGTAGGACTGCGCGAGGTAGGCGTGACCAGAGCGGATGCGGTTCGTCAGCGCACCCGTACTGATGAGTACAGGGACGTCGCGCGAACTGATCTTGGTGCGGCTATTCGTGTAGCGCTCGGGATTGTAGATGTAGTCGGCGTTGGTGATCCCACCATTCTCCTCCTGCTTGTAGTAGTCGTTGGCGATGTAGCCGAAGAGCTCGTAGCGGTCGCCACGATAGGAGGTGAAGACGCGGTAGCGAGCATCCTTGCTACGCCCTTGCGTGTAGAAGCCACTGGCATAGGTGTAGTCGAAGCTCGCTCCGACATTCAGCTCTTTGCCGAGGTTCGCCCCGAAGTCTGCCGTGATGACGTCCTCACTCTCGTTGCTCTTGAAGTTCTTGTGATAGCGCACGTAGGTGAAGGGCGTCTTTGTGTCGTAGTAGCACACCGCATCGGGCGTGTAGAGCATGCGGTAGTAGCCGTCGGCATAGAAGAAGTCGCTGACACGGCGGGGGCGATCGAAGAAGAGCTTCGCCTGCCACTGGCTATTCGTATTCCCCAGATAGGAGACCCCGAGGGAGCGGAACTCCGGTGAGATGTACTCGAAGGTGTAGTGCGTCAGCGTGTCGGGCATCTCGACGCGTACGGCACGCGCCACATCGGGCGTGATCTTATAGGCCTTGAGCTTGTCGCCACGGACCATCTTGATCTCGTCGGGCACCTCGACGACCTCACGTACCTGATAGGGGTCGTAGGGGCGCACGGGCTCTTGGGCAAATAGTGTGGCGGAGCTGAGGCCGAGGAGGCCAAGGAGCAGGAGGCTTCTTATCTTCATTAAGTAGAATGAGGCTGGGGAAATATACGGACGATGAGGGGGGGAATTAGCACTGCTCCATACCGCAGCTGCATCCCCGTGGGTCAAGCTCGATAGTCAGATGATCGAGCTGGTAGCGGCGAGCGACCTGGCGCACTGACTCCTTGAGGGCAGCGAGAGCCTCTGGGCTTGTGGTGCCTGAGCAGTCGTAGACGATATGCAGGGAGGCGATATGCTGCTCGCCATTGAGCGTCCAGATATGTAGGTCGTGCAGGTCGAGCACACCTGGCAGGGCACGGACTTCTTCAGCGAAGGCCTCTTGGTCCACGCCTTCGGGCACCCCCTGCAGGAGGATGAGGAAGTTGTCGCGCAGGGCAAAGTAGACATTGTAGAGGATCCAAGCGGTGATGCCGAGGGAGAGTAGGGGGTCGAGGATCTTGAAGGAGGGGAAGAAGTACATCACGATACTCACCACGAGTACCGCTACCCACCCGAGGACGTCCTCCATGAGGTGCAGGCGCATGGAGCGCTCGTTGAGTGAAGTCCCACCCATCATACGCCACACCGCGAAGCCATTGATCAAGAGGCCGAAGACCGCGAGGATGAGCATAGCACCCGCACGAGGTGGATCGGTCGGCGTGATGAGGCGCTCGATGGACTCCTTGATGACGAAGACCGAGCCCACTAAGAGGATCGTAGAGATGAGCAGGGAGCCGAGGAGCGAGAAGCGCTTGTAGCCGTAGCTGAAGTGGCTATCACGCCCCTTCTTCGAGAGGCGCTCGAGGTACCACGCCACACCGAGCGAGCAGGAGTCGCCGAAGTCGTGGAGCGAGTCGGAGAGGATCGCTACACTACCCGTGTAGAGTCCACCGAAGAGTTCGATGATGGAGAAGAAGAGGTTCAGCAGGAAGGCAATGAGGATATTTCCCTCCGCATGATGATGGTGGTGATGATGGTGATGCCCATGGCCGTGACTGTGTCCATGGCTATGGGAATGACCGTGGTCGTGATCATGACTGCAGTGGTCGTGGTCGTGATTATGTTCGTGAGCGCACACGTCTCCGTGCTCATGCTCGTGCTCGTGGGGCTTCATAGGAGTTGTTTACGATACGTTAATTGAAGTGGCTTACTTCTTGACACAAAAGTACAACTATTCCCCCTCTTTCCCCTGCGCACGCCCTATAGAGGACGCACTTCCACGCTGGCGTTATCCTCTTCCTCGTCCACATTCCTCGGGGATAAGCCTGAGGATAAGTAGGGAGATAGGGAGGATGCTGCACTGCTCTTAGTGCGAATGTACCGATGCCTGCGGGTCGATGTCGTGGGGATCTCTTGGGGATAACGCTGGGGATAAGGCTGTGGGAAAGGTGTGTATGGGGTGGAGAGCGTACACCTTTCGGTGGATTATTCACCTAAGATGTGTGGGGAGGAAGTGCGTCGGTGTAGGGGATGCTGAAGCATCTTGAGGAGGAAGGAAAAGCAACCTATAGTGGTCGCTGGGGTGACCTATATAGGTTTGCTCACGGACCAGTATAGGTCCACGCATCAACCAATATAGGTTCGCCCGATGACCAATATTAGTTTGTTGCTCCACGTAGGGAGAAAAGTTGCGGACGAGTAGCAGAAAAGTTTGGGCTACATACGTGGCTCTAATATCTACGTACGTGGATATTAGGATTGACGTGCTTGGTCTTTAAGACTACGTGCGTGGACAGAGGAAGACCACTACGTGAAGGCGCTTTTTTCTTCACGAGAACGATGCTTTCCCCTCCGCTGAATAAGAGGAATACTTGCGATAGGGCGAAGGGCTTGTGTATCTCTTCGGAGAGGTATATCGGGGAGCTGGGTGCACGATGCCTTAGCACTCTAAATAGAGGATAGGACTCTATGCAACAGTCTCAATATAGGTTCGCACCACCCTCCTGTAGAAGGGGATATTTTGCCCTCGCCCGAGTGTGGGTGCGATCCCCGATACAAAGCATTAAGGTCAGGAGGCGCAGTGTGCAGCCTCCTGACCTCAGCCAAGGGTAGAGTATGGGGAAGGCTACTTCGTGACGGTGCCTTCGAAGGCAATCGTCGACTTCGTATCAGCCTTGTTGAGTGCGGTGAGGATCTTCGTGATCTCGTCGCTGGGGCTCTTGCCGTAGCGCGTCTTGTAGCTATTGAGGTACATGATGTACATGGAGAGATTCAGCTGACCGGAGAGCTTGCCATCCTTGACGGAGAAGCTACCTACCTGGGGGGCGAAGGGCATAGCACCGTGCTTAGCGGAGTGGATAGTAGTACCCTTCTTTGCGTCGTATTGTACTTCGTATTCGCGGGTGCCTTGCTTGCCGGTGAAGGTGATCTTGTTGTCCTTGAGCGTGACCTGAGTGAACTTGCCCGTGCCGAGGACTGCTTCGCCGAAGTTGAACTCGGTGAGGTTGATCTTACCGATATCATTGAGGGTGACTTCTGGGGGAGTGACCGTCACCTTGCTGATGGTGTAGGTGCCATCGGTACCGGTGACGACGGGGTTGGGTGTTGGCTTGGGCTCGTTGTTTTCCTTGCCACCACAGGAGGAGAGGCCGAGGGTGAGACCAGCGAGGAGAAGGACCGAAGCCCACTTCTTGGTATTCATGTCTGTGAACGGACTATGTGTGATATGATGCCGGAGGGGAAAGTCCCTCCCTACAGGGAGCAAAGATAGCTCAATATGTAGGCTTAGTAGCTCACAGTCTGCAATATACCTATATATAGGTAAGCGCCCCAGATAGCACGTGCTATCTGGGGCGCCTTTACCTAACAAGTAGTGGGGATTCGTAGGCTTAAGCCTTCTTACCCTGGTTGGCTACAGCCTCCATGAGCTTCTTGATCTCTTCGGGGTCACCGAGGAAGTAGTCCTTGACAAGACGGAGCTCATCGTCGAACTCGAAGACGTAAGGAACGGCCGTGGGGAGGTTCAGCTCGACGATGTCTTCGTCAGAGATACCCTTGAGGACCTTGATGATACCGCGCAGGCTATTGCCGTGAGCTGCTACGAGGACGTCATCGTGCTGCATGAGCGAGGGGAAGATCTTGTCTTCCCAGTAGGGGAGCGTACGAGCGACCGTGTGGCAGAGCGCTTCGGTCAGGGGCAGGTAAGCAGGTACGACACCCGAGTAGCGGGGGTCAGCCTGAGGTGCGCGCTCGTCGGTAGCAGCCAGAGGCGTGGGAGGCACGTCGTAGCTACGGCGCCAGATCTTCACCTGTTCGTCACCGTACTTCTCAGCCGTCTCAGCCTTGTTGAGGCCCTGAAGCATACCGTAGTGCTTCTCGTTGAGGCGCCAGCTCTTCTCTACGGGGATCCAGTCGAGGTCCATGACGTCGAGGATCTGGTTGAGGGTCTTGATAGCGCGCTTGAGGTAGGAGGTATAAGCCTGCGTGAAGTGGAAGCCGTTTTCCTTGAGGATGGCCCCAGCCTTCTTCGCTTCTTCGACACCCTTCTCGGAGAGGTCTACGTTCGTCCAGCCAGTGAAGCGGTTCTCCTTGTTCCACACGCTTTCGCCGTGACGGATCAGTACAATTCTCTTCATGATTCGTTGATGGTCTATAAATGAATTACTAATGTGCTCGTTTATCGACTGCAAAGATAGCCAAACTTATCCGTGCCGATTGAGTCGGCCGAGGAGCTGGCGTACGGGCTCCCGCCAGTCCTCGCCATTGAGGGGCTGGTAGGTGTGTATGCCGAACTCCCGCGCCATGGCTACGTTCGCAGGACCGTCGTCGAGGAAGAGCGTCTCCTCGGGGCGCATATTCCCCTCGCGCAGCATCGTCTCGAAGATACGGCGGTTGGGCTTGACCATCCCCATCTCGCAGGAGGCGAACTTCTTCTCGCAGAAGGACGAGAGCGTGCGGCCACTGGGGAGGAAGCGGTCTGACTCGCAGAAGTCCATGACGTAGGGATTGGTATTGGAGAGGATGAAGATGCGGTAGTCCCCGAGCTCCTCCTCGATGAAGTCGAACTTATAGGCGTCTACTTCGCTGAGGAAGCCGAAGTAAGCGTGAGCGATGTCGTCGTAGGTGAGTGTACGACCTGCCAGCGAGCTGAGCGCTGCACGGAACTCGGGCTCCGTCATACGCCCGTCCTCGACCTGGAGGAAGTAACCACTCTGAAGGTAGGGATCCAGCATCTTCTCGACGTCAGGTACCCCAAGGGCAGCGAAGCGGCGTAGGGCCTCTTCACGATCCAGTCGGAAGAGGACGCCGCCGAGGTCCAATACGATGTTTCTTATCATTCAGTGTTTAGGGTTTGGGTTGCATCGTGATCAGCGGGATGAGCATCTCTTCGAGTGAGATCCCCCCGTGCTGGAAGGTGTCACGATAGTACTGCACGTAGTAGTTGTAGTTGTTGGGATAAGCGAAGAAGTCATCGCTGTAGCTGAAGACATAGCGGTCGGAGAGATTGACCTGTGGCAGGCCGATCTTCGCTGGTACGATGGCTTCGTAGACCTCCTTGGGGTTGTAGGTAAGGGTCTTCCCGACCTTGTAGCGGAGGTTGGTATTGGTGTTCTTGTCACCGACGATCTTCACGGGGTTCTTCACGCGGATGGTACCGTGGTCGGTGGTGAGGATCACGCGGTAGCCCATCTCGGAGATGTGCTTGAAGAGGTTGTACGTCGTCGAGTGGCGGAACCAGCTGCGCGTCAGTGAGCGATACGCAGCCTCCGTGTTGGCCAGCTCGCGGATCATCTTGCTCTCGGTGCGGGCGTGGGAGAGCATATCGACGAAGTTCAGCACGATGACGTTCAGCTGATACTGCTTGAGGCTGTTGAGGTTGCCCAGCAGGCGCTCGCCGAAGCGGGCTTCGTAGACCTTATTATAGGAGAAGGAATAGTTCTTGCGGTAGCGCTGGATGAGCGTCTGGATCATCGGCTCTTCGTTGAGGTTCTTGCCCTCTTCGCTCTCTTCGTCGACCCACAGATCGGGGAACATCTTCGCGATATCCAGCGGCATCAGCCCTGAGAAGATCGCATTGCGAGCGTACTGCGTAGCCGTGGGGAGGATCGAGAGATAGAGGTCTTCGTCGAAGGTGTAGAACTCGCTCAGCATCGCCTTCACCGACTCCCACTGGTCGTAGCGGAAGTTATCGATGAGGATGAAGAAGACCTTCTCGCCCGAGTCCAGGAGGGGGAAAACCTTCGTCTTGAAGAGGTCGGGGCTCATCAGCGGGCGCGTCTCAGGCTCACGGATCCAGCCCTCATAGTTGCGGCTGATGAAGCGGCTGAAGAGGCGGCCAGCATCGGTCTTCTGCATCTCCAGCAGCTCCTTCATCTGTGCGTCGCCCTGCTCCAGCTCGATCTCCCAGTGTACGAGGCGGCGGTAGAGGTCCTTCCATTCGTCGATGGAGAGGCGGTCGCTCATCTGCGCGCTGAGCTGAGCGAACTCCTGACGATAGTTCATCGTCGTGGCTTCGCTGATGATCGTGCTCTGGTGAAGGTTCTTCTTCAGGGACAGCAGGAGCTGATTGGGATTGACGGGCTTGATGAGATAGTCGGTGATCTTACCGCCGATGGCTTGGTTCATCAGCTCTTCCTCTTCGCTCTTGGTGATCATGATGACGGGGAGGAAGGGGCGTAGCTCCTTGATGCGCTGCAGGGCATCTAGGCCCGTAATCCCCGGCATGTTCTCGTCGAGGAAGATGAGATCGAAGTTCTGGGTCTGTACGGCTTCGATAGCGTCGGCGCCGCTGAGGACGGGCGTCACTTCGTAGCCTTTCTCCTTGAGGAAGAGGATATGTGGCTTGAGCAGATCGATTTCGTCGTCTGCCCAGAGGATCTGATATACTTTGTTGCTGCTCATACTTTGCGAAGATAATAAAAGTTATGGGGGCTCTCCCCCTAACTATAACGGCAGAGGAGGCCTCCTCGGTGCCCTCACCTCGATGCTATTCTTCGGAGCTTCGTCTGCTGGCTCCTTTTTCTTGGTGGGAGAGGAGTGCGGGAGAAAGCGTGCGCCCCGCCCTATCCATCGTGATAGAGTGGGGCGCACGGCTATGTGGAGATAGGCACGGGGTCTATAGGTCAAGCGGCGTCTTGGGGTAGAGGTGATCCCACCACTGGCTATTGCCCTGCAGGTGCTTGGCGAACCATGCCTGGATCGTCTGCATCCAGCGATCCTGTCGCTCGGGCTCGAGGATGTGGTGGTCTTCGCCCGTCACTTCGATGAGCTCGACGGTGCGGCCGAGGATCTTCAGCGCATTGTACATCGCGGTGCTTTCGCTGGGGGGTACGTTCACGTCGGACGTCCCGTGCAGCAGAAGCAGGGGCGTGTGGATCTTATCGGCGTTGAAGAGCGGGCTGTGCTTGGTGTAGAGGTCGGGGTTGTTCCAGGGGTAGCTACCTTCGGAGGCCACCGTGCTGTAGCTCATACCCCAGTAGCCCCCTGCCCAGTAGCTGGAGATGGAGCTGATCCCTGCGTGGCTGGCGGCAGCAGCGAAGAGGTCCGTGCGCGTCTGCAGGTACTGCGTCATGAAGCCACCATAGCTGGCACCAGCGCAACCTATCTTCTTCGCATCGACGAAGGGGTGCGCAGCGACAAAGGCCTTCACCGCACCGATGATATCGTCGGAGGTCTTCGTGCCCCAAGCATTCAGGTGGTCAGCAGCGAAGCTCTGGCCGTAGCCCACGGTACCGCGTGGGTTCAGCGAATAGGCTACATAGCCCTGAGCGGCGAACATCGCCAGGTCGTACGTCGTCTCCAGCTCGCGGCTCAGAGGGATCGTCCCGCCGTAGTAGTAGACGATCATCGGGTACTTCTTCGAGGGGTCGAAGTTGGGGGGCAGGTAGTACCAGCCGTCGATATCGACACCGTCGGGCGTGCGGTAGACGAAGTCCTTTGCAGGGGTGAACTTCACGCCACGGAGCTTCTCTGCCGAGATGTCCCAGATGAGCTTGCTCTTGCCCGAAGCATCGAGGCTGTAGAGGCGGTCGGCATTGTTGAGGCTTTGCCCGAAGTAGTAGAAGGTATTGCCGTGCGAGGCGACACCGAAGCCACGGACGACGTCTTCCTTCGTGTCGATCTGCGTGATCTTATTCGTCTTGACGTCGAGGCGGTAGAGGCTCTGGCGGCTGCCGTTGTCAGCGAGGATGTAGAAGGCCTTGCCCTTAGCGTGGTACTGGACGTGGTCTACGCTGGGATCGAAGTCGCGCGTCAGGGGTGTGACACGGCCCGTGGGGATATTGACGCGGAAGAGCTCGTGCTCATAGCCGTTGCCCGCGCGTCCGTTGGGGAGCGTATTGCCCACACCGCCGAAGCTATTGGGCGAGCCCATAGCCAGCACGTCCTCTGTGCCGGGAATGAAGCTTACGCTACCGATCTCAAACTGCTTCGTGAAGACCGTATCGATACGGCCCGTGGCAGGCGTGTAGCGCAGTACTGTCGTCTGGTCGAAGGGGCTGTGCTGCCAGTCCTTCGTGTAGAGGCCCAAGAGGAGTTGACTGCCGTCAGCGGAGAAGTCGAGGAGGCTCACCGAGCGGTAGCCGTAGAGTACGGGTTCGTAGACTCCCGTGGCGATATCGTAGCGATAGAGCGCCTGACGATCGCGCGCGCCTGGCTGGCGGTCATCGGGCGAGAGGCGGCGGATGAGGAGCTTATCCTTCTCGGGGCCCTTGACCTCTTCATAGATATAGATAGAGCGCTTGTCGGGGCTGATCATAAAGCTCTCCCCAGGGATCTTGTCGATCCATACGGTGCTGCGACCCGAGACGGGATCGATCTTCACCAGCTGGTCGCTAGCGCGATTCGAGGTCTTCATCACGAGGATGTCCTCATCGGGCATCCATTCGGCGCCGTAGAGGGACTGTGTCGTGCGAAGGACCTTGCCCGTCGCACCCTCGCGGATCTCCTGATAGCTGACGCCCTTCTTCGGAGCGCGCTCGGTGTAGGTCACCAGCACGTACTTGCCCGAGGGGGAGACGTGGGTGTAATAGAGACGCTTGCCGTGGGTGAGGTAGTTCCAGTTGATGTAGCGGACACCATCACTCGCAGCCTTGAGGTCGAGCTGAGGCAGGCCTTCCTCGGGCTCAAATACGAGCTTGAAGTCCCCACGTGCCTTGTCCTCTGCCGTAGAGAGCACCTTGACGACGAGGTTCTTATTCGTAGCGATGAGCGTCAGCGGCACGGATACAGCAGGCACCGTATCGCTCTCGGCGAGCTTATCTTCATTCGAGCCTAAGAGTGTCTCGCCATCATAGAGCGCATAGCGAGCACGGCCATAGAGCTTGAGTGTGCCCTTGGTGAAGCCTTGGCTGATGAGGGGGAAGGAGTAAGAGGAGAACGTGCTGGCACCGCTGGCGGGCTGGGCAACGGCGAAGAAACCATTGGATGCCGCTGCGACGGATGTGCCCTTGAGCCCTTCGGTCTTGTAGGAGGTCTTCAGCAGGGAGCCGAGAGAGAACTTCTGGTTGTGGACGTCGACCGAATCGATCATCACGGGACGGCTCACTGCGTGGGTGCCGTAGCTCGTCGCCTTCGTGAGCGTCTGCGCCTGGGCGGTGCTCCCCGCTAGGCAGAGGGCGAGCAAGGCGAGGCTTGTAGTCGTTCGTTTCATAGCGTTTGATAGATGTGTATGTATGTGTCGTGGCGGAGGCTCTGAGGTGTGCGGCTTTGCGAAGCCCTGCAAGTGTCTCCTTAGGGCAAAGATACGAACTACGGCGATAAAACTCTCTATCTCTGCCCCAGATTTCTCACGTCGCGAAGACCGCCCTTCACAAGGGCTGTAGAATGCACCCCATAAGGGGAGGCAAATCAACTTATATTGGTCAGCGGGCGAATCTATATCGGAGACTGTTGTCGCGAGTCCTGTACCCTATTTCGAGTGCTAAGGCATCGCACGCCCAGCTCCCCGATATCTCTCTTCAAAGTGCTCAAGCAAGCCCTTTGCCTTATCACGAGTATTCCTCTTATCCAGCGGAGGAAAAAGTGCTATTCTCGTGAAGAAAAAAGCGCCTTCCCGTAGTGGTATTCTTCTATCTATGCACGTAGTCTTAAAGACCAGGTACGTAAATCCAAATATCCACGTACGTAGATTTATCGTCCACGCACGTAGCCCAAACTTATCTGCCACTCGTCCATAACTTTTATCCCTATGCGGAGCAACAATCTAATATAGCTCTACCCACGTACCTATATAGGTTCGCCCGCTGACCAATATAGGTTCATACCACCCTCCACTATAGAGGTAGAGATTCCCCATAGCGAGCGGGCTTCTTCTGCACCCTCAAAAGACGCCTCGTTGTGCCAAAAGGCAAGGGAGATCTATCTCTTTGCTTGCATATCCTTTGCTTTTGTGAGGAAATGCTACCTTTGATAGTACTAAGATCCACAAACACAAGTCCAATACGCACACTATCATGGCACATTACCGCAGACTCCTCCTCGGGGCTCTCACCCTTGTCCTCGGGGCTCTCTTCATCATCTCGTGTCGTCGTACGGCACGTGTCGGCTTCACCGAAGTCGATCTCAAGAACCTCCCTACTTGCGATTACCTCGTCGTCGACTATCCCCTCAACGTGACGGTCCATGTTGGCACTCAGACTGCCGTCGCCTTTGATGAGAAAATGCCGAAGCGTATCCGTGAGGATATCGAGGTGAAGGTCAAGGACAACATCCTCCTCATCAGTTCGCGCCACGAGCGCACGGGCGTCGATCCCTTTGATGATGTCCAGCGCGGGAAGAGCGCCCACATCGATGTGTATCTACCCAAGCTCCTCGGGGTAGAGGCTACCTATGCCGCTAATATCTCCGTACCAGACAGCCTCCGTCAGTCGTCCTTCTCCGTCGTCCTCTCGGGGGCGTCTGACCTCACCGACCTTCGCCTCACCGCCGACAGTCTCTCCGTCAGCACAGCGGGTGCCTCGGGCATCCGTGGCTGGGTGAACGTAGCTAAGAGCCTCGAGATCATCTCCTCGGGTGCCTCCTCGATCCGCCTCTCAGGGCAGGCTGACTACCTATCGGTGAGCCTCTCTGGGGCCTGTGACTTCCGTGCTGAGCAGCTCCATACGCGTGCTGTCGAGGCACTTCTCGCAGGAGCTTCGCGCCTCGACCTTGGGAATGTCGATACCATCAGCTATGGCGTGTCGGGAGCTTCGAACCTCAGATACCAAGGCCAGCCCGTCGTGATCGGTCAGGTCGTCACGGGTGCCAGCACGGTGAACTCTTCGCCTACTAAGTAGCACGCGCCTCCCTTTCCTCATCCCCAAAGCAAAGCGAGGGGGCTACGGACACTGCGTCCGTAGCCCCCTCGGCTTATATATCAGGTGATGCGCTTAGCTCCTTAGTAGCTGATGCGGATCGATGCGGGCTTGCTCTCCTGCCAGAAGCGGTTGATGGCCGTCACCATATAGCGGTAAGTCGTGCCACGCTCCATGCTGGGCAGTATGAAGTAGGGATTGGTAGAGATACTCATCAGGTAGCGCACGTCAGAGATATCGGGGCGCGTACCTTCGGGGAAGGCATACACGGCATAGTAGAATGCCGTCTCGGGATCGCTGGGCTCGCGGTAGTCATCCCAGAGGATCATATGCCCGTCTTCGTTGGTGTCCTCGAGGATGAGGCTGATAGCGGCAGGGGCCTTCGTCTTACCGAGAGCACCGTGTACCTCGGGAAGGAGCGCACGGTAGGTCTGGTAGCTGGTGATGAGGCTATCGCCAAGACCCTTGTAGTTCTTCACGAGATCTTCGCCTGACCACCAGGAGTTACCACTGCTGTTCCGTCGGCTGAGGGCGAGCTTCTCCTCGAGCTGACCGCTGTCCATCGTGCGAGCAGCGTGCTGGCCGATGTAGAGCTGTGCCTTCTTCTGAGGGGTGTGCTTGCCCCACCAGTGCGTGAGCTCAGCGTAGTCGGCAGCCTGATGACCGATATTCCAGTAGATCTGAGGGACGATGTAGTCGACCCAGCCCTTACGCACCCAGTGTAGGACGTCAGCGTGCAGGTCATCGTAGGTCTGCAGGCCCGAGGTCTTGCTGCCTTCGCGTGAAGAGGCTTCGTTGCGGTAGATGCCGAAGGGGCTGATACCGAAGCGCACCCAAGGCTTAGTCTCGAGGATGGTCTGACGGATCGTGTAGATGAGGCGGTTGACGTTCTCACGGCGCCACTCGTTCTTCTGCTCGGGACGGTAACCTGCCGTGAGGCCGTAGCGGCTGAAGGACTCTTCGTCATCGAACTCTAAGCCTGCCTGTGGGTAGGGGTAGAAGTAGTCGTCGAAGTGAATGGCATCGATATCGTAGCGCTGTACGATGTCGCGGACGATGGTGCTGATATAGCGGATGCTCTGTGGATTGCCTGGATCCATGTAGAGCTGCTTGCCGTGGCGTATGAAGAGCTCGGGCGAGTGCTTAGCAGCGTGGTTAGGCGCCAGATAAGCCTCAGCGTTGCCTGCACCACGATAGGGATTGACCCAAGCGTGGAGCTCCATACCGCGGGAGTGGCACTCGTCGATGACGAAGCCCAGAGGGTCCCAAGAGGGGTTAGGAGCTTCGCCCTGCTTACCGGTGAGGTACTTACTCCAGGGCTCGTGGGTGCTCTTATAGAAAGCGTCACCCTCGGCACGCACCTGGAAGATCACCGCATTGCAACCGAGGCGCTGCAGGAGCGCGATGCGGTTGCTCAGGAGCTTACGGGCTTCTTCGCGAGAGAGCGAAGCGTAGTCGCTGCGGTAGATCGTCGGGAGCCAAGCGCCGCGGAACTCACGCTTCACAGGCTGCTTCGGGTCGGAGGGGCGGCTCTGTCGGGCACTTATACCGCACGAAGCGAGCAGCCACAGCGAGGCAAAGGCCGAGAGTAGAAGGGCGGTGCCACGTGCACCAAGGGGGAGTCTGACGTTCATCGGAGCTAAAGAATTAGGCGAGGTGGATCAGCTGATAGGTATAGAGTACCCAGAGGAAGAAGGCCACGAAGGGCAGCGTGAAGAGGAGGCTGTCGATGCGGTCGAGGATACCACCATGACCAGGGATGATATTGCCCGAGTCCTTGACACCGACACTACGCTTGACCATCGACTCGAAGAGGTCACCCCACGTAGCGGCGATAGAGATGATGACACCGATATAGCACTGCTCCCAGCCGAGGAGAAGACCCGTAGCGACGACGGCTGCGATGAGCCCGCCGACGAAGCCTTCCCAGCTCTTCTTAGGTGATACGGAGGGGAAGAGCTTATGACGTCCGAGAGTCGAGCCCGCCAGATAAGCGCCCGTATCGTTGGCCCAGATCGAGACGAAGATCGTGAGGAGGATGATCGAGGTATCGGTATCGGTGTAGAAGATATTCGCGATGCTGAGGAAGCCCCCGACATAGATCTGTCCGAAGATCACCTTCGCCAAGTCGGTCGGCATAGCCTGACGCTCGCTGTAGATGCTGCGTACCAAGATGTAGAGTAGGTAGCCAGCGTAGGGAAGGAGGAAGGCGGCGTACGCGATCCCCTTGTCAGCGATCTCGTGAGTCGCCCAGAAGAGATAGACTGCAGCCGTAGCGTCGAAGATGCGGCGCAGGGGGAAGAGGCGGTGAGTCGACACGAGGTTCGACCACTCCCAGGTACCGAGGAAGGCCAAGAGGCCGAAGACGATCATATAGACGAGGTGCTCACGCAGCAGGAGTGCCGCGAGGATCAGGCCTACATAGAGGGAGCCGAAGATGGCTCGCTTGACGAGGTTACTCATTCGATGTTGCTTCTGTATCTGTTGTTGGGGTTGTGGATTCTTGTTCTTGTCCCTGCTCCTTCTCCTGATTCTTTTCTTCGTGCTCCAGGATCATTTCGTCAGTGCGACTGACCCAAGGGCGCTTGCCGAAGATGTGCTCTACGTCCTCGGTGTAGATGACCTCACGGTCTAGGAGGAGCTGCGTCAGCGTCTTGAGGCCTTCGGCATGCTCACGGAGGAGCTCCTTAGCACGCTCATATTCGACACGGACGATCTCGCGAGCCTCTTCGTCGATGAGCTCGGCCGTACGATCACTGTAGGGCTTCGTCAGGCCATAGCCATCACCCTGCATATCGTAGTAGTTGACGTTGGGGAGCTTGTCGCTCATACCGTAGTAGGCGACCATAGCATAGGCCGTCTTCGTGGTGTGCTCGAGGTCGTTGGCTGCACCCGTAGAGATGCGACCGAGGAAGACCTCTTCGGCGGCACGACCTGCGAGCGTGGCGCACATCTGGTCGCGCAGAGCTTGGGTAGTGGTGATCTGACGCTCCTCGGGGAGGTACCAAGCGGCACCGAGGGCCTTACCTCGAGGTACGATGGTGACCTTGACCAGCGGATTGGCGTACTGGAGGAACCAGCTGACCGTGGCGTGTCCAGCTTCGTGGAGGGCGATGCTGTGACGCTCCTCTTCGGTGGTCATCTTGTTCTTCTTCTCCAGACCACCGACGACGCGGTCGACGGCGTTCATAAAGTCATCACGGGAGATGAACTCCTTGCCAGCGCGGGCAGCGATGAGGGCTGCCTCATTACATATATTGGCGATGTCTGCACCCGAGAAGCCTGGGGTACGGCGTGCCAAGAGGTCGACGTCAACAGATTCGTCGATCTTCAGCGGGCGAAGGTGCACGAGGAAGATCTCCTTACGGTCGTGGACGTCGGGAAGGTCTACATAGATCTGACGGTCGAAGCGGCCTGCACGCAGGAGGGCGGCGTCGAGGATGTCAGCGCGGTTCGTAGCTGCCAGCACGATGATACCGCTATTGGTGCCGAAGCCATCCATCTCGGTGAGGAGCTGATTCAGCGTATTCTCACGCTCGTCGTTGCCCCCGAGGTTGTTGTTGCGACCACGGGCACGACCCACCGCATCGATTTCGTCGATGAAGATGATACAGGGGGCCTTCTCCTTGGCCGTCTTGAAGAGGTCACGGACGCGTGAGGCTCCGACGCCGACGAACATCTCGACGAAGTCCGAGCCGGCAAGCGAGAAGAAGGGTACGTGTGCCTCACCTGCTACGGCCTTTGCCAGTAGGGTCTTACCCGTCCCTGGAGGGCCTACGAGCAGTGCGCCCTTGGGGATCTTACCCCCGAGTTGCGTGTACTTAGCGGGATTCTTGAGGAAGTGGACGATCTCCTCGATCTCAACCTTCGCTTCGTGCAGACCTGCTACATCGTTGAAGGTCACTGAGGTGCTCTCCTTCTCATACAGCTGAGCCTTGCTCTTGCTGATATTGAAGATACCACCTCCTACACCGCCACCTGCGCCACCCGATGAGCGGCGGAAGATGTAGATCCAGAAGAGGGCGATGATGATGAAGGGGACGATATTGGCCGTGAGAGAGATCCAGCGGGAGCTCTCTTCCTTGTAGGCTACCTTAGCGGTCGTGCCGCTCGTGTCGTAGGCTTCGGCGAAGCGGTCGACGGTAGGGATCTGCGTCTTTACCGTGTACTCGATGCGCTTCTGCTCGCGACCCAGCACGGGAGAGCGGTGGGTGAAGAGACTGTCGGCAGCACGCTTGTTCAGCTGCGCCGTGGCGGTCTTCTCCCCGCGGTCGACGGTGATCTGGGTGAAGGCACCCTGATTCATCATCTGGCGGAATTCGTTCCAACTCATATCCTTATTCTCACCGAAGCCACCATCCCAGAGGAAGAGCCCCCCGAGGATAGCGAGGATGATCGCGTAGATCCAGAGTTCGTTGAAGCGGAAGGGACGCCCTGACCCGCCTGTTTTCTTTTGTTCTATCATTCGTTATCTATGTTGTCTTGTCGTTTGAGCGGGCAGGCGTATCCGGCCTTAGTCCCACTCTTATCCTAACAAAGACGATGCCATCTTAGTTGCCTGCGGGTGTGCGTAGGCGTAGAGCTGCAGAGCGTGCTCCGTAGCCCTCGGCTCTTCCCCCGATGTGGGGATAAAGAAAAAAAGAGCGACGAAGAGAGTCTCGCTCACTTGATCGCTCATGCTATATACTGCGGAGAGGGCGGGATTCGAACCCGCGAAACGCTTTTGGCGTTTACACACTTTCCAGGCGTGCCTCTTCAACCACTCGAGCACCTCTCCTTATCAGCCTGCTTAAGGCTTCTACTTAATTGGAAAGCTCCGCAAAGGTATAATAATATCTGTATACTGCCAAACTGCCACGCTTTCAGCTCGTGTCTCGGACGTCTGTGGCAGACTTTGCTGGGGAGGCTGTGCGAGGTAAGTAGCATGTGCCTTGTGGAGGGGGGGGATGTGGACCAGTACTGGTCGGCACGCGAACCAGTACTGCTCACTCATAGTAACCAGTACTGCTCCGAGCTGTGACTAGTACTGGTCGCTTTATCGACCAGTACTGGTTGCATTTTCCATCCTTGGAGTGAGTGGGGATAGTGGATGAGTGAAAGGGGGAAGAAGCTCCTCTCTACCAGCCGAAGAGGTTACGTGCGATCCACCAGCCGATGACAGCGATGACGAGGAGGCCGAGGGTCAGCGGATGCTGAAGGATGCGCCTGAGGCGGGGTGCTCGCTGGGGGAAGAGCTCCGCGTAGCCGTAGAGAAGGAGAAGGGGGATGGTGAAGAGGAGCGCGCGGTTGTAGCTGAAGGCTTCGGTAAGGTGCCCATGGAGGAGGGCGTGAGCTGCGCGCTGGAGTCCGCACCCTGGGCAGCGATAGCCCGTGGCGGAGCGGATGATGCAGCGAGGGAAGGGGTAGGTCGCTGGATCAAGAAAAGCATACAGCCCCACAGCTACCCCGAGGAGCAGAAGCCCGATGAGTAGATATCGGCGCTGCTTGAGGGGGGAGCGATGGGGCTGTGTAGGGGGGAGGGGAGTGTGATTCATCCCCGAGAGAAGGGACGCTATCCGACGGGGGACTTAGCTGATGATCTGCAGGAGCTTGGTGTAGTTCTGGTTGCGAGTCAGATCCTGAATGTTGAACCAGTCGATGATCGTCAGGATGCCACAGCCACCACACGTGAGGAGCTTGAGCACGCCATAGCCCGTGTCGCCGAGCATAAAGCGGTCGATGCCGAGTGAGCCTGCGAAGACCGATACGATGATCATCATCGTGGGATCCTTGTAGTCCAAGGCGTTGATCAGGGTGAACTTGTCATCATCGAGGGCGAGCAGACGGTCCTTGATGGTGAGGATCTGCGTTGGGCTAAAGAACTTCTGGTTAGCGGCAAGGAAGAGGTCTACTTTCTGACTGTCCATAGGGTTGATGTATTTATGTGTGCGACTTGATATGGGGACTATTTAGAGCTATTGTGCTGCGAGGCGTGGGCGGCCTTGCGGTCACGCACCTCCTTGGCATATTGAGCGGCTTTCTTACGGCCCTTACTGTCGGTGCCGAAGGAGTCGAACTCGAAGCGCTCGGGCAGCGTGCGAGCGAAGTCCCTCACGCGGGGCTGTCCGGCCGCGCCCTTGTCGATGACGATGGAGTCATAGAGACGTTTCGTCTCGGGGGTGATGCTGTCGGGATGTCCCTTGACGGGCTCGGGGAAGCGATAGGAGGCGTAGGAGATAGTGGCGGAGTCGACGCTGATGCGCTGGTAGAGCTTGAGACCTGAGCCTAAGCGGTCGTGTACGGCGTCAAAGCCATTGCGGTAGACCTTAGGCGAGGCAGAGCTGATGACGAAGGCAGGGGCGATGGTGTCACCCTTTTCGCCGCGCGTCGTACTACGGGCATAGCCATGGTCATGCCCCTGCAGGACGAGGTCGGCACCTCCCTCGATGAGCTCGTCCTTGAAGACGTAGTGCATCACCAGATTCTTTCGCCCGTCACGCACGCAGTCTACGGCGTGGTGGAAGAGGACGATCTGCCAAGGTTGGTGCGAGCCCTTGAGGGCAGAGCGTAGCCATTCCTTATGCTGATTGATAGCACCCAGACCCATAATGTCTGTGGTGTCCATGACGATGAAGCGCAGGAGCGGCATGTCGATGAAGTAGCTTCGCCCGAGGAAGTCCTTCGGCCCATTGGTAGGGTAGCCGAACTGACGTACCCAGCGGGGGTCGAGTTCGCGCCCGAAGCCCTTCTTCAGGTACTCATGGTTGCCTGGTGCTGCGATGATGGGGATGCTGCGCGTGAGGCTGCCGATGCTGGTGTACCACGCTCTCCAATAGGCATCCGTAGGCCCCTCGATCTGGTCACCTGCGAAGGCGAAGAAGTCGATGGAGTCAGCTGCGTGGCGGAGGTAGTCGAAGTAGCGCTTGCTCTCTGCGATACCAGGGTCCTGCACATCACCCATATAGACGAAGTGCGTCGCACGGCCTTCGCTGGGTATAGCGAAGCGTCCCGAGACGGGGTCAGTGCCCTGCACACGGATCGTGTAGAGGTAGCTGCGCCCCGAGATGAGGCTGTCGAGATGGACTTGATAATAGCAACCACGGCCCGAGCGGGAAGCGATGATCTCGCTCGTGGGGACGAAGGAGATGGGGCGGAGGGTATCGCCCTTCTCGTTGATGGCACGTAGGAGAAGCTCAGCGGGCTGGGCGGTCTCTCCCGAGAGCCAAGTGATCGTGCGCTGTGAAGCGAAGTCCTCGCCAGGCGTCAGCGTGACGCGGCTCACTGCCTGCTCGGTCGTGTAGGCTTCTTCGGGCACATTGCCGAACCATGCACGCCAGCGGAGCTTAAAGAGAATCCCTGTCCCGACGAGCAGGACGGCGAGGACGATGAGGGCGATACGCCAGCGGCGCTTCCTCTTGGGGGGCTGATGCCCGCGGAGTGTGGAGCGTCTGCGTCTCTTCATGCTTTAGAGGGTATCGGTGGTCTCCTCGCTAGAGGGGAGTGCCTCTCTGGACTCAGCGGTAGCGACGCTGGCCTTGAGGTTCGTGAGCTCACGCTGCAGTTCGTCGCGCTCGGCATCCCACTTGGTCTTCTCTTCCTTGAGGGCGCGGACTTCCTGTCCGAGGCTGTCCCATTCGTAGAGCCCACGGACGGAGAGTCCGATAGCCATCGCAGCTACGACGCCGATGACGCCGAGGGAGGAGACGGGTACCGTGCCTTCGGCTACGCCAGGCATCGTGAGATCCCAGAGGCTATAGCAGAGGATGGGGATGATGAAGCCGATGAGTGCAGCCACCAGCGTCATCCACAGATAGGGCTGGAAGAGGCGGCGACGCATCAGGCGTGGTGCGAGGACGAAGTAGTTGAGGTAGAAGATCACGACCAGATAGAGGTCCGTGAGCCACGTCGAGTAGTAGAGTCGGGGATTGGTGAAGACCGACATCTCGGGCGTCCCCTGCACGGTCGTCACGAGGGTCTGCAGGATGATCAGTACGATCCAGACGAGGGCGTAGATCGAGACGGATATGGTGCGGTTGGCGGACTTAGTACTCATTGTCTAATAGGATATGTCGTGAAGAAGGGGGTTAGATGGTGCGCTCGGCGATGTAGTCGGCGAGGTCGATGAGGGAGGAGCGGTACACGCTCTCGGGGAAGGATAGGAGGAGCGTCTTCGCCTCGTCTATGTAATGATAGAGGCGCTGCCAAGCGTAGTCCATACCACCACCTTCGTGGGCGAGGGTGGTGAGGTGCTCGATGCTCTCCTCGGCGATGGGCTTCTCAGCGAGGAGCTGGAGGTAGGAAGCTGCCTTACCCTCCTTCTGAAGCTCGGTGAGGACGTGGAGTAGGGGGAGGGTGATCTTACCCTCACGGATATCGTTGCCCGTGGGCTTGCCTACGTCAGAGCGGTGGTAGTCGAAGATATCATCACGGATCTGGAAGGCCATACCTAGTGCAGCGCCGATACGGGCGGCACGGTCATAGTCTGCGGCGCTGGCCTCGACGGTGATCGCCGCGACCTCGGCACAAGAGCGGAAGAGTACGGCGGTCTTCTGGAAGATGATATCGTAGTAGGTAGCTTCGTCGAGGATGATGCCCTCGGCAGTCTCGAACTGGCGGATCTCCCCTTCGGTGAGCTCGCGCCCGATAGCCGAGACGATACCCATGATACGTAGGTCCGCCAGAGCGATAGCTCCCACGAGGGCGGAGGAGAGGATGAAGTCTCCCATTAGCACCGCCACACGGTTGTCGAAGAGCACCCCGAGGGTGGGGCGGCCACGACGGGTCTTTGCCTCGTCGATGACGTCGTCATGGATGAGCGTCGCCGTATGGATCAGCTCCAGCAGCACGGCCGCATCGATGCTCCGCTGTGGGGGCACGTCACCACGCAGCAGCCCCGCGATGAGGGCTGTGAGGATAGGGCGTACCTGCTTCCCTGTGGAGGCACTGAGGTGCTCGATGGCTTCTTTCAGCCATTCGGACTTGGTCGCGAGGATCGAAGTGAACTGGCTGTGGAAGTCATCCACGAGGGCGGCCACGGGGGCTTTGATCTGATTGAGGTCGTGCATGGGCTGTCGGCGCATCGTTAATTCCTTGCAAAAGTAGCTAATTCTCCTCGGCTAACGCTCATGAAGCAGCCACCCCGCAGTCTCCACGCCCCTGATATATGGGGATGAGAGACTGCGGGGTGGCTGGTCGTATATATAAGGTACGCGCGTGGAGCGAGGTGCTTAGCCGAGGTAGGCAGCTACCATCCAAGCGGTCTTTTCCTGACCGTCGAGGAGGTCAGAGAGGAGGTCGCTGGTAGCCGTGTCGCCAGCTTCGTCAGCCAGGGCGAGGGCGGCACGCTCCTGGGCGATGAGTACGCGGAGCGATTCGAGGATAGCGGAGATGATGTCGCTGGCGGCGCTGACGTTGGTCTGCTCCTTGAGCTGGCTGATCTTAAGGTATTCGCTGAAGCGGTTCTCAGGCGTAGCGCCGAGCTGGAGGATGCGCTCTGCGATCTCGTCTACTGACTCAGCTGCTTCGTCATACATCTTCTCGAACTGGCTGTGCAGCGTGAAGAACTGAGGGCCACGGACGTGCCAGTGGTAGCCGCGGAGGTTAGCATAGTATACCTGGAAGTCAGCGAGGAGCTGCTGGAGACCCTTGACGATAGGTGCGACCTGGTTAGCGTCGAGGCCAGTGATTGAGAGTACGTTCATTGTCTTGTCGTATTAAGTGTTAATGATTACACTACAAAGGTAGGGGAGTTAATGAATCTATACAAATGAAATTCTCTATATCGATATAAGCATCATTTATACTTTGCCTCTACCTACTTCATACAGCGCACAAACGAATCCCGCCCCTACGACTGTCCAAGGTAGGACGTGCCGTAGGGGCGGGGTGTAGTTTATGGGGAGTGATCCCTTAGGCTTCAGCAGGTGCTTCTTCTTCAGCGGGAGCTTCAGCAGGAGCAGGAGCTTCTTCCTTCTTTTCTTCAGCCTTAGGAGCGTCGGAGAGGACTTCGACGGGGATTTCTACAGCCACTTCCTTGTGCAGGCGCACGATAGCGGTGTAGTTACCGATTTCCTTGATAGCCTTGATGTAGACGAGCTTGCGGTCGGTTTCGAGGCCGAGCTTCGTGAGCTCTTCAGCGATCTCAGCACCCGTGACGGAGCCGTAGAGGCTACCCGTAGCGACGTTGGTGTGAGCCGTGATAGAGAGGCGTACGCCCTGGTACTTCTGGGCACGCTCTTCGGCTTCCTTCTTGATAGCGGCGATCTTGTGAGCGCGCTGACGGAGGTTCTCTGCGAGGATCTTCTTCGCAGCTTCCGTAGCGATGATAGCCTTACCGGTGGGGATTAGAAAGTTGCGACCGTAGCCGTTCTTTACTGTGACGACATCGTCCTTGTAGCCGAGACCGACTACGTCTTCTTTCAAAATAACTTCCATTGTATTCTGTCTCCTCTATGTTTATTCGTTACTAAGTGGATGAGTAAGGGGGGATAGACCTTACTTAGCCATGTTGTCCGTGACGTAGGGCAGCAGGGCAAGGTGACGAGCACGCTTGACAGCCTGTGCGACGCGACGCTGGAACTTGAGGCTCGTGCCGGTGATACGGCGGGGGAGGATCTTACCCTGTTCGTTGAGGAAACGCTTGAGGAAGTCGGGATCCTTGTAGTCGATATACTTGATACCGCTCTTCTTGAAGCGGCAGTACTTCTTCTTCTTGCTATCTACGGTCAGGGGAGTGAGGTAGCGTACTTCTGATGCAGCCATTTTTATTTTCTCCTTTCGTTAATGGGTTATGCCTTGCGGCTTCTTCTCTTTGCTGCGTATTCAGCTGCGAACTTATCCTGGCGGAAGGTCAGGAAGCGGAGGACATTCTCATCGCGACGGAACTGCGTCTCGAGTACGGCGATGGTCTCTGGCTGAGCCTGGAATTCAACGAGCTGGTAGTAACCAGTCGTCTTCTTCTGGATCTGATAGGCGAGCTTCTTCAGCCCCCAGTTTTCTTCGTTGACGATCTCAGCGCCTTCGCCCTTGAGGATGCCGACGAACTTTGCGACCGCTTCCTTTACCTGAGCTTCAGATAAATCGGGAGTAAGAATGAAAACGGTTTCGTAGTTATTCATTTCTCTTTCTGTTTAGTGAGAGTTAAAAATATCGGGCACAAAGGTACGCAAATATATCGTTTTGACCAAGCTATGCATCAGCGAGGTGGTGCAAAGTGCCACACGCGCGTACCATTATTATATAGGTATGTGTGGGGCGAAGCTCTGCCTCGGGAGGGCGTGAGCTACTCACCGCGGAAGAGCTTGCGGAAGGCCTCTTCGACGGTCTTCACCCCGACGAGGCGGATGTTGTAGCCCTCGGTGCTCAGTCCGTGGAGGTTCGCCTCGGGGAGGATCATCGCACGGAAGCCGATGCGCTCGGCCTCCATGATGCGCTGCTCGATACGGCCCACGGGGCGCACCTCACCTGATAGCCCCACCTCACCCGTGAGGCAGACGCCTTCGGGTAGGGCGATGTCGAGGCTCGAGGAGAGGACGGCGGTGATGACCGCGAGGTCTGAGGCGGGGTCCGCCAGACGGATACCTCCAGCGATGTTGAGGAAGACGTCCTTCTGCACGAGCTTGAAGCCCGCGCGCTTCTCCAGGACGGCCAGCAGCATGTTCATACGTCGCGTGTCGAAGCCCGTGCTGGAGCGCTGGGGCGTAGCATAGACGGCAGAGCTGACCAGCGCCTGCGTCTCGATGAGGAAGGGGCGCACGCCCTCCATAGCTACGGCGATAGCGGTGCCGCTGAGCTTGAGGTCGCTCTGCGTCATCAGGTGCTCCGAGGGATTCTCCACGGGACGCAGGCCCGACTGGCGCATCTCGTAGATGCCCAGCTCGGCAGTGCTCCCGAAGCGGTTCTTCTGCCCGCGCAGGATGCGGTACATATAGTGCTTGTCACCGTCGAACTGTAGGACGACGTCCACCGTATGCTCGAGGATCTTCGGCCCTGCGATGCTCCCCTCCTTATTGATATGACCGATGAGGATGACCGCCACGCCCTCGGTCTTGCAGTACTTCAGTAGGGCAGTGGCGCACTCGCGTATCTGCGAGACGCTCCCAGGGGAGGAGTCAGATAGCTCGGTCTGTATGGTCTGTATGGAGTCGATGACGAGGATCTGCGGCTGGGTGTCGATGGCGGTGGCGAGGATCTTCTCGAGGTTCGTCTCGGCATAGATCAGGCAGTCATCGTTCGTCCCGCCGATGCGGTCTGCACGCATCTTGAGCTGGGAGAGGCTCTCTTCGCCCGAGACGTAGAGCGTCTTGTATGGCAGGCGGAGGATGGTCTGCAGGACAAGGGTGGACTTCCCGATACCTGGCTCCCCGCCGAGGAGGATGAAGGAGCCTTCGACGAGCCCACCACCGAGGACGCGGTCCAGCTCGGGGTCGCCGAGACTCAGACGGCTCTCGCTGCGCTGCTCAATGTCGCCGAGGCGCACGGGCTTGCTGGCGGTGATGCTCTGCGCCGTGAAGGTACGGCTGGCCTTATCCTGCTTGCCGATGATGATCTCCTCTTCTTCGATGGAGTTCCATACGCCGCACTGCGAGCAGAAGCCCTGCCACTTGGGGTACTCGGCACCGCACTCGGTGCAGTGGTAGACTGTTTTCTTCTTTGCCATCGTGTATCGTGATGCTGCTGTGATTGTGTCCACAAAAGTAGGGAGAATGCGCCTATTATAAGGTATATACGCTGGGGAGTCTACACCGCGCTACGGAGGGGGCAAAGTCAACCACTACTGGTCCGTGCGCGAACCACTACTGGTTAGCACTACGAACCACTACTGGTCGGCGAGTGAACCACTACTGGTTCGGCTGCGGACCACTACTGGTTCACTCACGGACCAATATAGGTTCACCCGCCGACCAATATAGGTTCGATTTGCCCCCTCCACGAGGACGCTCTTTCTTCCTCACAGAGGTCGGTGGATCGGTGTGTGCTTTGGGGATGCGTATCGAGCAGATTGTTAATTCTTTATGGGTGGGTTAATCCCCGTATCAAGCGGGTTCCTCGGTGAGCTATCGCGAGAAAATAGTTACCTTTGGTAGATAGTATGCCGTGCTCTATTCATACGGCAGAAGCAGCAAGATTCGATGAGATTGACGAAGCGAAAAGATTATATAAGACGAAGCTATATAGGCCTCTTGATAGGCCTGCTGACCCTCCCGCTTGCTGGGCAGACCCGCCCCAAGCAACCCGCCCCTGACTCTGCAGCTCAGACGAAGGCCCGCGAATACTTCTACCAAGGGGTGCTGGCACAGTCCTCTGGCCGTACGATGGAGGCCTTTGACCTCCTGCGTCACGCGCGCGCCCTCGACCCCACAGATCCCGCTATTGCCTTTATGCTCGGGGGGAACTATGCCCAGCAGGGTATGAGTGATCGTGCGCTCTCCCTCCTCGAGGAGGCTTACGGGGCAGACTCCACGAACCTCACTTACGCGCGCGCCCTCTCGGCAGGCTACATCGAAGCGGGGCGCATGCAGGATGCCTTACACATCAATGAGCGCCTCTCTGCGGCCGACCCCGAAGATGACGACGTGCGCTATCGCCTCATCCAGCTCTATGCCCGTACGGGAGAGCTGAAGAAGGGGATCCAGCTCGCCACGGAGCTGCAGAAGCGCTTCCAGCCTATGCCCGAGGCCTATGGGCAGCTAACGAAGATGAAGATCCAGCTCCTCGCCCTCACCAAGGACTCGGTAGCGGTGGGGCGTGAATACCGCACTTGGGCAGCTCTCTATCCCGAAGATCGCCGTCCGTACTACGACTGGATCCTCCACCTCTTCCAGACGGGAGGGGTGAAGGAGGCGGAGAAGCAACTCGCCTCTGACGTGCGTGCTGGCCGTATCTCCTCGGGGGATGCCACCGCCCTGCGTGTCCATAAGTACATCCTGCAGAAGGACTATCCCGCCGCTGAGGCCGAGCTGGTCCGTCTCACTCCAGATAAGAAGATCGGTGCCGACGAGAAGATCACGCTCTGGCTCCTGCTGACCAAGGAGTCGCAGGGCAGTGAGGGCTACACCGCAGGCAAGTACACCCCCCATATCGCTGAGCTGGTCGCCGAGTATCCCGATGACCTACAGGTGCTGAGGACCTATGCCCAGCTCCTTCGCTACGAAGAGCGCTATCAAGAGGCCTATGACCTCCTTGCTCCCAAGAGCAAGCTCCACCCCAGCGAGGAGTGGATATGGAGCGAACTCCTCGACGCCGCTATCGGCCTCCAGTCCGACAGCCTCACCGTCGTCGTCGCCCGTGATGCCAAGCGCTACGTCCCCACCGACTGGCGCAACTATATCGTGCTCTCGGGGGAACGCTTCCAGCATGATGATGCTGACGGGGCGATGAAGATCCTCGAGGAGGGTGCTGCGGCCATCGACCCCAAGACGGGCGAAGGCGCTGCGCGCCTCTTCGGTTTCCTCGCCGACGTCTATGCCGAGCGTGGTGGCCCTGAGAAGGCACTGCTGGCTGACAGCCTTTACCTCCGCGCTATCGAGGCCAACCCCAAGGAGCCCGATGTGCTGAATAACTACGCCTACCGTCTGGCGAAGGCGGGGCGCAACCTCGATGAGGCGGAGCGCTATGCCCTGCAGGCCGTACGCCTCTCGCCCGATGCCGCCCACATCCTCGACACCTACGCCTATATCCTCCTCCTGCGTAAGAACTATACGCTCGCCAAGCTCTACCAGCGCAAGGCCCTCTCGCAGGCTGGCCCTGAGAAGACTTCGCCCGATATGTACGACCACATGGGTGATATCTACCGCGGGCTGGGCGAGTATGCCGAGGCTATCGAAGCCTGGCAGCAGGCCCTCAAGAGTCTCGCTGAGCGTGAGAATAAGGATGAGAAAGCCGATAAGGCTGAGCGCATCCGCATAGAGAAGAAGATCAACGAAGCTAAGCAAGCACAGAAGAAGTAACGAACGATGAATAGCACCGCATATCCCCGCCACCAGCGTCTCCGTGGCCTCCTCGTGGCAGCCCTATGTACGGGCCTGCTCTCCAGCTGTGGCCTCTTGCGTGATGTCAGCCATCCCGATGATGAGACGACGCGTACCGAGACCCGCCAAGAGACGGGTGTGAATCCCCGCCTCGCCGCCTTCCAGTCCGACCCCGCCTATGGCCCGATGCTCAAGGGTAACCTGCAGGCCGAGGTCCTCATCGGTAAGGAGACCTATTCATCAAAGGTCAATGCCACCATCGTGCGTGGCCAAGGTATCTACTGGTCCGTCGTGCCCTTCCCCCTCATCGAGGCAGCGCGCGTATGGTTCACCCCTCAGGGCGTGACCGCTATCGACAAGATCCACGGCCGCTATGCCGAGGTGAGCTATGCCGAGCTCTCTTCGCTCGTCGGCTTCCCCATCAGCTACAGTGATGTGGAGCGCCTCCTCTTAGGGAAGCCCTTCTTCCCCGCCGAAGCCCGTGGAGCCAAGGGCGGAGCCTTCAGCTACGGCGTCACCGAAGATGGGGGCACCGATGCCGAAGCCAGCCTCAGCATCGCCCGTGGCGAGGCCGCTGGCGCCTATCATCTGCGCTGGCTCCTCAATGCCCAGCACCAGCCTACGAGCTTCGTCGTCAGCCAGTCCTCCCGTCAGGGTGCTCCTGTCTTCTCGCTGAACTATGATCAGACGGAGGCCTCTGCTGCCCGCCACTTCGCTGAGCGCACCTTCCTCTTCCTCGGTCGCACTACGCGCCCCGCACTCACCATCGACTGGAGTAAGCTCCGTCCCTACACGGGTGAAGCGCCCGACCTGACGCCCCGCATCAAGGAGGGCTACAAGCGTATCAGTCTCACTGAGCTCATCAAGCTCCTGCCCTCACTATGATCGCCTACGCCCGCTATCAGCTGAGGCACTGCCTCACCCTCGCCCTGCTCCTCGTGAGCAGTCTCCTCGCCCTCACTCCAGAGGCCGCGGCACAGGGGCGTAAGTCCAGGACCCTCCAGCGCCTCGAGCAGGAGCGTAAGCAGCTCCTTCGCTCCATCGAAGCCTCGGACAAGAAGCTCCAGCAGCTGCGCCGTGATACGCGCAATGAGGAGCAGACCCTGCGCACCGTCAAGGAGCAGGTGGAGCAGCGCCGTCAGGTCGTCGCCGTCCTCGACAATGAGGTCAGCGGTCTGCAGGCCCGTATCGACATCCTCTCAGGGCACATCGGCCGTCTGCACCGCCGTGAGGGTGCCCTCCTCCTGCGCTATCGTGCCGCTCTTGTTCAGCTCCAGCGCATCGACACGCATATTGACCCTGTGCTCTTCGTCCTCTCATCGCAGAACCCTGCCGAGGCACGCGAGCGTCAGCGCTTCCTCTCCCGCTACTCCAAGGCGGTACGTGAGGCCTCTGTCGCCCTGCGTACGACACGTACCGAGATCGAGGCCACCAAGGCCGAGGTCGGCCGTACCCACTCGGAGAAGGAGCAGCTCCTTTCTCTCCGTGAGGCCGAGAAGAAGAAGCTCGAAGCCGAGGAGCAGCAGCGTGCCGCTCAGGTCAAGGACCTGCAGGGCAAGCAGCAGGTCTTAGCGCAAGACCTCTCGAAGCAGAAGCAGAAAGCCGAGGATCTTGACCGCAAGATCCAGGCACAGGTAGAGGCCGAGATCGTCGCGGCCCAGCGCCGTGCTGCCGAGCTCCAGCGTCGTCGCGAGGAGGCTCGCCGTCGTCGTCAGAGCCAGCGCACCCAGCCTACACCGCCCCCCTCCACAGGTCGCAGTGGCCGAGGTAAGGGGACGACACCCCCACCTCCCCCGCCACCTCCTGCTGATGATGAGCCCGAAGAGCGCCGTGCAGCGACCCCAGGTGGCTATGCGATGGATGCCAATGAGCGTGCGCTCGCCTCATCCTTCGCGCAGAACAAGGGCCGTCTCCCAGCTCCTATCCGTGGCTCATACTCGATCCTCCGCACCTTCGGCGTGCATCAGCATAGCGAGCACAACCGCGTGCAGGTCAATAGCAGTGGGGTGGACTTCGGCGTCAATGGGGATAGCCGTGCCTACGCCGTCTTCTCAGGCGTCGTCAGCCGTGTCTTCGTCATCCCAGGCTACGGCACTGCTGTCATTCTCCGCCACGGGAACTACCTCACCGTCTACGCCAACCTCAGTAGCGTCGCCGTCTCTACGGGCTCTCGCGTCTCCACAGGCCAGTCTATCGGTTCTGTCGGTGCTTCGCCTGATGGCTCCTCGGGTCGCCTCCTGCACTTCCAGCTTTGGCACGAGCGTACCAAGCTTAATCCCCTCGCATGGATCAAAAGGTAATCGCTACTATCGGGGCTTTTGACGGCGTGCACCTCGGGCATCAGGCGCTCTTCTCTCAGATGCGCGACTATGCTGCCCGCTACGAAGACGCTCGCCTCGTCATCTTGACCTTCGTCCCTTATCCAGCTGATGTCCTGCGCCCGCACGGGAGTCAGCACATTGATCCGCCCCACCGCCACCTCGAGCGATTGGAGGGGCTTGAGGGCTTCGAGGTCGTGCCGATGACCTTCTCCGCTGAGCTGGCAGCCCACTCCGCAGAGACCTTCATCCGCGAAGTCCTGCATGAGCAGCTCCACGTGACGGATCTCTTCCTCGGCTATGACAACCGCTTCGGTGCGGGAGCCAAGCTCGCCTACGAAGACTACAAGGCACTCGGAGCCAAGTACGCTATGGAGGTCACCCAAGCCGATAGCCTCTCTCTCAGTGGGGAGATCGTCAGCTCCACCGCCATCAAGTCGCTGATACATAGTGGCGAGATGCGTGAGGCGCACCGTGCCCTCGGCCGTCCGTATGCCATCTATGGCACGGTCGTCGCGGGGCAGAAGCTCGGTCGTCGCCTGGGCTATCCTACGGCGAACGTCCAGCGTGAGGATGCCGACCAGCTCCTCCCTCCTGATGGCGTCTACGCTTGTGACCTCGAGCTCCTTCGCCCCACGGGCCGCTCGGAGCAGCATCATGCGATGCTCTATATCGGTAAGCGCCCGACTCTCGGCGGTGAGCTGGAGCGCACCATCGAGGTCCATATCCTCGACTTCGATGAGATGATCTATGGGATGGAGGTCATCGTGCATATCTTCGAGCAGCTCCATCCCGAGCACCGCTTTGCCTCGACCGAAGAGCTCCGCTCCGCCCTTGAGACCTACGAGCAAGATACCCGCCGCTACTTCGCTGAGAATACCCGCTACTGATGGAGATAAAAGGACTACACGTCGCGATCGTACATCGCCGCTTTGCCCTTGGTGGAGCGGAGGAGGTGTCGCGTCAGACCGCCTGCCTTTTCTCCGACCTGGGTATCCACACGCATTTTTTTGCGGAGACCCATATCGAGATAGAATGGGCTCTGCCCGCTGATCCGCTGATTGATCTCTGTCTTCTCCCTCAAGGGATGCGCCTCTGGACAAAGGAAAGTGCCCTCTATCTGGTGCGTGCCTTCAAGGAGAGGGGGGTGAAGGTGCTGATCATCCCTATCGCTCTGCGCAATGATTACTTGCCCCTAATTCGGGCTGCAGGGATCAAGATTATTTATTGGTGCCATAGCTCTCCGCTGTGGGAACTCATAGACCGACGTGAGCGTGCCAGCTACAAGGCGCATCACCCGTGGTACAAGAATCTCTATAGCCTGACGCTGCGTCGTCTGCGTCTGGCACTAACATCTGAGGAGAAGCTCCGTACTCGCTACCGAGATTTGGTGCGCCAGGTAGACTGCTTTATTACGCTGACCCCTGAGTATGTGCAGGAGTTTGTATCGGCTTTGGGGCTTAATGACGAGGAAGCTTCGCGCTTTGCCGTCATGCCGAATATGGCCTTCCTACCCAAGCATAAGCCCATACCAGCTAAGGACCGACCGAAGAAAATCCTCTTCGTCGGCCGTCTGAGCTATGCGGATAAGCGCCCAGATCGAGTCCTCCAGATTTGGGAGAAGGTCTGTCAGGATCTGCCTGACTGGGAGGTAGAGATCTATGGGAAAGGCTCTGAAGAGAAGTTCTTACGCCGTATGATTCTGCAGAGGCAGCTCCCTCGCATCACGCTCAAGGGCTATATCGCTGATGCGACAGCCGTATATGCATCGGGTGCTATTTTGATGATGACCTCGACCTATGAAGGGTGGGGACTTGTCCTGAGCGAAGCACAAGCGTCGGGAGTTGTGCCCATAGCTTTCGATAGCTCGGCAGGTATCCGTGAGCTTATCGGGAAGGATAGTACCTATGGATGCCTTGTTGCTCCCTTTGATTTGGACGCCTATGCAGCTCAGCTTCGACGTCTCTGTCAGGATGTGGAGTTGAGAAGTCGCCTCTCCCAAGCAGCTCAGACACATTGCCTCGACTATAGCCCAGAGCGGATGCGTTCGCGATGGGAAGAGATATTTAGCCAACTCTAATACCGCTCGTTGATGAAGCCTCGTATCCTCATAGATTTGGAGCGCACCCGCTATCCCTACTCGGGATTAGGGTACTATGGGCATGCCCTTGCCCGGGGACTTCAGGAGGCTCGGGATCCATCACTGGACCTTCACTACTATGCTCCGACCTCTTATACGATAGATAATAGGAAGCCTTTCTCGCCTCTGCACTCTCTGCTCAGTGTGCAGGCAAAGGGCTATGACTTAGTCCATATCACGCACCAACGTCAGCACTACTTCCCGCAGCTATGGGGGGCAAAGTGCATCGTCACCCTTCATGACTTGAATTTCCTCACCGAGCCTCTCCCCGAGTCGAAGCGAAAGAAGCTCTTGAAGCTGGTGGCAAGTAATCTGAATCGTGCCCATGGGATCGTCTGTATCTCCGAATTTGTGCGGCATGATTTGGGGCAGCATCGTGACCTCTTCCAGATATCGGAGGAGACCCCCATTGCAGTTGTGCATAATGGAATCTTCCTACCCGAAGAAGGGCAGATATCAGGTATCGCTCGAGATCCTATAGTCCCCAATGCTTCCTATCTCTTGGCGCTGGGGGTCTTGCATGAGAAGAAGCAGCAGCATCTGCTCATCCCTGCACTTTGCCATCTCCCCGAAGAGTTACATCTGGTCTTAGTTTATTCAGAGGCTAAGTCTGAATATCTCTCTAAGATCCAGTATGCGATCCAGCAATATCGATTGGAGGATCGTGTGCATCTCCTCTGTGCTGTGAGTGATGTAGAGAAGGCATCCTTGCTGCAGCACTGCCGTGCGCTGATACAGCCTTCCATTGCAGAGGGGTTTGGCTTGCCTGTGGTAGAGGCTATGGCTTTAGGGAAGCCTATCTTCCTGCGTCCTGCTACGAGTCTCCCAGAGGTCGGCGGAGAGGTGGCTTATTACTTCGATGAGGTAGGCCCCGAAGCAATAGCAAAGATCCTTATAGATGGCTTGAGTGCTTATGATAGAGAGCCTTCTCAGGCTGAGGCTCTCCGTGCTCGTGCTCGTCTCTTTGATTACCGTCGTATGGCGCAGGGCTACCTACAGTTCTACCACGAAATACTCTCCAGATAAATGAAACTAGCCGTCATCGTCCCCGTCTACAAGGTAGAGCCCTACCTACGTCAGTGTATCGATTCGATCCTGTCGCAGAGCTACGAGGATCTGAAAGTGATCCTTGTTGATGATGGCTCACCCGATAGCTGCGGAGCGATTTGTGATGAGTATGCTGTGCGTGACCCTCGTATCCTCGCTCTGCATAAGCCGAATGGCGGGCAGAGTTCGGCGCGTAACCTTGCTCTACAGCATATTGACGACTGCCCTCTCGTCACCTTCTTAGATAGCGATGACTGGTTGGAGCCTGACATCTATCAGCAAGGGGTAAGCTACCTAACCGCACACCCAGAGGTCAGCATCATCAACTATGGCTACAACCTTGTCACAGAGGAGAAGACCATCCCTTTACTCCCTGCAGAGGAGCATTTGACACGTGACGAAGCTCTGCTTCGCTATGTAGCTACGACTTCCAATATTATTAATACGATGGTTTGGAGTCGTATCTATCGGCGCGAGGTGATTGATGGGCTGACCTTTACCGAGGGCTGTAAGTGGGAGGATGTTGTATATACTCTTGAGGCACTCTATCGGTGTACGGGTGGATATCATATCTTACCCCTTGTTGGGGTCAATTATCGGAGTAAGCGCCCTGGGGCTATGACCTCCGAGCTACTGCCTGATAAGCGATCCCTTCTATGGGATATCGAGTCGGCAATACAGCGCTATCCAGATGATGCTCATTTCTTAGCTTTAGCCAATACCCTTGCGACTAACTGTCTGTGGTATCACATTAAATATCTATCGTCTTTTACCTACTCTGTCGCTGTCGGGGAGCTGGAGCGCTATCTGCCGATCATAGAAGAGCTGAAAGCTCGTCCTTATCTTAATGCCTTCCATTCAGCATCGAAGGTGAGGAAGGTGAAGCTTTTCTTAGCCTATCCCCGTACATCCTTTGCTATTCGTACCCTCGTTCGCACCCTGCTTAGCCGTAAATAACTCCCTATGAAGCTTGCGGTCATCGTCCCTGTTTATAAGGTCGAAGCTTACCTCCACCAATGCATCGACTCAATCCTCTCTCAGAGCTATCGGGAGCTAAAGGTCATCCTCGTCGATGATGGCTCGCCCGATAACTGTGGGGCGATTTGTGATGAGTATGCAGCGCGTGATCCTCGAGTTCTCGCCCTGCATAAGCCGAATGGGGGGCTAAGCTCTGCACGCAACTTTGCTCTTCCCTATACGGATGATTGCCCATTGGTGACCTTCGTCGATAGCGATGATTGGCTGGAGCCTGGGATCTATCAGTCGGCTGTGAGCTATCTGCAGCAGCATCCAGAAGTCTCTATCCTTGGCTATGGGCACAACAAAGTGCAGGACACTTGCTCCTCGCCTTGCCTTATGCCCGAGATGACTTTGTCGCGAGAGGAGGCCTTAGATAGCTACCTTACTGCGAATAAACTTGCTATCGAAGCAACTGTATGGAGTCGTATCTACCGCCTCCAAGCTATAGAGGGGCTTACCTTCCGTGAGGGGTCGAAGTGGGAAGATAACGTCTACTCTCTTGAGGCATTCTATCAGAGTACAGGCGATTTCCATGCGTTACCTATCGCAGGCTACAACTATCGCATCCAGCGTCCTGGGGCGATTACAGCGACTGAGATCCCAGATCTACGAGATCTCTTTGCGGATATAGAAGAATCCATTGATAGGCATGCGGGGGATACTACTTATATGGAGTATGCTAATACTTTGGCCGTGCGTAGCCTCTGGTATCACTTCCGTCTGCTATGTCGTGCCTCCGATCGATATAAGGAAGAGGTGACTGATTATCTGCAGATTGCCAACAAGCTCCGATGTCGCCCCTTCCGTAATCTCTTCCGCTCGCGGTCGAAACGGATAAAGTTTCGCCTATTCCTCATCGCTCCCAGGGCATTTGTTATGGGGCGACGAGCCTTTAATAAGCTGAAAAATAAGTCTTAGTATATAGTCTTCTCATGCTACTCAAGAATATCACCATATCCGGCCTCGGCGGTGTCGGGGGCTACTACGGAGCGATGCTCGTAGAGGCTGCCCGACGTGAGGGCCTCGGCCGTACGATCAGCTTCGTCGCCCGTGGCGCGCACCGCGCTGCTATCGAGGAGCGCGGACTGCATGTCCACACTCCCGAGCGGGACTTCACCGTGCGCCCCGATTATTTAGCCGAAGATCCCCACGACCTGCCACCTACCGACCTCCTCATCCTCGCGACGAAGAGCTACGACCTCGAGGCAAATATCCAGCAGCTCCGCCCGATCATCACGCCTCGGACCATCATCTTACCCCTCCTCAATGGTGCGGATATCACGGATCAGATCCAGGTGCTTCTCCCCGAAGCCCGTGTCTGGGACGGCTGCGTCTATATCTCGGGGCGCAAGCCTGCAGCGGGAGAGATCCTCTTGGAGGCCGAGCGAGAGATCTTCCTCTTCGGCTCTCGTGGTGCTGAGCGTAGCGCTGAGGAGCGTGAGCTCTTCGCCCTCCTGGAGTCCGTCGGCGTGCATGTGGTCAATCCCGACGACATCGAGGAGAGCATCCGTAAGAAGTTCCTCATGATCTCGGCGACCGCGACGGGTACCTCTTACTACAATATGACGGTGGGCGAAGCTCTCGCGTCGCACCCCGTGGAGATGCGTGGGCTCATCGAGGAGCTCTGTACGCTCTTCTCCGCCCTCGGGCACGACTTAGGCGAGGGCGCTGTCGAGCGCACCGTCGAGCGTCAGACCTTCATGATCCCCTCCAGCACGAGCTCGATGCACGTGGACTTCATGGCGGGGAGCTCTACCGAGCTGGAGAATCTCACGGGCTATGTCGTCCGTGCGGCACGCCGTATCGGGCTGGAGCTACCACTCTATGAGCGTATGTACAAGGAGCTCGCCACGGAGCCCTATCCCCTGAAGCACGATTAATCCCTTACATCCACTATAACTATGCGAACCTACCTATCCCTTCTCATCCTGCTCCTCTTCGTGGGGAGTGGCCGCGCCTCGGCGCAGCAGCCGTTTGAGACCTTCTTCCGAGACAGTACGCTCCGCCTGGACTACATCCTCACCGGGGGCGAGTCGACGACTGAGATCACGCCCGACGAAGCTCATCTGCTTAAGGGCTGGGCTGGCCGTCGTCACTACCTCGATAGCCTCGTCCTCAGGGGGAATGCTCAGCTCTACGTCCATGACGAAGCCACGGGCAAGCTCATCTATGCCTTCTCCTTCAACCCGCTCTACCTCGAGTGGCGTCAGACACCGTTGGCGAAGACCGAGCGCCGCTCCTATGAGGAGGTGCTGCGCATCCCCTTTCCCAAGGCTCCTGTGAAGGTGACGCTCCGCCTGTGCAATGCCGAGCAGCGCACCATCGTTGATCAGACGCAGCGTATCGATCCTAAGGACATCCTCATCCGTGACCAGACGACGAAGCAGCCTCAGAAGCACAAGTACCTCATCCACTCGGGGGACAGCCGTGACTGCATCGACCTGGCGTTCCTCGCCGAAGGCTATACCGAGGCTGAGATGCCTATCTTCCTCCGTGATGCCGAGGCCGCTACCGAAGCGCTCTTCAACTACGAGCCCTTCAAGAGCAACCGCCAGCACTTCAATGTCGTGGTGGTCTTCTCTCCCTCCGAAGAGTCGGGCGTCGCCGTGCCTCGTGAGAAGCGCTGGCCCCGCACGGCATTCTCCTCGCACTTCGATACCTTCTACTCCAATCGCTATCTGACGACGCGCAGTGTGAAGGCGATCAACGATGCCCTCATCGGCATCCCCTACGAGCACCTCATTATCCTCGCCAATAGCGACGTCTACGGCGGTGGCGGTATGTACAACTCGTACCTCATCTCCTCGACGCATCACAAGTGGTACCTGCCCGTGGTGGTACATGAGTTCGGTCATAGCTTCGGCGGTCTGACGGACGAATACTTCCACGAAGGCGATGCAGCGGCAGCGAGCGAACACGCTACCGAGGTCGAGCCTTGGGAGCAGAACGTCACGAACCTCAAGGACTTCTCCGGTAAGTGGTCGCACCTGATCAAGAAGGGTACGCCCATGCCTACGCCTACGAAGCTCCAGAAGACGTACCCCGTCGGGCTCTACGAAGGGGGCGCTTATCTGGCGAAGGGTATGTACCGTGCAAGCTACAACTGCCGTATGCGCACCAACGATACCCCCGACTTCTGCCCCGCCTGCCGTCTTGGGCTGGATAAGATCCTCGACTACAACCTCCCTCCACGCCGTAAGTAAGAGCGTAGGGCGTGCGTCCTACCTAATAGAATAGGTTAGCCCCCACCACAAGAGCGATTAGCTCGATGTGGTGGGGGCTAAGTGTATCGTGTCGTAGGGGCTTAAGCGGATAGGCCCGTGCGGTATGCTCTCGTGGAGCGGTGTGCTTAGTCTTCGGAGGAGAGGAGGGCGCGGAGCTCGTCGGGCGTGATGTCGACGATGATCTCACTGCGGTAGGCGAGCGAGATCGTCCCACGCTCTTCGCTGATGATGATGACCTTCGCGTCGGTCTTCTGCGAGAGGCCGAGGGCAGAGCGGTGGCGCAGGCCGAGGTCCTTATTGAGGTCGGTGTCGCTGGCGACAGGCAGGATACAGCCTGCAGCGCAGATCTTCCCGCCAGCGATGATCATAGCGCCGTCGTGCAGGGGGCTATTCTTGAAGAAGATCGTCTCGATGAGGCGGGCATTGACGGCAGCGAGGAAGCGCTCCCCAGCGTGCTGGTAGGGCGTGAGGTCTGAGGTACCTTGGATGGCGATGAGGGCGCCCGTCTTCTTACGAGCCATGTTCATACACGCCAGCACGACGGGTGCGATATAGTCCTCTTCCTCCTGCTCCTTCGCCGAGCCTTCGCGGAAGAAGCTGCGGATCTTACGCCAGCGCTGGGCGGAGCCGATGGTGACCAGGATCTTCTTGATCTCGTCCTGGAAGATAATGACCAGGATGATGAAGCCGATGTTGATGAACTTGTCCAGCAGCGCACCCATCAGTCGCATCTGCAGGACCTGCGAGATCAAGAGCCAGATCCCGAGGAAGGCGATGATCCCCATGAAGAGTGAGCGGCTCCCCGAGTAGCGCATCGTGGTGAACGCGTAGTAGAGGAAGACCGCGAGGAGCAGTATGTCGATGATGTCCTTGATGGAGATGTCGAGCCAAGCGAGCATAAGGGCGATATAAGTCGGGGGTTAGTGTGAGCGGGTGAAGCTATAGTGCAGGTGCTCCTCTCTGTGGAGGTAGGGGCGGGCTTGCTCGTAGAGCGTGATGGCCTCAGTGGCAGCGCGTACATCGTGCACACGGAGGATCTGTGCACCACGCTCGAGGGCGAGGGCATGGAGGAAGGTCGTACCACCGAGGGCTTCGGCAGGCGTGCAGCCGAGGGGGCGGTAGATCATGCTCTTGCGTGAGACACCGACGAGGACGGGCTGTGTGAAGGTGCGGGTGAGGTCGTCGAGGTGCATGAGGAGCTCATAGTTCTGCTCCGTGGTCTTGCTAAAGCCGAAGCCCGGGTCGAGGATGATGTCGTGCAGACCCAGCTCGAGGAGTTTGCCGATGCGCTCGGCGAAGTAGTCGATGACCTCGAGCGTCACGTCACTGTAGTCGGTGAGTGACTGCATCGTCTGTGGGTCGCCCTTCATATGCATAAGGATATAGGGTACCTGCAGGGCGGCTACCGTGCGGTACATCTCGGGGTCGAGTGCCCCGCCGGAGATATCGTTGATGATAGCGGCGCCATACTCCTCGACGGCCATGCGGGCGACCTCCGAGCGGAAGGTATCTACCGAGACGGGTAGGTCGGGGTATTCGTCTCTCAGGATGCGAAGGGCAGGGCGTAGGCGCTCCATCTCTTCCGTGATGCTCACCTCATCAGCTCCTGGGCGGGAGCTGTAGGCACCGAGGTCGGCGATGGCAGCTCCTTCGCTCATGAGTTCGTCGAAGCGAGTGCGTAGCGCGGTCTCGCCTGCTATCCTACTACCAGCGAAGAAGGAGTCGGGGGTGACATTGACGATACCCATGACGACGGGGCGCTCGAGGGTAAGGAGCTTCCCCGAGAGGGTGAGGGTCGTCTGTGCTGGAGTGAGGGACATAGCGGGGGCGGTTAGAGGAGGGCAGGCTGTGGGGTGAGTACGGCTTCCACGGGGAGATCCCATGGGTCATGGGGGAGGCATGCGATGGGGCGGAGGGCGAAGGTCACGCCGATACGGCTGGCATATGGGCAGCGGCTGAGGTAGCGGTCGTAGTAGCCCTTGCCACGGCCGAGGCGGTAGCCCGCCTGGTCATACGCCAGAGCGGGGATGACGAGGAGGTCCAGTGTCGCTGGGTCTACGGCTCCATCAGCCTCAAGGCGGGGCTCGTAGATGCCGAAGCTCCCCGACTGCTCAAGCTCCTGCCAGCCAGCGAAGGCGAAGAATTCCATCGTCTCGCCGTCAAGGACGCGGGGGAGGTAGACTTGCTTCGTCGTAGCGACCTCGTCGATGAGGGTGCGGAGGTTCGGCTCGTCGGGTAGGGCAGCGTAGAGGGCCACATGCTGGGCCGTCTGCCAGAGGGGATGCTGACGGAGCTGGGAGAGGATGGACGCGCTCCCCGAGAGACGGAGCTCATCGGTGAGATGCTCACGGCTCAGGGCACGGAGCTCACGGCGGAGGGTGGGCTTGTCCATAGGCTACTTCGTCGGACGCCAGTCGTCAGAGGTGAGGCGATCGAGAGCGGCCTTGACCTCGGGGTCCTCCTCGTTGCGTGCGCGGTAGAAGGCATTCTTGTCCCCACCCAAGAGGTCGGAGATCAAGGCGATGAGGTCACGGCGTAGGATGGGCATCGACTCCTGCAGGTAGCCAGGGCGCTGGGGTACGCCATTCTGCTGGGCATAGCGTGCATAGGCATAGACGATCTGCTCGCCCTGCGAATGCAGGTAGTCCTGGATCGCCTTCTCCGAGCCGAAGGACTGGAACTGTGCGCGGTGCTGGTCCGCGTAGTTGAAGGCGAAGCGCTGGAAGGTCCCTGAGCGTAGGAGACGGATGTAGTAGGGGTTGATCCCTGCGCTGTCGCGCGGGGTGAAGATGTCGGGGGTGATACCGCCACCGCCATAGACGACACGACCCAGACGCGTGTAGTAGCGTGTGGTGTCGGGGCGACTGATGCTATCGGCTGAGTAGAACTCGCCATGGAGGTAGCGCTCCTCGATGTCCTCTGCGTAGGCTTCGTAGCCCTTGGCATAGCTCTTCTGGATGCTACGGCCCGAGGGGGTGTAGTAGCGAGCTACGGTGAGGCGGACGACGGAGTGGTCCTTCAGCTCGAAGGGGAGCTGTACGAGGCCCTTACCGAAGGTGCGACGGCCGACGATGAGCGCGCGGTCGAGGTCCTGCATAGCACCGGCGAAGATCTCGCTGGCGCTGGCACTGCTCTCGTTCACCAGCACGATGAGCGGGAGCTGGCGCAGACGTCCGTCACGAGGGCTCTTGAAGTCCTCACGGGGATAGTGCGCACCCTTGTTGTAGACGAGGAGATCGCCCTTGGAGAGGAACTCCGTGGCGAGTGCCGTAGCGGCCTGCAGATAGCCCCCGCCATTGTCGCGGAGGTCGATGAGGATGCGCTCGACGCCTTCGGAGGCATGCTCGGCATAGGCCTGCTGGAACTCTAAGGGCGTCTGCGTGCCCCACTTATTGAGGCGTACATACAGTACGTGGGGGCGGATCATGTAGCTGGCGTCGATGGTAGGCACGGGGACGGCGCCACGGACGACTGAGGTGGTGAAGGTCTTCCCACCACGGCGGACGGTGAGCTTGACGACGGTGTCCTCGGGACCCTTCAGCGCCTTCATGATCTGCTCAGAGGTGATGGAGTCACGGACGAGATTCGTCGTGTCAGCACGTAGGAGGCGGTCGCCAGGCTGCAGACCAGCACGCTCGCTGGGGCCACCCTCGATGACACGCACGACGACGACGGTGTCGAGGAGGGTATTGAACTGCACGCCGATACCAGCGAACGAGCCCTCGAGGCTCTCAGTCGACTCCTTGTTCTCCTCCGCGCTGAGGTAGACGGAGTGGGGGTCGAGCTGTGAGAGGATCAGCGGGAGGGACTGCTCGGTGAGGCTGTCCATATTCGTCGAGTCGACGTAGTACTGCTGGATGAGCGAATAGATTTCGCCGAGCTTCCCAGTCGCTCCGCGTCGGCCTCCGATGCCGAAGTAGCTGGAGGTGAATACGCCCAAGAGGAAGACCAAGACGGTGACAAGCCCGTAGGTGATTCCACTCAGGAGATGAGCCTTACGCTCGGGGCGCGGTGAGCCGGGCTGCTCGTTGGGTGCTGATTGCATGCTGTCTGCTATAGAGGATGATGAAGGGGCGGGGGAAAGAGTCAGTTAGTCCTCGAGGGGAAGGTAATCTACCTGGATGCCTGCGCGCTGGAGGAGCTCGATGCCGTCGCGTAGGCGGTACTCGGTGCTGTAGACGACGCGGCGCATGTGGCTCTGGATGATGAGCTTGGCGCACTCGATGCAGGGGGCATCGGTGACGTAGACCGTCGCGCCAGAGCTGTCGTTGGTGCTGCTGGCGAGCTTCGTGATGGCATTGGCCTCGGCATGGAGCACATACTGCTTCGTCTGACCGCTCTCGTCTTCGCAGATGTTTTCAAAGCCCACGGGGGTGCCGTTGTAGCCATCGGCGATGATACGCTTGTCCTTGACGATGAGGGCGCCTACCTTACGGCGCTCGCAGTAGGAGTTCTCAGCCCAGATGCGTGCCATACGGAGGTAGCGCATATCGAGGGCGAGTTGCTTGTCATCCATCATAACTCTTTGGATTGTCTTGACACGAGGATATAGATATACAAAGATAAGGCTTTGCGCCCGAATGTGTATGCTTTTTCGGGGGGCTATCTGCCGAGGATAAAGGGAGATCCTGTGGGAAGGGGCGATTAGGATCGCTATGAGGGAGGAAAAGTAACCACTACTGGTCGATGAGTTGACCAGTAGTGGTTCGCACACCGACCAGTAGTGGTAACTATAGCTGACCAGTACTGCTTCGCTTCGTGACCAGTACTGGTTCGTTTTACGTGCGACGCTGCTACTTGCCTCCTATGACTGCGGGATGCTCCATTAACTCCTGTAAGTCAGCTCTCTATGTGTTGCTTGCTTCTCCCTGCTATGCTTGCTTCGAGCCCATCGAAAAGCGGTCCGCCCAGCCTCATCTCTCGGGATGGGGCTGGGCGGAGCTTATGGGAATATGTGGAGCAGGTGCGACCTTACTTCTTCGGGGTGAAGATGGTGATTTCTCCGGTTGAGTGCTTTTTGCAGGTGAGTCTCTGCTTGGATGCATCCAAGGTATAGGTGAATGTGTCAGGCTTAAATGGCTCGCGCTCGGGCCCTATTCCTCCCGGGGCTATCTCACGTGCCACGTGAACTGTCGCCACCATCCCCTTACGGGTGTAGGGAAGAGAAAGGACCTTAGTCGTGTGTCTTTTACCCTCACCCTCTTCCCGTATTAATTCCTCCTCTATCCTGAATGCGATATGCTTATCCTCTTTGAAGTATATCCAGGTCTGGAAGTGGTATTGTTCGCCATTTGGATATTTCCCAATATAGCTGGAGGACTCCCACATGGTTTTAACGAATGGATCCTCCTTAGGGGCATCTTCCTTGGACGAAGAGCAGGCGGTGAGGGTAAAGAGAATAGCTCCGAGGAGTATCAGGGTGTATTTGAACTTCATATCTATAATGGTATTGATAATTGAATTGTCGCAAAGGTAGGGGAAATAGTGCATAGTCGGAAAGGGCTGCTGTGCGACCTCTCACGCTCTCCTAAAAGCAGTCCGCCCCGCCTCATCACAGGGGATGGGGCTGGGCGGACTGTATGGAGAGTTGGGTAGGCGAGTGCCTTACTTCTTGCGGACGAAGGTCAAAGTATGGGATTCATCCTCATCAGTCACTGTTCCAGTGAATTTCATGTTGGATGCATCCATTGTTAGGGTAAGTACCTCTGTTTCGGTCTTGCCATTACGTATGGTTTGGGTAGTAAGTGTAGCCTCCTTATTGATATAGGTGTAGGTGCCCTCGGATATACTTGGTTCTTCTGTATTGACTACAATACCATTCTTGAGGGTCTTGTGAGTTCCCAGGACAGTAAACTTGGTGTTATCAATAAAGTGGAGGAGTAGCGTTTCAACTTCCTTTTCACCATTCTCCTGCTCGGTCCCTTGGATAACGCACTCCCACTCAGTGCCAGCGAGGGTTTTACTTAGGTCGGGGGTGTTAGGCGTGTCCTTGGAGCAGGCGGTGAGCCCAAGGAGGACAGCTCCGAGGAGCATGAAGATGTGCTTTAGCTTCATACGATCTTTTGTTATGGGGTTAGTGATTTACTGAATCTTTGTAAAGGTAGGAGATTTATACAGAGTTGCAAGCCCCCCTTCTCCTCTTCGCGTGGAGGGCTGTAAATAGATTCGCCCCGCTCTTCTATGGAGAGAAGAGCGGGGCGAGTCTTATGGGGTATGTGCGGGTGTGACCTTACTTCTTGCGGACGAAGGTTAATATCGTGCCTGCTTCATTTGGAGCTTTACCTGTGAGCTGCTGCTTGGAGGTGTCCATTGTCAGAGGGAGTGCCAGCTTGATAGCATTATCTTCATCATCTCGAGTATTGAAGAGGAGTGTAGCGACGCCACCTTGATAGGTGTAAGTGCCCTGCTCAGGATCGTCTACCTCAGTGTCGACTACCGCACCATTCTTTATCGTCTGTTGGGTGGATTGGGACGTGAACTTGGTGCCGTCGACGAACTTGAGGACTATCGTAGTGACTACCGATTTGTTACCTGCGTCGGACTCCCGAACGGTGGCCTCCCACTCAGTGCCAGCGAGGGTTTTACTTAGGTCGGGGGTGTTAGGCGTGTCCTTGGAGCAGGCGGTAAGCCCAAGGAGGACTGCTCCGAGGAGCATGAAGATTTGCTTTAGCTTCATAATTTCTATGGGGTTATAAAGAGGGAATGAATACTACTCGCAAAGGTAGGTAAATGCTGCATACTAAGCCTATAGTCTCGGAAGAAAGCTGTCCGCCCAGCCTCATCTCTCAGCATCCAAGTCCGAGGCGTGCATAGAGGTCGTATCTCCTCCCTTGTCGCTACACTTATTTATAGTGCTCCGTAGAAGTCGATTCGCAAACGACTATTGGTCTCGGTACGGATCACTATTGGTTTGGGGGTCAAACCACTATAAGTTTGCACACGAAACCACTATTGGTTTGCCCATGGATGACTATTGGTTTGGATACAAACGACTATTGGTTCATCGGTCAAAGGACTATAGTGTCTCCTTGCCTTCCGTAGCTTCCTCCATTTCCACGGGCGGAATGTTTCTCCGTGCTGTATCTCATCGCGCGAGCCATAGGCTTGAGGGATAGGCCTCTACCTGCAGCTGGTGAAGGTGCTCCCCATAGGAGGAGGGTATGAAGCTTTAGTGCTCGCTACTTCGACCTATATTGGTCGCTGGGTGAACCTATATAGGTCGCGTCACGGACCAATATAGGTCGACATCGTGACCAATATAGGTCAGCCCACGGACCTATATAGGTTCGCATCACTCCCCTGCGGGAGGTGTCCCCGCACTCTTGCCCTATAAGCGTGTCGTGTCGCGAGTAAGTCGCTTGGCTGTAATGCCTAAGCTTAGTCGTGTGTGCCTACTCCTTCACCTCTCCTAAAAGCAGTCCGCCCAGCCTCATCACTGGGGATGGGGCTGGGCGGACTGTATGGAGTGTCAGGTAGGCGAGTGCCTTACTTCTTGCGGGTGAGGATCAGAGGTTCGTCCTCGCCCTCCTCTAATGCTGTGATCTTTTGCTTCGCAGCATCCATTGTGAGAGTGGCTTTGCGTGTTACCTGCTTGTCATTTTCTATTTTATGGGAAACCACCGTAGCTACAAGACCTTCGTACGTGTAAGTCGTTTCTTCCTTAACCGTAGGATTTTGCTTTATGATACTACCATCTTTCGCTATGTCCTTGTAGTCTGAAAGAATTACGAGGCGGCTGTCGTCTATGAACTGGAGTTCGGTCGAGATGATTTCACTACTGCCGTCCTCATCTGTAGCCTTGAGGACGCGTTCCCACTTTGTGCCTGCGAATGGGTTCTTGTTGCTGGGCTCGGGGGTATCCTTCTTGCCACAAGCGGTGAGTCCAAGGAGCATGACTCCGAGGAACATGAAGATGTACTTTAGCTTCATACGTTCTTTTGTTATGGGGTTAGTGATTTATTGAATCTTTGCAAAGATAGGAGATTTATACAGAATTGCAAGCCTCCCTTCTCCTCTTCGCGTGGAGGGCTGTAAATAGACTCGCCCCGCTCTTCTATGGAGAGAAGAGCGGGGCGAGTCTTATGGGGTATGTGCGGGTGCGACCTTACTTCTTGCGGGTGTAGATTTCAGGCTCGTCGCCCTCTTCCATCTTTGTTGACGTCGCTGTGATCTTTTGCTTCGCAGCATCCATTGTGAGGGTGCCCTTGTGTGTTACCTGCTTATCATTTTCTATTTCATGGGTAATCACCGTAGCTACAAGACCTTCGTACGTGTAAGTCATTTCCTCCTTAGACGTAGGCTCTTGCTTTATGATGCTACCATCTTTCGCTGTGACCTTGTAGCCTGATAGATGTACGAGACGGTTGTCGCTAATGAAGTGGATCTCCCCCCAGAGGGTTTCTGTCTCGCCTCTGTCATCTGTAACAGAGCGGATGTTTTCCCACTTCGTGCCAACGAATGGGTTCTTGTTGCTGGGCTCGGGGGTATCCTTCTTGTCGCAAGCGGAGAGTCCAAGGAGTATGACTCCGAGGAACATGAAGATGTACTTTAGCTTCATACGTTCTTTTGTTATGGGGTTAGTGATTTATTGAATCTTTGCAAAGGTAGGAGATTTATACAGAGTTGCCAACCTCCCTTTTCCTCTTCGCGTGGAGGGCTATAAATAGCCTCGCCCCGCTCTTCTATGGAGAGAAGAGCGGGGCGAGGCTTATGGGGTATGTGCGGGTGCGACCTTACTTCTTGCGGGTGTAGATGATACCCTTGCGTACGCCGTCCTCCGTCACCGTGCCCGCGAGCGTCTGATTGGTGTCGTCCATGACGAGACGGACGATACTCGTGACGATCTTGCCATCGTCCTGGCGGGTTGTGGTGAGCGTGACCTCCTTGCCTTGGTAGGTGTAGGTACCCTGCTTAGGAGTGTCTGTCTCGCTCTTGAGGATCGTGCCACCCTGTGTGGTTACCGAGGTGGACTCCGTGACGAACTTCGTGCCGTCAATAAAGCGAAGGACTGTCGTGGTGGTCTCTGTCTTGCCATCATCCTTCAGCTCCTGCTCGATGTACTCCCACTGAGAGCCGGCTAAGGAACCGCTTGAAGCGGGGTTGGTCTTGGGGGTGTCCTTGGAGCAAGCACTGAGCCCAAGAAGTGCGACTCCGAGGAGTGCGAAGATTTGCTTTAGCTTCATATCTACTGTAGTATTAAAGTGTGATTTAGAGCGCGCCTGGGTAAACAAAAGTAGCCCTTCTGTACTTATAACGTTGTAGTACTCTGCGAGGTATCTTCGCTCCTCGGCGGGAGCAGAGGGCTTAGTGGAGTACAGCATCATCCTTTATATATATGTAGACCGATGAAGAGAGCATGGGTATTAGGCGCTACAGGCGCTACGGGGACGGCTCTGGTGGAGCTACTCCTCAAGGGTGACGAATATAGCGAGGTGCACGTCTTCGTGCGTCGGCCTCTCCAGCTGCAGCACGCGAAGCTCCACGTCCATGTGGTGGATATGGAGTGCGCCGAGGACTGGCAGACGGGCCCCGCAGCAGATGTCGCCTTCTCTTGTCTGGGTACGACACTTCGGGCAGCTGGGAGCAAGGCCGCCCAGCATCGTGTGGACGTGGACTACCAGCTGCAGTTCGCCGAGATGGCTCGCCGTAGTGGGGTGGGGACCTTCGTCCTGCTTTCGGCAGCTGGGGCAAATGCTAAGTCCAGTCTCTTCTATATGCGTCTCAAGGGCGAAGCTGAGGAGGGCGTGCGTGCCCTTGGCTTTGAGCGGACGCTCTTCTTCCGCCCTGGGATGATCGATCGCGTGGTGAAGGCACGAGTCAATGAGCGCATCAGTATGGCCATCCTCCGTGCGCTGAATCGTATCGGCCTCCTGAAGCGTCAGGCGCCGATAGCCGTCGAGACGCTCGCTCGTCAGATGATCCGCGGTGAGGCGAGGCTGCGTGATGCGGGCGAATATGTGCTTGCCGAAAGGGCGATCTTAGACCTCTAAGAGCGGGGTGTCGGGCGGCTTGGTGAGCGCTGTCTGCCGAGTATCGTGACCGCACTTAGGAGAGCGAGCAGGGCGAGGGACTACTCCCTCGCCCTGCTCGCTTTTGGTGTTTGTTCTTAGGAATGTGGTGGGTAATGGTATTTCTTTAATAAAATTATTAAATCATCCTGCTTGTGTTTTAAGGAAGTCTCGCTATTTTTGTCACAGAGACAACAAGATATGCTCTCCGCAAGTAGCCCTCTCGAGGGGGCTCTTAGCGAGGAGCGCCACACACCCACTCAGACGCATAGGATGGACAAGCACCTCTTCTCCGCCCACCCTTCCCCTCACGCTCTGCAGGACACGCCCAGCGGGTCCCCACCTCTACCTATGCGTCTGAAAGGCCCGTCCGCCACTTGATGAGCGGTGTCCCCTACTACTACTCACACTAAACGAACTATTACGATGGACCTACTTCAGATCGTAAAGGGATTCAATGAAATCCTATGGAACAACTTCCTCATGTACGTCCTCCTCGGCGTCGGCATCTTCTACACCATCTACCTCGGCGTGCCTCAGATACGGCACTTCGGCCTGGCGATGAAGTACAGCTTCGGCTCGATCTTCAAGAAGAAAGAGAAGACGGAAGATGCCTGTGACCAGACGAACTCCTTCCAAGCGCTCGCCACCGCCGTCGCCGCCCAGGTCGGTACGGGTAATATCGCAGGCGTAGCCACTGCCATCGCTATGGGAGGTACGGGTGCCGTCTTCTGGATGTGGATCTCCGCAGTGCTTGGGATGAGCACGATCTTCTCCGAAGCCGTCCTCTCCCAGAAGTATCGCGAGATACGCGACGGCCAAGTCGTCGGGGGGCCTGCCTACTACATCAGTCGCGGTCTGAAGAGCCGAGTGCTCGCCATCATCTTCTCCGTCATGGTCATCGTCGCCCTCGGCTTCATCGGCTGTATGGTGCAGGCGAACTCCATCTCCATCGGCCTGGCCAACGCCTTCGGGATGAAGGGCTGGGTCAGCGGTATCTTCATCGCAGTGCTTGTGGCTGTCGTCATCGTCGGCGGGCAGAAGCGCGTCACGACCATTGCCGAGCTGGTGGTGCCCTTTATGGCACTGGCCTATATCCTCGGGGCGATCATCATCCTCTTTATGTACTCCGACCAGATCCTCCCCGTCTTCGAGTCCATCTTTGGTGATGCCTTCTCCACGAAGGCGGCCGCTGGCGGTGCAGCGGGTAGCGTGATGAAGTACGCCATCCGCTATGGGGTCTCTCGCGGACTCTTCTCCAACGAAGCAGGTATGGGCTCGACCCCACACGCCCATGCTCTGGCTCATGTCAAGGATCCATCCATCCAGGGCTTCGTAGCGATGTCGGGTGTCTTCGTTGACCTCCTCATCTGCACCGCTACGGCACTCATCATCCTCTTGACGGGAGCTTATGCTGAGCCTGGGCTGATCTCGGTACAGATCACACAGCGTGCCTTCGAGGTGACCTTCGGGCAAGCGGGCGTTGTCTTCCTCGCTATCAGCCTCCTCGTCTTTGCCTTCACCACCATCATCGGCTGGTACGTCTTCGGGGAGATGAATATACGCTACCTCTTCAAGTCCAAGGCGGTCTACGTCTTCCGCGTCATCGTCATCGCCTGTGTCTTCTCGGCGACGATCTTCCACGCGAACCTCATCTGGGAGCTGGCTGATACCTTCAATGGGCTGATGGTCATCCCGAACGTCATCGCCATCGTCATCCTCGCGCCGCAGGTCAAGAAGCTCTACAAGCGCTTCCTCGCTCGTCGTAAGACGGAGAATATCTAAGCTGCCTCCTCGCTCCTTCCCCGTGGGCTTAAATCACTTCGCCCCCACAGCTCCATCGAGCTGTGGGGGCGAAGTGATTTGTATAAGTAGGGAGCTTAGTCGAGGACGTGGCGCTCGGCGTGGTAGGAGGAGCGCACGAGAGGGCCGCTCTCGATGTGGCGCAGGCCCTTCTCCAGCCCGAGGGTACGCAGACGAGCGAACTGCTTCGGATGGATGTACTCCACGACGGGCAGGTGGCGGCGCGTAGGCTGCAGGTACTGCCCGATAGTCATGATCGATACGCCGACAGCGTGGGCATCGTCGATGAGCTCAAGGACTTCCTCCTCCGTCTCACCGAGGCCGAGCATGATACCCGTCTTAGCGGGGATGCCGCTCTGGGCGATACGCTCCAGCACCGAGAGGCTCTGCTCGTAGGTCGCTACGTGGCGCACCGTGGGGGTGAGACGGCGGACGGTCTCGAGGTTGTGTGAGATGATCTTGGGCTGACAAGCGATGATCTGGTCGACGTAGTCCAGACGGCCGTTGAAGTCGGGGATGAGGACCTCGACAGTGACCTCAGGTGTCGTGCGGCGGATGGCTTCGATGGTACGTACCCAGTGCCCTGCGCCGTAGTCCTCGAGGTCGTCGCGGTCGACGCTGGTGATGACGGCGTGCTTCAGGCCCATCTTCTTGATGCTCTGTGCCACCTTCATCGGCTCGAGGGGATCGAGTGGTGCGGGGGCTTTCCCCGAGAGGGTGTTACAGAAGCGGCAGGCGCGCGTACAGACAGCGCCTCCGATCATGAAGGTCGCCGTGCCAGCGCTCCAGCACTCCCCTTGGTTGGGGCATCGGCCGCTATGGCAGATGGTATTGAGCCCGTGGTGCTCGATCGTATGCTTCGTATCGGTGAAGGTCGAGTTGTCGCCGAGGCGGATCTTCAGCCACTCGGGCTTGCGGACGCGTACGACGTTGCCGGTCTTCTTCTGGGTGATAGGTTCTTCTTGCATCATATAAGTGATAGCCCTTAGGCTGAGGGTCAGTGCCTTCAGCCTAAGGGTAGTGGGGAGTAAAATAGCCGAGGCTAAAGGTTCTGCTCGAGGAAGGTAATGATACGCTTGTAGAGGTGGTTGCGTGCATTACCTCCGTAGATGCCGTGGTTGCGGTCCTTGTAGATCGCCATATCGAAGGGGATCCCTTCGGCGACCAGGAGGTCGGTGAAGTTCATGGCGTTCTGCACATGCACGTTGTCATCGGCGCTACCATGGATGAGGAGGAGCTTACCCTTGAGCTTCTTCGCTACCTCGAGGGCGGAGGAAGACTTGTAGCCCGTGGGGTTCTCCTGTGGGGTGCGCATGAAGCGCTCCGTGTAGATCGTGTCGTAGTAGCTCCAGTCAGCGACGGGGGCGACAGCGACACCAGTCTTGAAGACGCCCTCGCCGTGGCACAGACCCATCAGCGTCATGTAGCCACCGAAGCTCCAGCCGTAGAGGCCGATGCGGTCAGCGTCGATGTAGGACTGCTTGCCGAGCCACTTCGCTGCAGCGATCTGGTCTTCGATCTCCTTCACGCCGAGGTTGAGGTAGGTGCACTTACGCCACTCCTCACCGCGAGCGCCCGTACCGCGTGGGTCGACGCAGACGACGATGTAGCCCTTACCGGGGAGTATCTGCTCCCAGCCGAGGCCGAAGGCATCGAGTACCTGCTGTGAGTCGGGGCCGCTGTACTGAGTCATCAGTACGGGGTACTTCTTGTTGGGGTCGAAGTCGTAGGGCTTGAGGATCCAAGCGTTCAGCTCTTGACCACGGCCGTTGGGGATCTTGATGAATTCCTCACGGCGCAGGCGGTAGTCCTTGAGGCGCTCAGCGATCTCCTTGTTGTCCTTCAGCACGCGCAGGGGGCGCAGGCTCCCCGTGGCATAGACGGCCGTAGTCGTCGGCGTGGTAGAGTTGCTGAAGATGCTGATGTAGTGGGAGAAGTCATCGCTGAAGATAGCACTATTGGCACCTGCTCCAGGGTGAAGAGCGGTCTTGCGGCCCTTGGGATCTACCTTGTAGATCGAGCGGCGCAGGGGTGACTCATCGGCAGCCTGATAGTAGGCATTGCCCTGAGCATCCATGCCGTAGAAGTCGGTGTCGTCATAGCTGCCCGTGGTGATCTTGCGGATCAAAGCCCCCTTGTCGGAGTAGAGGTAGATATGGCGGTAGCCGTCCTGCTCGCCGAGGTAGGCGAAGCCTGAGGGGACGAACTTACACTTCGGGAGGTTGCGGCTATCTACATAGGCCTTGTTGCGCTCCTCGAAGATGACCTTCGGTAGGAGCGTCTTGTTGTTGACGTAGTAGAGCGTGAGGTGGTTCTGCTGGCGGTTCAGCGAGAAGACAGCGAGGTTGCCATCACGGCCGATGAACTCGATGCGGGGAATGTAGTAGGGTGCGCTCTTGAAGTCAATGGGCTTCTTCGCGCGGTCTGTGACATTGTAGATGTGTACGGAGACCTTCGAGTTAGGCGTACCGGCCTTAGGGTACTTATAGGTATAGGCACCAGGGTACTGCCCCGTGCCGTAGATAGGCATGCTGTACTCGTCGACCTCACTCTCATCGGTGCGGACGAAGGCCAGGTAGTTATTGTCTTCGCTCCAGGTCATCAGCTGCGTGGTCTCCAGCTCTTCTTCGTAGACCCAGTCGGTGATACCGTTCATGACCTTGTTGTGCACGGCATCGCTCGTCACCTGGACCTCGGTGTCGAACTCAAACTTCTTGATGAAGATATTCCCCTCACGCACGAAGGCTACCATACGGCCGTCGGGGCTGAAAGTGGGGATCATGACCTTGCCGGTGGTCGTGCTCAGTGGCTCGACGCGGTTGCGGCGTACGTCGTAGTGGAAGACATTACCCTTGCTCGAGCGACGGTAGATCGACTCTTGGTCAGTGATGAGGAGGATGTGATGCCCCTTGGGCTCAAGGATGTAGTCGTCGAATTTCTTGAATTCGCATTCGCGTGCCTTGTTGACGCTGAAGAGTGTGTCGACGAGTTCGCCCGTCTGGAAGCTATAGCGCAGGACGGCGGTGTGTCCGTCGTCCATCATCGTGTAGTACTTCCCGTCGCTGGTGGAGCGCATACCGCGCCCTGCGGTGTAGGCGTAGAACTTACCCGAGGTGACGTCCTCGACTTGGAGGTCCTTGGTGTGGTGCTGGGCCAGGGCCTCGGTGCTTGCACCTAAGCCAAGGAGCAGCAGTGTGAGTGATAGTAGTGTCCGCATAACTCGTATGTATTAGTTTGCTTTTCGACAAAGATACAAAAAGCAAGGGTGGCAAGCGAGGGACTATTGTATCCGCTTCGAGGGGAGTGGAAGGCGTAGCTATACCGATATACGTATGCGGCTGCACCGAGTGCTCGGTGCAGCCGCATGTGTATGTAGAGGGCATCTTATAGAGATTTCGCGACTGAGGGAAGGCTGGTCGCTATCTCAGCTTATGCCCCTTAAAGGCGTAGAAGAGAATATAGATGAAGCTGATGAAGCAGATGCTATACGCATATCGGATATCTGAGATATCCTTGATAAGGCCAAATAGGACGGTGATGACAGCCCCACCGATAAGACCCATCGTCAATAGGGATGAACCCTGCTTGGTGTACTTGCCCAGATCCATAAGCGCCAAAGGCCAAAACGCAGGCCACATCAGCGAGCAGCCTAATGCCATGATGCCCACAGAGTAGATGCTATAAACTCCAGGAAGCACTACTACGAGAGCAGTCCCTACGAGTGCCACGAAAGAGCATATCTGTAGGGCTTTGGTTTGCGAGAGGTACTTCGGGATCAGGATAATACCCAGTATATACCCAATGCTGATACTAATAGGAGTGATCCATGAATAGGTCTCTGGATGGGGGAGACTTAATTCCTGTGCATAGTCTATAAGTGTCCCTAAGACGATGGTCTCCGAGCCTACGTAGAAGAATATGGCGATCGCTCCGAGTACAAGATGAGGAAACTGGAAGACTGAGCTCTTACTATTGGCATAGCTCGATACTTCTGAGTCAGCAGCATCATTGTCTTCTCCAGCAGCCTTCACTTCGGGCAGTGGCGATATGAGTGCGACGATCCCTAAGATCACGAAGAGTCCGATGATCACAAGGAAGGGTTTGCTGAGGTCTTCCAGACCAACACTACCACCACTACTGGCAAAGAGAGCGATAAATAATGGAGATACAGGCCAAGCTAGCTTGTTGATCATCCCCATGATTGAGATTCGCTTTGCCGCACTCTCTGTAGGCCCCAGAATGGTGACATACGGATTTATCGCAGCCTGCAAGAACGTGTTAGCCATCCCGCAAATAAAGGAGGCTAAGAGGAATATTACGAAGCTCTTGGCTTCTGCGGACAAGATGAACACGCCAAATGCTATCGCGAACATAGCGAAAGCTGATGCCATCGTGCGCTTATAGCCGATCTTACTGATCAGCAGTCCTGCTGGATAACCAAAGATCAGGAAGGGTAAGAATGTCGCCCCGATGAGCATATAGGCTTCCATTGACGAGACGCTTAGCGATACCTTCAATACAGGTACGAGTAGGGAGTTGATCCCTAAGGCAAACCCACATGTAAAGAACATGAAGGCAAGAAATACCATCGGTACGATGAACTTATTTTCTTTCATATGAGGGGGATATTTTGGCTTTCGTGTTGTCAAGTCACGCAAATAAAAAGCAGTAGTTTGACTTGTAGCTACTGCAAATGTAACTAAAATATTTTAAAATTTTATCTGTGCTCCTGAGATTTGTAGTGTTTTCAGGGTGCTTTATTAAAATAAACTTACGGGCTAACGGCTATATATTCGTATGTCTTGAGGCTGCTTGCGGTGGCATTTCCCCTTGGTCGGATCACTGGGAGGGAAGTGATCCCAAAGCATAAGTGCAAGCACTTGAGGTACTCGTGCGTGCTGCACTTCGATAGAGCAGGAGCTGTGAAGGAGCGCGGGAAAAGGTGCGAGGCTGTACAGGGAAAGGTGCGGAGGAGTATGGGGAAACCTTCGTCTATGTGCGTGGCCATAAAATCTACGTGCGTGGATATTAGGAGTGACGTGTATGGATGATAAATCTACGTACGTGGACGGAGAAAAAGCACTACGAGGTGCAAACTATTTCCCGTGAAGGGGAGCGCTTGTCTTCGTATTGGATGGGAGGCAAAGTAGTATAGATACAAAGAATGCGGCTGCACCGAGTGCTCGGTACAGCCGCATACGTGTATGGGGAGTGTGCGGGACGACTTAGACGTCACGGCCAGGGCGCAGGGCCTCGGCGTCGTCCAGCGTGAGGATGGAGTTGACCAGCGTGGCAGCGAGGTTGCTACCGCCCTTGCGGCCTTCGACGATGATCTTGGGGATGTCCTTGAAGACCTTCGCCATATACTTCGACTCGCGTACCTGCACGAAGCCGACGGGTGCGACGACCATACCCGTAGGCTGGGCCTTACCGCGACGGATGAGGTCGCAGAGCTCGATGATGGCGGTGGGGGCATTACCCACGGCGAAGAGTGCATTGGGATGCTCCTCGACGGCGAGACGGATACCTGCCTGCGAGCGTGTGATACCCTTCAGGTCGGCAAGCTCCTTCGTGCGAGGATCGTTGAGGTAGCACTTGACCTGCAGGCCAAGACGCTCCAGCATGCCCTTGCGGATACCCGAAGCTACCATGGTGACATCGGTGATGATGGTGTCGAACTTCCCGTCGAGCATCGCCTGATAGATGCTGGATACCGCACCAGGGTCGGAGTAGAGGATCTTCTCCATGTCGAAGTCCGCCGTGGTGTGGATCGAGTGGATGAGTGCCCACTTGTGGTCGAGGGGGATGTTGGGGTTCGCCAGCTCGCTATTGATCGTGCGGAAGCTCTCGATCATGATCGCCTGACCGATCTTCGCATCCTTGTCGAGCGTACCTTCGTCATAGTAGCCACGAGGGGTGATGAAGTGCCCGTCGAAGCTGTAGCTCTGCGTATTGCCGATGATCACGACGGTGAACATGTCGAGCTCCTCGGGATCGAACTCTGCGAGCGTGGTGAGCTTGACGACCTGCTCCTCACGACCCGCCTGACGGACATAGCCGATGGGTGTGTCGGGGCTACGGTGCTGGGCGAAGATCTCCAGCAGGCGGTAGATCTGCCAGTAGCGGCCTTGGCTCTTGGGGTTGTAGATGGCGGTGATGAAGTCGCCTGCTGCGGCAGCCTCGATGCGCTTCTCGATACGAAGCCAAGGCGTCATCAGGTCGGAGAGCGAGATGATACACAGGTCATGGCCGATGGGGCAGCCGAGCAGAGCGGCGGCCTTCTGGAAGGCGCTGATGCCAGGGAGTACCTCTACCTCGACTTGATCCGTGATGCCCTTCTCGCGCATCATCTCATAGATCAGGGGCGACATACCGTAGATGCCTGCATCGCCCGAGGAGATGACGCAGACGGTCTTGCCCTCGAGGGCGTAGCGGAAGGCCTCTTCGGCGCGCTGACGCTCAGCCTTCATCCCGCTGTCGATACACAGGGCATCGGGGCGGACATAGTCCTTGATAAAGCGGAAGTAATACTTGTATCCGACGATCACATCAGAGGCCTGCACGGCTTGGAGTACGGCGGGGGTGATATCCTCGGGGCTACCAGGACCGATGCCAGCGACGATGATCTTATTCTTTTTCATCTAAAATAGGGGTACTTGAATAATAAGTGGAGAGGTAAGATACCTGCAGTTGAATAGTTTTGGATTTCTATCACAAAGATAGTCTATTTCAGCCTATAAGTATAGGAGGAATGGCGAGTATCATGCACTTCTTGGCTGAGCGCTCGGATGCGACGCATGCCTAGGTAGTACTCGATGAAGCTTCGGACGAGGAGGTAGTTGAGGAAGGCGAACCAGAGCATGGTGCCACTACCGATGGTGGCGATGCTCTCCGCAACGATGAAGTACGACATCGCGCCACCAGCTACCCCGATGCTCATGCTCTTGCTGTCTGTCGCACCGACTAAGATCCCGTCCCAGAGGAAGGCGAGGTAGGAGAATATCGGTACGGCTGCCATCAGGAAGCTATCGCTGAGAGCGAGCTTAAGCACCTCTTGCTTGTCGGTGAGGAGCTCGAGGAGGGGGCGGGGGAAGAGGGCGTAGAGGATACTCGTGATGAGGGCGACGACGAAGCCTACCTGCAGTGTGATGCGGATGATCAGTCGTAGGTGTCCGAACTTACGCCCGCCAATAGCTTCGCCTACGAGGGCTTCGGCGGCATAGGCCAGCCCGTCCATGAAGTAGGAGAAGAGCGTGAAGAGCTGCATCAGCAGGCTGTTGGCAGCCAGCCTCGTCACGCCGATAGCGCCCCCATAGCGGATGAAGGAGAGCATCACCGCCTGCAAGAGAAGCGTGCGGATGAGGAGGTACTTCCCGATATGGAAGTAGCGAACGAGTGTCTCGGGGTGCCAGAGGTACTCCCTGGTGAGGTGGCGGAGGATACGCCCTTCGTAGCGCAGGCCACCGAGCGCGAGGAGTAGGACGGCCGTGTACTGCGCGAGCACCGTGCCCAGTGCCAAGCCCCCGACGCCCATCCCTGCGGGGAAGGCGAGGAGGTAGCTGAAGAGGATGTTCAGCAGGTTGCAGGCGATGCTCACGCTCATGACGAGCTTCATCCGCTGTACGCCGATGAGCCAGCCATTATACACGTAGAGTAGGAGGGCTGCAGGTGCGCCGAGGAAGGAGTAATGGAGGTAGGTCTGCGCCTCGGGGAGGTGCATGTCGGCGCCTGCCTGTAGGAGTTCGGCTGCGGGAGCGACATAGAGCGGGCGCAGGAGGATGAGGAGTAGGCCAACGACGAGCGCGATGATCGAGCCTGAGGTGAGCTGACGCAGCAGGGCGCGCACGTCACATGCGCCCCAAGCCTGCGCTGTAAAGCCCGTCGTACCCATACGCAGCAGGCTCCAGATGCCGATGACGAACTGGGTGATAGCGGCGCCGATGGCTACCGCTGCGATGCTGTCGGCTGTGGCCATACGCCCCGCCATCGCCGTATCGGCGAGCATGAGGAGCGGTACGGTGACGTTGGAGAGGATGTTGGGTAGCGCGAGGCCCCAGATACGGCGCAGGATGTCGGAGGGCTTCACTTTAGGCGCTCTGTTCGGTATTTTGCTCGAAGACAATCAGAAGGATGTCACCGACTTCGAGCTCGAGCTTGCCCTTGGGGACCATATAGTTCTCACCACGGCGCACGAGGATCACGAGCTCTTCCTCCTTGAGGTCCAGCTCCATGAGCTTATTGCCCTCACGGAGCATCTTGCCCGTGACGGTGCGCTCGACCATCTTTGCTCCCGTATATTGGGGGATCTCGACGCCGAAGTGGCTGACCTTGACCTTGACCTCTTCGTCGAGACCGAGGAAGCGCGCCACGGCAGGCAAGGTGCTCCCCTGGATGAGCAGCGAGAGGAGGGTGATGACGTAGACGATGTTGAAGAGCGTCTCAGCGCCCTCTACCTGACTCATCATCGGGTAGGTGGCGAAGATGATCGGCACGGCGCCACGCAGGCCCACCCATGAGAGGAAGAAGCGCCCGCGCATGCTGATGCGTGGGAAGAAGATGAGGCTGAGTTGGACCGCCAGCGGACGTGCCACGAAGATCATGAAGAGGCCCGCCAGCACGGCAAAGCCTGTGATGGGGAGCAGGCTCTTAGCATCGACGAAGAGCCCGAGGATGATGAAGAGCGAGATCTGTAGGAGCCACGTCAGCCCATCGACGAAGGTCTCGATACTCTTCTTGTGTACGAGCTTCTTGTTCCCCACGAGCACACCCATAATATAGACGGCGAGGTAGCCATTGCCATGCAGGAGCGAGGTGGCGGAGAAGGTGAGGAAGACGAAGCACAGGAGGAGAATGGGGTAGAGTGCTCCGTTGCCGATGTTGGCCTTATTAATCAGGAGGGGAGTGATGTAGCCAGAGAGATACCCCATCAGACCACCGACGGAGAACTGCAGTACGAAGGTCACGAGGATGCTTGTCCATGAGCCGTCCGTACCCCCTGTGATGAACTGGATCAGAGCGATGGTGAGCATGTAGGCCATCGGGTCATTACTACCACTCTCGAGCTCGAGGATGGGTCGTAGGCCTTCCTTGAGGTGCATATTCTTCGAGCGCAGCAGGGCGAAGACCGAGGCGGAGTCAGTACTCGACATCGTCGCTGCCAGCAGAAGGGCGATGGGGAAGGTGAAGTGTACGGGCGCCCAGCCCAAGAGGTCCATACCATAGAAGAAGCCCCCGAGACAGAGCGTCGTCAAGATGACGCCTACCGTAGAGAGCATGATCCCCGGGCCGAGGACGGTGCGCATCTCCTTGAGCTTCGTCTCGAAGCCCCCGAAGAAGAGGATGACCGTCAGGGCGATCATCCCGACGAACTGCGTCTTGTTCGTGTCGTTGTATTGGATCCCGAGGCCCGCACTGCCGAAGAGCATCCCTGTGATGAGGAAGAGGAGCAGGGCAGGCACCCCAAAGCGCGTGCCCACCTTACCGGCGATGATACCGGCGAGCATCAGGAAGGATCCTACGAGGAGATACGGTTCGAAGGCTACTGGAGCATGATCCATAGGCGTATATAATGGGATGAGGACGGGAGTGAGTAGAGCTGTGGGTCATCGGCCTAAACAAAGATACAGAAATCTCGGCAGTCTTCGGTCGCCCGACCCGCATAGAAGTCGCTGTACATCAGCCCTCGCCCGAGCCTTGGTAGCTGATAAAAGCCCCGATCTCCGCTCCTCTACTGCCGTCCTCATCGCGTATGAAGCAAGCAGAGCCCCCCGACGGCATCCGTAGGACGCTGTCGGGGGGCTCTTTCGTCGATAGCTTGCTCTGTGGACTGCTTGATTGAGCGGCCTTAGAGCGGTATCATGACCTTGGCGGGGAAGATGCGCTTGGGGTCACCGAAGCGTGCGATAGCCTCGGCCATCACCCCCTTGTTGGGGCGTAGCACCTCCGAGAAGATGACCCGCCCATTGTGCTTGACGACGACGGGCTTAGTGAAGTCCACATGATCGACATATAGGGTCAGCGAGCCTTGGGCTGTACCACGCAGGAGCTTGGTCTCCACGTCGAAGCTATTGCCCTCATGCCGTACGTCGAGGTGCAGACGGGCATCGCTGCTGTGCTTGATCCCGCCGAAGCCGAGGTAATAGACCCCGTCAGAGAATCCGTCGTCGATATTGTAGTAGGTGTAGCTTAGATGCTTGGGGTACACGCGTCGCTTGTGCTCCGAGAGCCATGGAGGCATCGTCAGATAGGGGATGGTGTGCCCGTGACCAGCGATGATATTCGCCTCGTGGACGAAGTCTTCTGTATTAGCCTTGGCGAGTTCGCTGAGCTTGTCGCGCCAGTCCATCGCGTTGAGGATGCGGTCGTACTCATAGTCACGCTCCCCGACATCGAAGCGGAAGGCTACGTTGCGCAGGTTCTCTGCGAGCTCGAGACTCTCGATAGCGGCAGCCAGAGGGCCGACCGCTGCGAAGTAGTCGGGCATGAAGAGTCCGAGGCGGAAGGAGCCGTAGCCCCCCTCCGATATGCCCGTGAGGTAGACTCGGTCGGGGTCTGCATCGCCTCGGAGTACGGCGAGCTGGTAGGCACGGCGGAAGGCGGTGCGCTGTGGAGCGTAGTGCCATCTGCCCTTGCGGTCGTCCGCCATACGGGGGACGAAGTAGAGGGCGGGGCTATTGGCATAGCGATCAGTGAAGGACATGAGGGTGTACCACTCCTGCTCGTTGATCTCCGAAGTCCATGGCCCAGGCTCCGCGGGGTAGCGCCCGCCACCATGGAGGTTGATGAAGAGCGGATAGCCACTGGCCGGCTTAGCTCCTTTGGCGAAGAGGCGGAGCTGCATCTCTTCGCCTTGGGGGATCTTCCAGACGAGAGCGTTGGGGGAGTTCAGTGACCACGGCTGTGTGGCGAGGCGGTCGGCATTGGCCTTGCGCCAGAGCTCCCATAGCTGCTCCTGCATCGCTCCGTAGCCCTCGGCTGTGCTGTACTCCTTGTAGCAGGCCTCGGGGGCTTCTTGTGGGGTAGCGACATCGATCTGCTGGCGCAGGTAGTCTACGATAGCTGCGTCACTCGTCGTGGTGGTCCCGCGCTGGGTGCCATCATTCGGCTCACTCTTCGACTTCTCCCCGCTACACCCCCATAGTAGTCCGAGGGCTATGATGGGGAGTAGGAGGGTGGAGAGCTTGGGGCGGAGGGGTGAGGTGTGTGCTGTGCGCATAGGCGGGGTGGTCGCTTAGTATTCCTCAAAGCGACTGGCCTTGTCAGCGGACCACTGCCACTTCTCGAGGAAGCTCTCAGTCTTCCCCTTGGGGACACGGATGACGCACTTACGCTGTCCGTCAGCTTCCCACACGACGGAGGCAAAGGGGCTCAGTGTCTGGCCGTTCTTACCCTTCGGTAGGGCGGGAGCTTCACCGAGGAAGGTAATGCGCTCGAGCTGTACACATTCGGCGAAGGCATCTTCCTGGATCTCGGTCACAGCTGCGGGGATGTCGATGCTCTTGAGGCTCTTGCAGAAGTAGAAGCAACGCGCGGGGATGACCTTGATCTTGCTGGGTAGGGTGATGGACTCCATCTTGTTGTTGTTCCAGAAGGCATTGGCGAGGATGACCTCTACCGACTCGGGGAGCGTGATCTTCTTGGCTCGCTCGTTGAAGAGAGCGCCACCGAAGATGCGCAGCTTGTCCCCAGGGAAGATGATCTCCTCGGCACGGGTGTAGCTGAACCATCCATCGGCTGTGCGGCGTAGCGTCGCGGGAGCGATGATTTTCTTCAGGCTCTTATTGTCCTTGAGTCCGTACTCATCATCACCGATGCCGAAGGCTACACGGCTGATGTCCAGCTCCTCGAGAGCCTTCATTTGGTAGCGGATGAAGTCGCAGTCGGCTTGGTTGATAGCGCCCGAGGTGAGGAGTAGGATGCGCACCTTCGAGAGGTCTTTGCCCTTGAGAGCTGCCTCCAGGCCGCCAGCCTGTGGCACGGCGATGCGGACCTCGCCCTCGCGTAGAGCAGGGAGATTCTCTTTGGGGTCGGCAGGCGTAGGTGTCACGGGCGTGCCTGGCTTCGTGGTGGCTCCCGTAGAGCCGTCGGTATGTGGGTCTTTCTTCCCGTCCGTCTTCTCCGTCTTGGGGGTGTCGGTGCTGCAGGCCGTGAATGCCGCATAGGGGAGGAGAGCTATTGCGAAGAGGGGAAGGAGCTTCTTGTGGTTCATATCTGAGTTGTTGTATGGTGGTAGGTACGCCCTTCTCACAGCGCTCCCTCATCCCCTCGCTTAGCTTGGGGTGTGGATGCAGGCTGTGAGAAGGGCGCTTGCTGATAGGGGATGCTGCTTATTCTGCCTCGACGAAGTACTTAGCTACGCGGCTTTTGGGTGACCAGTTGAGTGCCTTGAGGTAGGCGTCCTTCGTACCCTTCGGTACGGTGAACGTGGGCTCGATCGAGTAGTCGAATTCCTCAAAGGCGTTTTCGTCAAGGTCGTTGGTGGTGAAGGTAGGAGCGGGGCAGAGGAAGGTGATCTCCTTGAGCTGTGCACAGCCCGTGAAGACGTTGTCCTTGATCTCCGTCACGCTCGTGGGGATGGTGAGCTTCGTCAGACGACGGCAGCCCTTGAAGGCTTCGGTGGGGATGCTCTTGAGGCTGGTGGAGAGTGTGATGCTCTCGAAGTTGCTATTGGCGAAGGCTGCTGCACCGATCTCCTCTACGGAGTTGGGCAGGGTGATGCTCTTGAGCTTCTCGTTGTACACGGCACCACCGAAGCTCTTGAGCTTATTGCCTGGGAAGATGATCTCTGTGGCTAAGGTATTGGAGAACCAGTCCTTCTGCGTCTTCTCGATATCTGCAGGGGCGGTGATTTTCTTGAGTGTGCTATTGCCGTAGAAGCCCTTATCCTCGTCTCCGAGACGGAGGGTGGCAGCGCTCAGGTCGATCGCTTCGATCTTGAGGCTCTTGGTCACGTAGTCTAAGTCGGCTTGGTTTAGGGCGCCAGAGCGGACGGTGAGCTTGGTGAGCTGCTCCAGATCTTGACCCTTCAGAGCTGCCTCCAAGCCCCCTGGCTGAGCGACAGCTACGCGGGCCTCGCCTGGGGCTGCTGGCTCTTCGGGTTGTACTACGGGTGTCGTGGGCTGAGCAGGCTTCTGCTCTTGTCGTGGGGTCTCCTTGTCGCAGGAGCTAATCAATATCCCTGCTGCTACGAAGCAGGTGAGGGCTGCTAATCTCTGAAATTTCATCACGTCAGTGGTTAGGATGGGTGAATTATGATTGGAGGTTGACAGGGGCTTTTGCCCTGAAAAACGCCGCAAATATATGCCCTTTCACAGGATTGAATTTGGGCGGTAGGTAGCCTCGCATATCGTCGGTGTGATCTGGAAATCATCTGTATTATAGTGCGTTGTGTGAGAATCTGCGCTGAGCTGTGCTTTGCTGAGAGGTGAAATCACGGAGAAAAAATACATAATTGTAGGTAGGTTTGCAGTGCAAAATACCGACTTTATCGCCCGCTCTTATGGTGCTGGGGACGTGCTTTGGAGTAGAGGTGTGCGCTTCGGACTCGTGGAGGGAGGATGTGCGAACCTATATTGGTCGGCGGGCTGACCTATATTGCTTCGCTGCGCGACCTATAGGAGACTGTTGCGGTAGAGTCCTGTCCTCTATTTAGAGCGCTAAGGCATCGCACGCCCAGCTCCCCGATATGCCCCTCCGAAGAGATACGCAAGCCCTTCGCCTTATCGCGCGTATTCCTCTTATCCAGCGGAGGAAAAAACATCGTTCTCGTAAAGAAAAAAGCGCCTTCACGTAGTGGTATTCTTCTATCTATGCACGTAGTCTTAAAGACCAGGCACGCAAATCCAAATATCCACGTACGTAGATATTAGAGCCACGTACGTAGTCCAAACTTATCTGCCACTCGTCCGTAACTTTTATCCCTATGCGGAGCAACAACCCAATATAGGTCACTTCACAAAGCTATACGGAATCAGTCCAAAGCTATATAGCTTTCTTCGTCATCCTATATAGCTCGACCCACGCACCTATATAGGTCAGCCCGCCGACCAATATAGGTTCATTTATCGACCTCGGGTGGAGCCTGCGATGGCCTTCGAGGGAAGGGAGCGGGTAGCGGGCTGTAGGAGGGGGTGTCCGACGTCAGGGGAGCTTCTCTTGAAGAGGAGGTCTGTGGGTGAGTGCCTATAATAATGTACGCGCGCGAGGCTGTGAGGAACGCCGAAGATGGGGAGTTATGCATACCCTCTTCGCTTGTTGTGGGGATGTGGTGGGGCGCTGCCTCCCTTATTATAGGTAGAGTATGGCAAAGAATGTGTACTTTTGTACCCAAATAATTTAACTAAACAAATCATCAAATCACGTGTTATGCCGAACATTATCACGATAAAGAAGGGCCTCACGCTGAATCTGAAGGGAAAGGCCGCTGAGACGCAACTCGCAGCAGCCCAGCGCACGGAGAGCTATGCCGTCGTCCCCGATGATTACATCGGCTTCGTCCCTAAAGTGATCGTTCACCCAGGCGACAAGGTGCTGGCAGGCGATGCTCTGCTGTGCCACAAGGGTGCGCCTGAGCTGTGCTTGACCTCGCCTGTCAGTGGCGAAGTCATCGCTGTCAATCGCGGTGCCAAGCGCAAGGTCCTGAGCGTCGAAGTACGCCCCGATGCGACGACGGAGTACAAGTCCTTCGCCACGGCTGGGGTCGAAAAGATGCAGCGCTCTGAGGTACTTGCTCTCCTCCTGGAGAGTGGTATGTTCAGCTTCTTCAAGCAGCGTCCCTACGACCGTCTGGCTAATCCTCTGACTGAGCCCCGTGACATCTTCGTCACGGCGAACTTCACCGCTCCCCTTGCTCCCCGCTTCAGCTATCTGGCTCAGGGTCACGAGGACGAGCTACAGCTGGCTCTCACCGCTCTCACCAAGCTTACCACGGGTAAGGTCTACCTCGGTGTCGCTCCTGGCGAACTGACGGGTGTGACGGGTGTCGAGCGCGTCGAAGTCCGCGGGCCACACCCCGCAGGTCTGGTCGGTACGCTGATCAACCACACGGCGCCTATCAACAAGGAAGAGACCGTCTGGACGCTCAAGGCCAGCGATCTTCTTGTGATCGGCCGCTTCCTCAAGACCGGTAAGGTCGACTTCTCCCGCACCATCGCTCTCACGGGCTCCGAAGCCAAGGAGACGGGCTATCTGACCGTCCTGCCTGGTGCCCGCTTCACCGAAGCCCTCGCAGGCCGTCTCGGTAAGAAGGGTGAGCATGAGCGCATCATCGAGGGGGATGTCTTCTCCGGTATCAAGGTCGATGAAGAGCACGACCGCATGAGCTACTCTATTGACCAGATCACGATCATCCCCGAGGGGGACGACGTGCACGAGGTCTTTGGCTGGGCTCTGCCTCGTCTCAACCAGTACAGCCACAGCCGCTCTTACTTCTCTTGGCTTATGCCTAAGAAGGAGTATGTGCTCGATGCCCGTGTCAAGGGTGGTCGCCGAGCTATGATCATGAGTGGCGAGTACGACCGTGTCTTCCCTATGGATATCTATCCTGAGTTCCTCCTGAAGAGCATCATCGCCTTCAACATCAACGATATGGAGGCTCGCGGTATCTATGAGGTGGCTCCCGAAGACTTCTCTGTCTGCGAATTCGTCGACACGTCCAAGATACCTCTCCAGCAGATCGTACGTCAGGGTCTGGATGAGCTGTACAAGGAAATGAACTAATAGAAGGTTTCACTCATTAAAAGGACAACGACCTTGAACGCATTAAGAAAACAAATCGATAAGATTAAGCCCGCCTTCACGAAGGGGGGGCGCTTCTCGGCCCTGGAGTCAGTCTTCGACGGCTTTGAGACGTTCCTCTTCGTCCCCAATACGACCTCGAAGCGTCGTGGCGCTCACGTCCACGATGCCATCGATAGCAAGCGCACGATGAGCGTAGTCATCTTCGCTCTCCTGCCTGCGCTGCTCTTCGGGATGTACAACGTCGGGCTGCAGCACAATATCGCTGTAGGTGTAGAGGCTTCCTTCTGGAGCACCTTCTTCTATGGCTTCCTCTCCGTGCTGCCTCAGATCATCGTCTCCTACGCTGTAGGTCTGGGTATTGAATTCATCATCGCCCAGATGAAGCATGAGGAGATCCAGGAAGGGTTCCTCGTCACGGGGATTCTCATCCCGATGATTATCCCTGTGGAGACCCCACTGTGGATGATCGCTGTCGCTACTGCCTTCGCTGTAGTCTTCGCTAAGGAAGTCTTCGGTGGTACGGGCTACAACGTCTTCAACGTAGCGCTGATCACGCGTGCCTTCCTCTTCTTCTCTTACCCCGCCGCTATGTCTGGTGACAGCGTGTGGGTACGCCTCGGCTCGACCTTCGGGCTCGGTGGTGCTGAGAAGGCTGTCGATGGCTTCTCTGGTGCTACGCCCCTCGGGCAGATCGCTGCTGCTAAGGGTATGCTCCCCGACATCCACAATACGCTCGGTGGTCCTCTCACCGACTGGGATGCCTTCCTCGGCTTCCTCCCAGGCTCGGTAGGTGAAGTCTCCACGCTCGCTATCCTCATCGGGGCTTGCATCCTCATCTATACGGGTATCGCCAGCTACAAGATCATGGTATCTGGTGTCGTCGGTGTCTTCGCTATGGCTGCTGTCTTCAACGCCATCGGTGCTACGCCCGCTATGCAGGTATCTGCACTTCACCACCTCATCTATGGTGGCTTCGCCTTCGGTATCGTCTTCATGGCTACGGACCCCGTGACCGCTGCACGCACCGAAGCTGGGAAGTGGGTCTATGGTTTCCTCATCGGGGTAATGGTCGTCTTCATCCGTGTGCTCAATGCTGGGTACGCTGAAGGTATGATGCTCGCTATCCTCCTGATGAACACCTTCGCACCTCTCATCGACTATATCGTGGTAGAGCGCAATACGCAGAAGCGTCTCAAGCGTCTCTCCGCTAAGGCTCAGAACTAATCCAACACCGCTACAACGATGAATAGAGATAAGAATTCTTATGTACTGATCTATGCTGCGGTGATGGTCATCCTCGCTGCAGTCCTCCTGGCAGGTGCAGCGATCGTCCTGCGTCCCGCACAGCAGGAGAATGCGAACATCGACAAGATGCAGCAGATCCTCCGCGCACTCGGTCAGAGCCCTGATAAGTCCGCCGTCATCTCCACCTACAAGGACCTTATCAAGAAGGAACTCCTCGTCAACGAAGAGGGCCAGGTCGTCAAGACCTTCGAAGGGGAAGAAGTCGGTAAGAGTGACGCTTTCAATGCCAACACCGAGCTCTCCTATAAGCTCATCGCTAAGGGTGAGAAGCAAGACCTCCCCGTCTACGTCGCTGAGGTCAACGGGAAGACCCTCTACGTCCTCCCCCTCAATGGTGCAGGTCTGTGGAATAAGATCTGGGGCTACATCGCTATCGATGCTGCTGACCACTCTACGGTCGATGGGGCTGACTTCGGCAACGCTGGGGAAACCCCAGGTCTCGGTGCTGAAATCTCCACGCCACACTTCTCTGCCCAGTTCAAGGGTAAGCACATCTTCCGTGAAGGCGCCTTCACCGGTATCGCTGTCGTCAAGAATGGCCAGAAGGTCGAGGATAAGGACTACGTCGATGGTATCTCGGGCGGTACGCTCACCAGCAATGGTGTGAACGATATGCTCGCTGCCTCGCTCAAGCCCTTCCAAAAATTTCTTGAAACCTATAACGCTCAGTAGCCATGTCTCTCTGGAATAAAAAGAATAAAGAAACGCTCCTCGGGCCACTCAGCAAGAACAACCCCATCATGGTGCAGATGCTCGGTATCTGCTCCGCGCTGGCTGTAACCTCTAAGCTCGAGCCCGCTATCGTCATGGCACTCTCTGTGACGGTCGTCGTCGCCTTCTCCAACGTCGTCATCTCGCTCCTGCGTAAGACGATCCCTAACCGTATCCGCATCATCGTGCAGCTCGTCGTGGCAGCTACCCTGGTGACCATCGTCAGCGAAGTCCTCAAGGCTTATGCTTACGACGTCAGCAAGCAGCTCTCCGTCTTCGTCGGGCTGATCATCACGAACTGTATCCTCATGGGTCGACTCGAAGCCTTCGCTCTGGGTAACGGTCCTTGGGAATCCTTCCTCGATGGTATCGGGAACGGTCTTGGCTACGGTGCTGTCCTCGTCGCTGTAGGCTTCTTCCGTGAGCTCCTCGGCTCTGGTACGCTCCTCGGCTTCCAGATCATCCCTCAGAGCTTCTACGCTACCGATGGTATCCACGGCTATGTCAACAACGGTCTGATGATCCTGCCTCCTATGGCACTTATCTCCGTGGCTGTGCTCATCTGGATCCACCGCTCGTACAACAAGGAGCTTCAGGAAAACTAACCTTTACCCACGCAAATAAGAACTAACAAAGAATGGATTCATTAGCCTTATTCTTTAGGTCGATCTTCATCGATAACATGATCTTCGCCTACTACCTGGGGATGTGCTCCTTCCTGGCAGTATCGAAGAACGTAAAGACCTCCTTTGGCCTGGGTATCGCTGTCACGTTTATCCTGACCTGTACGCTGCCTATCAACTACCTCCTTGAGACCAAGGTCTTCAAGCAGGGGGCGCTTGATTGGCTCCTCGGTGCTGATGCCGCAGGTGTAGATCTCTCCTTCCTCTCCTTCATCATCTTCATCGCCGTCATCGCCGCTTTCACGCAGCTTGTGGAGATGCTCGTCGAGCGCTTCAGCCCCTCGCTCTACGCTTCGCTCGGGATCTTCCTCCCGCTGATAGCTGTGAACTGTGCTATCCTCGGTGGATCACTCTTCATGCAGCAGCGTGAATTCCCCACCATCGGTGAAGCTACCATCTACGGCCTCGGCTCCGGTATCGGCTGGATGCTCGCTATCGTCGGGATGGCTGCTATCCGTGAGAAGCTCCAGTACTCTGATGTGCCCAAGCCCCTGCGTGGCCTCGGGATCACCTTCATCGTCACGGCGCTCATGGGGATTGCCTTCCTCAGCTTCTCTGGTGTCAAGATGTAACGAAAGCGAAGACTCAACGAAATGAATACAACCATTATACTCGTCAGTGTGGGCATCTTCCTCGTGGTCACACTGCTCCTGGTGATCGTCCTGCTTGTCGCTAAGAGCAAGCTCGTCCCATCAGGCAACGTCAAGCTCACCATCAATGGGGAGAAGGAAGCAGAAGTACCCATCGGTGGTACGCTGCTGAGCACTCTGCAGGGTGAGAATATCTACCTCTCCTCCGCTTGCGGTGGTAGCGGTTCGTGCGGTCAGTGCCGCTGCCGTGTCGTCGAAGGTGGTGGGGAAATCCTGCCTACGGAGACGGGCTTCTTCTCTCGCAAGGAGCAGAAGGAACACTGGCGTCTGGCTTGCCAGACCAAGGTCAAGGAAGACATGCAGGTCATCGTACCTGAGTCCGTCTTCGGCGTCAAGGAGTGGGAGTGCGAAGTCGTCTCAAACCGCAACGTCTCGACCTTCATCAAGGAATTCGTCGTGAAGCTCCCCGAGGGTGAAGTGATGAACTTCCAGAGCGGTAGCTACGCACAGATCACCATCCCTCCCTATGATATCAAGTATGCCGACTACGACATCGATGAGAAGTTCCGTGGCGACTGGGATCACTTCGATATGTGGAGCCTGACCTGTAAGAATGATACGGAGACTATCCGTGCTTACTCGATGGCTAACTACCCTGCCGAAGGGAACATCATCACGCTCAACGTCCGTATCGCTACGCCTCCTATGGACCGCGCTACGCACAAGTGGCTCCCCGTCTCTCCTGGTATCTCCTCGTCCTACATCTTCTCGCTGAAGCCTGGGGACAAGGTCCGCATGAGCGGTCCTTATGGGGACTTCCACATCCAGGACACGGATGCTGAGATGCTCTACATCGGTGGTGGTGCTGGTATGGCTCCTCTGCGTGCTCAGATCCTCCACCTCTTCCGCACGCTCCACACGGGCCGTAAGGTCTCTTACTGGTACGGTGCACGAAGCAAGAAGGAGATCTTCTACGAAGAGGACTTCCGCGAGATCGAGAAGCAGTTCCCCAACTTCAGCTTCCACATCGCGCTCTCTGACCCCCAGCCCGAAGACAACTGGACCGGCTACGTCGGCTTCATCCATCAGGTCATCTACGACAACTATCTGAAGGATCACGATGCGCCCGAAGATATCGAGTACTACATGTGCGGTCCTGGTCCTATGGCCAACGCCGTGAAGGTGATGCTCGAAGACCTCGGCGTACCGCGTAGCCAGCTCTTCTTCGACGACTTCGGCGGATAGTACACCGCTCGCCTTGCCTCCTTCGGGTGGCTGGCGAAGTCCAATACAAAGCCACCCCACCGTTAGCTCCGTGCTGACGGTGGGGTGGCTCTTTTTGTGGGTAGCCCGAGGAGGCCAGAGCGTAAGGGGGAAGGCGCCGAGCTTTGATGTCTTGCCTTCCAACCAATAAACCTTACCTTCGTAGCTGAATTTAATAGCAAAGCTTATAAGTATGATTGCAACACTGATTACAGGAGCCCTGGCCGGATGGCTGGGCGGGATTATCTATCGAGGTAGTGGCCTCGGACTTCTCGGGAATATCGTCGTAGGTATCCTAGGGAGTGGCGTAGGGTCGTGGCTTTTGGAGAAGGTCTTCAATACCTCTCTGGGCGAAGGCTGGATTGGCTCGATTGTGACGGGAGCCATCGGCGCTATCGTCATCCTATTCGTAATGAATCTGCTAGTCAAGCAGAAGAAATAGGGACGGACGCCCGTATATAAGGCGCTGAATTTTCGCATATGCAGAAATAAATTTCTGCATATACGAAAAAATATTTCCGTATATACGGAGATTCCCCTGCGTATATACGCTGCTTCCTCTCCCTCTATTTGGGCGTCTTGTAGCCCAGCTACGAGGCTCCTCTCCAATAGACAAGCCCCCGAGTAAGCTCACTTGCTTACTCGGGGGCTTGTGCTTTATTTGAGTGCCTCAGAGGGAGGCGGGGGAGTCGTTACTTGATCTCGCAGGCACCACCAGCGCAGGAGGCTGCACCAAGCTCATCGGCATTGGTGAACTGCTTGCCAGAGAAGTCGACGCTCTTCCAGTCAACGGGCTTGTACGTCTTCTTCAGGACCTCGAAGAGGTGGAGGTTATTGACGCTCTTCAGCACGTTCACCGCCTTGTAGATGTCGCCACGGTAGTAGTTGTGGGCGAACTTCTCGATACGGCGGACGATATCGCGCTTAGCAGCGAGGTTCTCGACCTTGTCCTGCAGGCGTGCTGAGAGGATGCCACGCACGTGCTCACGGTCCAGGCAGGGGGCTTCGCCCTCGACGCTGTGACGCTGGATGTAGTCATCGATAGCGTAGTCCGAGACGAAGAGCTGCTCGCCACGGCCCTGAGCCGATTCGCAAGCCTTCCACAGGTCGCCGAAGACCTCGATCGTGTCCACGACGAGCCCCGAAGCGAACATACTACCGACGCCGTATTCGCGGAGGATCTCCTCAGCCGTCGAGACCTTGCACATAGGAGCCTGAGGCAGGTCCATATCGCCGTAGGTCGAGAGGAAGGTCACGCCAGCGATGTGGTCTTGGTTCTCCCAGACCCAGTCGCAGACGGCATCCCACTGGTCGTTGGGCACGTCGACGGTGTTCGATACATTATTCTTGATGGGAGACTCCATGTCGCTCATGCCAGGGATGACCCAGCTCTGCTGGACGAGCTTGACGTACTCGAGGAGCTTGACGCCACTGAGTTCGCTGCGCAGAAGAGTGTCTTCGCTTTCTTCGATGGGGAAGAAGATCTTCTTGTCCGTAGCGGGCTTGAAGATGTTGGGCTGTACAGCCTTGGGGTTAGCCTCTTCGTAAGCCTTGAGGTTGGGCTCTTCGATGTTGGCCTCGACGCTACGCAGGTAGCGCTTAGCGTAAGCGCCGTGGATACCCGAGGTCATACCGAGCAGGAGGCTCACCGTACCGTCAGGCTTGACGCAGGTCGTACGGCTGGCGGGGTTGATGCCGAGGATGCGAGCACACTGAGAGTTCTGCTGGCGTACCTGCATAGCCCCGACGGCGAGGATATCCTTGTTCGTGAGGATCTGAGGGTTGTTCATGATCCCACCAATAGATACACCGATGAGGGGGTCTGACTGGATGATATTCGTCGTAGCCTGTCCGAGGTAGGGGAAGTCCATGTAGGTAGCCTGCACGGTAGCGAGCGTAGACGCGCAGCGGCAGATCTTGTAGAACTCCTCTTCGCTCGTACATTCCATCCCATTGATGGAGGCAAGGTTACATACCTGCCAGCCCGTATCGCCATTCTTGTCCGTGGGGAAGAAGCCGATTTCGCAGCAGGGGTTACAGCCGACGCCGAACTTATCTCTCCAGTAGAGACCGGGGTCACCGCTCGTGCGCATCGCCTGGAAGAGCGACTCATAGAGTGAGCGATCGACTTCGCCGCGGTTGAGAGCGGCCGACATGTTGAAGCGAGCACGCTGGGGATTGGTAGAGAACCAGTCGCCGTGCTTACAGTTCACCATCTCCGTGTCTTCGGGAGAGAAGAGGATCATCAGCGCCGAGCGACGGACACCACCCGAGAGGACGGAGTCTGCCAGGTGAGCGATGATGTCGGTGCACTGCAGGGCAGAGAGGCGCTTCTGACCAGCTGCGACGGCAGCATTCATCAGGGCACGGATCTTATCGAGTGCCATACGCAGACCGTCAGGTCCAGGAGCGATGAAGCGCTTAGCGATCTTAGCACCCTTGGGGCGGATCTCAGAGTAGTCGAAGACGGGCTTCTTGACGCCAGGGATGAAGTAGTATTCGAGAAGGCGGTGGATGGAGTCAGCCCAGCCCTCGATGCTGTCACCGATGACATAGGCTTCGCTTTCCTGAGACAGCTCGCTGGCGGGGAGGAGCGCAGGGAGCTTGTCTACGTGAGCCTGCTCTACGGAGAGACCGCAGCCGCAGCCACTGAGCAGGAGCCACTCGATCTCACGGAAGACCTCAAGGCGGTCACAGTGCGAGTAGCTACAGTTATAGGATTTCGCTGAGGACTTCAGGACGGGCTCACCGCCGAACTGGAGGTTGCGCTGGGACCCAACGAACTTCTTCAGCCTGTAGTAGTCGATGGCCTCATTGAACTGGGTCATGAACCACTCGTCTTGCAGCGCCTGGGGGGCGAAGCGCTCCAGGTGCGTCAGGTGCATCTGGCGGATACGTTCGACGCTCTCGTCCCAGGTCTCTTTACGACCCAAGTCTTCGCGGAACAAGGAATACTTACTTTGGTAAACGTATTCAGATAAAGCGCGTTTGCTCTCTGTCATGATGGTTGTTGAAAATGTGATATTTACGAGTGGACTCCCGAAGCAATCCAATCAAATTTTGTACAAAGCTACGAAAACAAAACCGCACTTTCCCCTAAAGGTTCAGCCCAAAATCGCACCGCTTTATCCCTCAGCGAGATACATTTTTTTCGCCCCTTTTCCCCCTCTTTTCTCCCTCTCGGGCACCCCCGAGGAGGGATGGAATTGCCCCTTTCCTTCCCCCGAAATCTCACCCTCACCTGCTACAATGCACCCCTTTCCCGCCTCCCTCGACTATACATTATATATAGAGGTTGTTGCTCTGCGTAGGGATAAAAGTTGCGGACGAGTGGCAGATAAGTTTGGGCTACGTACGTGGATCTAACATCTACGTACGTGGATATTTGGGTTTACGTGCCTGGTCTTTAAGACTACGTACATAGACAGAGGAAAACTACTACGTGATGGCGCTTTTTCCTTCACGAGAACGATGCTTTTCCATCCGCTGGATAAGAGGAATACGTGCGATAAGGCGAAGGGAAAAGCGTATCACTTCGGAGGGGCATATTGGGGAGTGGGGTGTGCGAACCTATATAGGTCGCTGCTCCGACCAATATAGGTTGACGTGACGACCAGTATAGCTCCGCGTCGTGACCTATATAGATTCACCCGCTGACCAATATAGGTCGGTAGCACCCCTCCTGAGAAGGGGATGTTAGAAGCCTATGGTCATGCTGCCGATTATTCTCATCTTTACGCTACCAAATCACGCCGAGGACATCGCTTCCTGCCGGCTAATAAAGAGTGAATAGACAATGATGAATAGCATACTATATAGAGTGCGACTTGTGGGGCTCTTCCTGCTTGCGGTGGGTGGAAGCTACGGCACGTCACAGGCGCAAGAGGATTATCGCATGTTCGAGGCTAAGACGCCTCAGTTAGACTCCGCCTATGCCAAGGGCGTGTCGGGGCATATAGCGGGAGAACTACGTCCAGGACTACTTGTGATGGCTGGTGGGTGTAACTTCCCCGACCGCCCAGCACGAAAGGGTGGAGCAAAGCGCTACTATTCAGAGATCTATATCGGCGAGTATCTTGGCGCAGTGCATCATGCTTGTGAGACAAAGGCTTCGGAAGTAGATATATGGTGGTGGCTCATAGGGCATTTGCCCCAACCGACGGCCTATGCGGCCTTCCAGCAGTATGATGATCAGCTCATCGTCGCAGGTGGGCAGTCTGCTGAGGGAGACCTACGTGATGCCTATATCATTCAGCTGGGCAATCGCCATGGTATGACGATCACTCCGCTCCCCAGCTTGCCAGAGCCTCGTAGTGGGATGGCTTCAGCGCTTATAGAGAATGTGCTCTACCTCATCGGGGGTCGTGTGAACGGGAAGCTCTCCAATACCGTCCTGTCTCTCGACCTCAGCCGTCCGCAAAAGGAGTGGCGTGAGGAGACGCCTTATCCGCATAGCCCTTTCCTCAAGCTCGTAGCTATGACGAATCAGGATGAAAGCGATACTTCTTCCGGCGTCCCGTACTTAAGTGTTATGGGATCATTCACAGGTGTAGATGAGCCCGATCAACGAGTCCAGGCCGATGTCACCTATATGACTTATACACCTCAGACGAAGCAGTGGCAGACTTACAAGATCGCACCCGATGACCCCATCGCTGCCCATGGCTTTGGGGGTGGTTATGCTTCGGGGGGCGAGGCCAGCTTCTCCGGTGGGGTGCGGGCTGATCTCTTTGTGACGGCACTCCAGCGAGAGAAGGATCTGAAGGCTGCGAAAGCTAAGGGCAATCGTCGTCTGGTGAAGAAGCTGCAGGCAGAGCATCGTGCTTATCTCGGCCATGATCCTGCATGGTATGGTTTCTGCAGCGACTGGTACTCCTTCGATAGGTCGAGAGGGAGGGGGGAAGCGAAAAGCGGATTTCACTTCGATGGTCGAGCAGATGCCGTCTATCTGGATAGGTCTTCTTCGATGATGGATGGTATGCTCATCGGAGGGGAGACGATGCCTGGTGTGCGTACTCCCAGTATCGTCATCTTTACGACAGCCTGCGATCCACGGAAATTTTATGTGACGACCGACCCGAATTACCAGTAGGGTGACTCGGGCTCTCCCAGTGAATCACCAATAGCCAGCAAAGAAGGCATATAGCAAGGCGATATTAAATAAGTGTCCCCACCTGTAGCTGAGACTACGGGTGGGGACGCTTCTTTATGGGTGCTTATGCCCCACTGTGCCCTTAGCTGAGGGCGTAGGTTAGCGCCTAGTATGGGTTGGCGGATTCGAGCTCATCTAGGCTTCAAGCTTAGCCTTTGCCCGAGGCTTGAGCCAAGGGATGGTTTGGAAACCCATGGTGGGTCGTAAAAGGGGTACTAAAGGGGTGACCTTTCTCCCAGTGAAACGCCTCAAGATTCCTCGCCCAAACCATCCTCCCCCAATACGTATACGTTTCGTGCCTGAAACGTATACGTATTGATCACGGAGGGTATACCCTTTGCCCGCCAGACTTATTCTTCCTAGCTTTGCACATCGTCAAACTCAATACAAATAGATCTCATGAAAATCGAAATCGGAGAGTCCCTAGCCTTGAGCTACCTCAAGCACGTGAAGAGATGCGTGGTCTATCAGACTAATTGGAAACTATCAAGCTGGTGGTTGCAGGAGTTAGGGAAGGAGTCTCCAGCAGAAGAACTCTATGAAGAATTAAAAGGATCTTCAAGCAAAGAGAAAATAGCAGTAACAGATTTTGATGTTAAGGATGTCTTGACATCTGACTTTAGTCAGTTCTTAAAGCAGGCTGAGATCGATGCACTAGGAGTTGATAAAGACGGGAACGTATATGCCATAGATGTTGCCTTTCATGAGAGAGGGCTGGGGTATGGTAAAAAAGTCAATGCACGAGATCGTGTGATGAAGAAATTTGTGCGGTCTTATATGATAATGCTGGGCTGCTTCCCAGGTCGAAAATGCACAATCATTTTTGCCTCTCCCAAAGTGGATAAGGCAAAGAATGATTTGATTAAACCAGCCTTTGATGCGTTGAGTAGCGATGAAAGATTTAAGGATAAAGAGATTACGTTCGAATACATTGTCAATAAGAAGTTTGAGACTGATATCTTGACTCCCACTATTGAGGCAAGTAAGAATGACGCAGATACAAGTGAGCTATTCTTAAGAGCATACAAACTTCTCCATATGCCCTATGTTGATCTCAACCCAGAGGCAACGGAGACGGAGGTCAATGAGCTCGTCTCTCTTCAAGTTTGACCTTAAAATAAAATATAGAAGCGTCCCCACCTGTAGCCGAGGCTACGGGTGGGGACGATACTTTTATATAGGCTTATGGGCGGAGAGCCTTAGCCCAAGCTGTAGGTGTGGACGCTGGCACCTTGGGCGGAGGGTAGGTAGTTGATACCCCACCAGCACATCTGCAGGAGGATGAACGAGATGAAGAGCCCCCAGAGCGCAGCACGGCGGTAGCGGTCCGAACGGATGCGCACGTGGATATAAGCCAGATAGGCGAACCATGTAGCGGCAGCCCAAGTCTCCTTGGGGTCCCACGCCCAGTAGTGCCCCCAGGCTTCCTTCGCCCAGAGCGCCCCGAAGAGAATACCGACAGTCATAAACGCCCAGCCGACCTGCACGAGGTTGTCGCAGATATCCATCTCGTGATCGTTGATGGGTGACTTCTTGAACCACAGTAGGTAGGCCGACATCAGTGCAGCGGCACCCAGCACGGCGTAGGCGAACATATAGACGATGACGTGCGGAGCGAACCATGGGCTCTGCAGCGCTGGCATGAGCGTCTTGTTATGGATGTCGGGGTTGACGATATTGATCGTGGTGAAGACGCCTGCCAGGACGGTGCTGAAAGCAAGGATCCAAGGGTAGCGCCAGCGCGAATAGACGATCAGCCCCGCCGTGGGGAGGAAGAAGGCGTACCACAGGCGGGTCTCACCCATCGTGCGAAGGGGCGGGCGCTCCAGCGACATCCACAGCCCGAGGATGAAGGCGAAGTAAACGAGCAGCCCTGCAGCGGTGAGGAGATAGGTCGGTAGCGGACGCTTTTTCCAAGCCGTCCAAGCACCACCCGCCCACAGGAGGAGGGCAGGGATAGCGAAGAATATGAAGGAATCCCAAGTCATAAGGATAGAGTTGATAGGGTTGGGGTGAAGAAGCAGAAGGGGTAGGGGAGCTTGTCCGTGAGCCATTGGAGCGGTGCGCGCTTGGGGTAAGGACTTTCCCTACACTCAGGTCGCCTTGCTTAGCGGCGGCGCTTCTGTGCTGTGATGAAGGTGAGGATAGCGCCAGCCAAGAGTAGATAGATGCCCACATAGACGGCGGGGAGCCAAGGGTCCTTGACGAGCTCGAAGGTGCTGGTCTCGCTCCAGCGACCCATCGCTTCATCATAGCTGAGCTGGTAGATCTTCCATCCGTCGACCGTCACGGGCTTGTTGACCTCGACGGTGGCGACGATGTTCTTCTGCGTCTGCGTATAGATATGGATGCGTGAGGCGTAGCGCTCGGGTTCGCGGCGTGCCATCACGAGGCTCAGGTCCTTCGTGAGCTTCAGCTCTTGGAAGGGGAAGAGGTAGCTACCACAGGTGACCCATCCGATGATGGGCTTGCCCACTTCCTTGCCATTCTTCATCGGTTGGGCCTCGACGAGGAGTGCCGTCACAGCGCCCGATGACCCCCACTCCACGTACTTCGTCGTGTCGTCCGCCATGACGGGAGCTGCGAGGGGATAGTTCTTGTGTACACGGATGCGCCACTGCGACAGCATGCCTTCATGGAAGTGCTTATCGATAAGGACGATCTGTGGGTTCTTCTCTGGTATGGACTTCCCAGTCTTACTATTGATGAGGAGGAGCTTGGGGGGGTATTCGTCGATGGTGAACTTCTCCAGCTGGATGGCCAGCGGTAGCTCCATGAAGCCCTGATCGTGGGTGGCACGCCACTCGGGCATGTCGGTGGTGGCCTTGAGCTTCACGCGCTCCATATCGGCACTGCCGAGCGTCGCAGCGACGATGGCGATGAAGAGTCCGATGTGGGAGAGCAGCGAAGGGACCTCTCTCAGGCGGAAGTGTAAGATCTGCCGTATCGCGATGAGCCCCACGATACCAGCGAGGCGGGCATAGATGAGCACGAAGGGCCAGAAGGACAGCATTCGTGTGAGCCCAATGGGGTCAATGGCTCGCTCGTGAGGGGCTACCTGACGGGTGAGCCCCATGGCTACGGTGAGTATAGCTGCGTAGATGAGTGTGGGGACAGCCGCCTCGACAGTGAAGAGGTAGGAGAAGAGGCGGACCCGATGACGTAGCGCGTAGATGATGACGAGCAGGAGGAGGTAGAAAGTAAGGACGATGGCATTCACCGGGAAGGCGAAGGCTGACCAGTCGATCGGGCCTGCCGTGTACTGCAGCAGTAGCCCAACGAGGATCAGGCCTGCACCAGTGACGAAGCCTTCTCTCATTTTCCAGAGTGCGTTGAACATAGACGGGGAAGCGGTTGGGGTTATATCGAAAGCGCGGCGGCAGACGATGAGGTCTGTCGCCGCGCTGAAGTAGGGATACTTAGATGTGTGTCAGGGCAACAGGCTCGGCTTAGAGCTCGATGAGCTTGCCTTGTGCCTTAGCCGACTGCACCCACTTAGGTACGACGGTCTTCATGAACTCTGCCTTATCAGCCTGGAGCTTCTTGCCGTCGACGCCGATGTAAGCCCAAGCCTTTTCCTTTGTGGAGATGTCAGGCATGGGGACGTCACCTGAGAAGCCGTGGCGTGCCAGCACCTTGGCGATGGCAAGGCGAGCTTCCTGAGCATAGCCGAGGCTCTGACCGAGGATACGCGTCACTTCCTGTGGTGCGTGGAAGGAAGCACCGTGGCTGGCGACAGCGAAGTCCCAGCGCCACTGGCTCTTGCGGATGGCCTGCAGAGCATCCTTCATCTCGGCTTCGGTAGCACCGTTGTCCCAAGCGTACTTAGCTTCGATGTGGGCCTTAGCGAGCTCCTTCTCTACGCGGTTGCGCACGTCGTTGGCCATGCGCTGACGTTCGTAGACGTTCTGACGGAGCGTCTCGGCATCCTCGCGGTGGCAGGTCTGACAGGTCTTATCGATCTTCGCCAGAGGGCTGGTGATCTGGTGGTCAGAGTACTTCACTCCACCTTCGCTCACGTAGGGCATGTGGCAGTCTGCGCACGATACGCCGCGCTGGCCGTGGATACCCATACGCCACAGCTCGTAGTCGGGGTGCTGAGCCTTGAGGATGGGAGCACGAGAGATCTTGTGCGTATAGTCGGAGTAGTTCATCTCGTCGTAGTAAGCCTCTATGTCCTCGACCGTGAAGCCCTTGTCGTGGGGGAAGGTGAGGTACTTGCCATCGCCCTTGAAGTAGTACTCGGTGTGGCACTGGGCACAGACGAGGGAGCGCATGTGCTGGTGGGACTGCTTGGAGACATCTTCGCCACGACGCTCAAAGGCTTCGTAGAGGGCGGGGCGTGCGGGCTTGAGCTTCATGGTGCGGGCATCGTGACAGTCGGAGCAGCCGATGGTGTTCACGATCTCGGGTCCCCACTGGCTCCAGGGAGCCTTGTAGAACTCGGCGATACCCTTCTCCTTCATGATGCGGGGTACGTCGGGGCTCTTACACGTCCAGCAGGTACCAGGCTGGATATCCTTGTTGCCGTTCACGCCAGGGGAGCCGGTACGAAGGATCTCGTCCATGTCTTCGATAGCGTGCTTGTGTCCACGAGGCGTGTTGTACTCCATAGAGAAGGAGTAGCCAGCCCATAGCACGACCATCTCGGGGCGGGCAGCGAGCACGTCGACACGCTGCGAGCTATTGAATTCGCCTTGGTAGGTGGTGTCGGCGGTCTTGAGCCACGTCTGATATTCACGGGGGAAGTCTTCGGCGAACAGCTCGTTCTGTGCCACGATAGCGTCCTTGAAGATGTGCTTGCGGTTGTTGTAGATGCTCACCACCTCGGCGCGGCGCTCCAGGAGTGAGGAGACGACGAGTCCGAGGACGAAGACTACGACCATAGAGCCTCCGAATAGGAGCCATCCCTGCCAACGTTTTAATTGTTGTGCCATGATTTTGAGTCTCTTTTATTTGTTATTCTGATATTATGCTTGCGTGGTGAGGATGCTTAGTTCAGCATCTTCTGCAGCCAGTCGGGCACTGGCGAGTCGGGCAGGGGTACTTCGGCCCCTGGGGTCGAGGAGAGGGAGTTCATCCTGCCGTGGGCCACGTCGCGGTGGCAATCCCAGCAGGCTTTCCCTTCGTCGCACTTGGCGTCCATGTAGGTGATGCGCCCCGTGTTGACAAGCTCGGTATTGAGGGTGGCGTGGCAGCGCACGCAGTTTTCCATGATTACCTCAGCGCTCTCGTCGATGGCTTGGATGGCCTGACGCTCTTGGCGCGTGACGAACTTGTAGACGTGGTTCATACCGTCCTTCCCCTTGAAGAAGTATTTGCGGAAGACGTTGTCGTGCGGTACGTGGCAGTCGTTGCACGTGGTGTTGCGGGCGTGGGCGCCGTGCATCCACGTGGCGTAGTAAGGAGTCATGATGTGGCAGTTGACACAGGCCGAGGGGTCGTCTCCTAAGTAGGTGTGGAACCTAAGCAGATAGAGGAAGAGCCCACCTAAACCCACCACAACGCCACACACGAGCAGCATGGCCACCTTGGCGCGGTAGCTCAAGCGCGGTAGTCGTTGGAGGAATCGGTTCATTATCATGAGGTCTAAGTGATGAATACGTCATAAATATAATCAACTTTTCTTTCCTCCTACAGCCAATTTCTTTAGCTTTTTAAGGAAGCTACTGCGTTGGTATTCTGCGCCGTTAAGGTGTTTGAAAGGCGTGTTCTTCTATTGGTGATAAATGGGAGGGGAAGTGTGAAGGCTTACTCTGTGATATCCAGGCTACGCTGGCTTATCGGTAAAGGCTCAATTTGATAGATTTTTGGAATAGGTGAGTAGAAATTTCCCTTTGCTTTGAACTATTCAGAAGAGCGAGTGTTCCCTATATATTTAATATTAAGTATGAACATGAAAAAAACAAGTACTCTTCATGGTGTCTATTCAAGATACCAGAGTCAGATGAATGTCTTCCAGTCGCGTATCAATGCTGGAATGGAGGATGAGTTTAGGGAGCTTTTTGATCGGAGCGAGGAAGACCTTCGCCTCCTTCTAGAAGTTCTATATTATGGTGGACGTTGGATCTATGCTGACTCAAGCCTAGACCTGACAAAGCTTTCTCATGAAGAGGTGCGGGAGGAGTTCTATAAGTTCAGTGATCAGTTCTTGGCTGGTCAAGGGTTATCTTTTGGAATGCCACTAAGTGGTGCTCATCTTCATGTCAGAGATTGCCAGTCTTCAGCTTGGAAGAACTTTATTCTTCCTGCGATAGACCTTCTATAGGTGTGATATGAGGAGGACAGGGAGTTGAGTTTACTTGTAAAGCATCTCCGAACTTCTCGTACCTTTCCTCAAAGGTTAATGAATTATATAGCCGAAGCGACATCGTCGCTTCGGCTATGATGCTTTTTTTGGGGGGGGGGATGGAGGAAGTGGCGCCTGTCTACAAGAAAAGCTATCTCGGTGTACAGGCAAGTAAAAGCACCTATAAGTCAAACTTCTTGGGGCTTTCTTTATGGTCAACTTCCCTTAGGTCGAAATCCATCTCTATGGGAGGGCAGTGTGAACCTATATTGGTCGGCGGGCTGACCTATATAGGTTCGTGGGTAGAGCTATATAGGATGGTGAAGAAAGCTATGTAGCTTTGGATTGATTCCTATATAGCTTTGTAAAGTGACTTCTATTAGTTTGTTGCTCCGAGTAGGGATAAAAGTTGTGGACGAGTGGCAGAAAAGTTTGGACTACGTACGTAGCTCTAATATCTACGTACGTGGATATTTGGATTTACGTACCTGGTCTTTAAGACTACGTACATAGACAGAGGAAAACCACTACGAGAAGGCGCTTTTTTCTTCACGAGAAGGACACTTTTCCCTCCGCAGGATAAGAGGAGTACGTGCGATAAAGTGAAGGGCTTGCGTATCACTTCGGAGAGGCATATCGGAGAGCTGGGCGTGTGATGCCGAGAAGCATTGCGTCGGGTGGCTCGCTGTATGGGGGAGGCATTTGCTCCGCTCCATTATTATCGTACTTTTACGGGGAACAAAACTTACCGTTTATGAAGAGCAGATATAATAGATTCTTTGTCGGGGCAATCGTCCTCGTTGTCGTTGGCTTCCTCACGGGCTGTGCAATGCCACGTGTCCCGACTGTCCAGGTGAATAAGGACCTTCGGGCCTACAACTACGTCTACATCCCAGCGACCCAACCAGTACAGGAGACTTCGGAGCAAAAGATCGAGTCGGTCAATCCCCGCGATCTGATCGCTGGAGCCTTTGCCAAGAAAGGCTTTATTATCTTGCCCAGCGTGGATGAGCGCTTTAGAGCCAAGACCCTGATGGTGGGCTATGGGCACGGTAGAGGGCGTAGCGTCACGTTGAGAGAGGTGACCATCCAGTTGGTGTCGGCTGAGACGGGCGAATTGGTAGCGACTGTGACCTCTGAGGGGTTGGGCGTTACGGAGGTCGACAAGGTCGAAGCCGCCATCACGAGAGCCTTGAAGGCGCTGCTCAAATAGTCCAGCTGTAATAAGGCCTTCGGGCCTCTTGACCAAATAAAAAGCGAATCGCTGCAGGAGTATTTCCTACAGCGATTCGCTTTTTTGTGGGGCGTCGTTGGCTACTTGAGGCGGGCAGCGATCTTGTCGCCGAGGACGCGGATGGCTAAGCGTGCGAAGAGATAGTACTTGGCGCACTTGGCGTAGAGGGGGCGGTCGGGTGTCACGATGATCGGGGTGTAGGCCTTGTTGTAGTTGGCCTTGAGCGCCTTCTTGTGGCCGTAGACACCTGCCGTATCAAAGATGGAGTAGCGCAGGCCGATCTCTTGGGGCTTGTCGAGCATGCGGTAGTCTTTCCCCTCGACGAGCGTGGGGCGCATGGCTTCGATGACCTTGGTGTACATGACGGGGCCGGTCGTGCGCAGGACGCCCCACAGACCCGCTCCGTGGCGGAAGGGCGTGTATTCGTCGATGTTGCGCAGCATCTGCAGGATGACGGCACGCAGGAAGGGGTGACCTGCTACGGAGGCAATGCACCACTGGATGTATTCGCCACGAGGAAGGGTGCCCAGCTCGGGGTAGATGCCGATGCCTTCGTACTGCTCGCCGGGGCGGTTGTCCCAATGCGTCAGGATGAATTGGTCTTCTGGGCGAAGGACGTCCTTGAGGGGCTTGTCCAAGGAGGACTTGATGTCAATGTACACGCCCCCCAGCTGGTAGACGAGGAGGTAGCGGAAGAAGTCGGCACGGGCGGCACCATAGATCGGTGCGATGCGCTGGTAATAGCCCCAGATGACTTCGCCGTAATGCTCGAGGATGAAGGCCTTGATGTCTTCGTCGTCGAAGAGGTGATATTCGTATTCGGGGTTCAAGCGCTTGATGTGCTCGATGTTCTGCTCGATCTCGTGAGGTAGCCCGGTCTTCGCCCGATAGGTCTGGAAGATGTGTCGGCTGATCTCCTTGCCCAATGCCTTCTCCGGCACTAATTCCTGATAATTGATGCTCATCGCTCCTGTTTAACTTTATCGCCGCCAGCCAAATCGCAGCTCATCGGCGTCTCTGCAAAGGTAGTGAAAAGGCCAGGGAGTGGGGGGCTGGGGAAGAGCCCTAAGCCAAAGGCTTAGTTGCGGTAGGGCTTTCCGTCTCTCGTGATACTCCCTCATGAGGGTATGCCGACCCAGCGGATGTCTGACTGATCTGATGCAGAGACCTTAGTCTTATCGTTGGTGAAAGGCTCTTTGGTAATGTGGTGTAGCCATAAAAGAAAAGTGCCGTAACCTCATTAGTTACGACACTCACTGCGGAGAGAGAGGGATTCGAACCCCCGGAACCTCTCAGTTCAACGGTTTTCAAGACCGCCGCAATCGACCACTCTGCCATCTCTCCATGGTCAATTTTACCCCATCTAAAGCCCATCCGCAAGGGAGGGTAGGGGGCTTAACCGATGCAAAGATAGTCTATTTCGGTGAATTTGCAAGAGCGGACTTATCGGAGAGGGCAATGTCTCCCTCGTGAGGCGGGGAGAGAGGGGCGAGTCGTGGATGTCGCCGCCACGCCTGCTCGCTGGGGAAGTTGTACCTTTGTAAGAAGACCGCGGGACTGCGGTCATAGCACACCGCCTAATACATTATATATATGAATAAGTTCAAGGGCTTCCTCTACGGGATGACTGCATCTGCGACCTTCGGGCTGCTGCCTCTCTTCACGCTTCCGACGATGGCCGAGGGCATGACGACGGATAGCATCCTCTGCTATCGTATGCTCTTCGCTTCGCTGCTGGTGGCCGTGTTGATGATGGTGCGTCGGGTGAACTTCTCCGTGGGCTTGCGCGAGCTGAGTTGGCTCGTCCTCTTGGGCTTCTTCTACTATGGGTCGGCTACTCTGCTCTTCCAGGCCTATGGGAGTATGTCGAGCGGGATGGCCACGACGCTGCACTTCCTCTATCCGGTGGGCGTGACGCTCATTATGGCGGTACTCTTCAAGCAGCGTCCTTCGCCCTTCACGATTATCGCTATTGTCCTTGCGCTCTCGGGTGTGGCACTGCTCTCGCTGCGAGGTAGCGGGGGAGCGGAAGGAAGCGCTTCGCTGGTAGGCATCCTGCTGGTCCTGCTCTCGGGGCTCAGCTATGCGATCTATCTTGTGACGGTGAATAATGTCCGCCGCATCCGCGAGATGGACAATCTGAAGCTGACGCTCTACGTCCTCCTATCCAGTGCGGGCTTCTTCCTCATCAATGCATCCTTCAATGGCGGGGTGCAAGCTATCCCCAGCGGGGCGGCACTGGTCAACCTCCTGCTGCTGGCCTTCCTCCCTACGCTGGTGTCAAATCTTGCGCTCGTGCGGGCGATCAAGAGTATTGGCTCGACACTGACCTCGGTCCTCGGGGCTATGGAGCCGCTGACGGCTATTGTCATCGGGGTGATAGTCTTCGGCGAAACGATTTCGGGTACGATGGCTCTGGGGATTCTCCTCATTATCGCAGCGGTGACGATCATCGTACTTTCGCCCCTCCTTGATAAGAATATCGCCGAGCGCCTGCGCCGTTTTGCCCAGCGACCCATTGGGCGGAGGTAGATCGGGCGAAGGGACTTGCTTCCTGCTTTATCTCTCCTATTACCAAGGTGTTCCTTGTGATGAAGGGCTCTCCTAAGGGAGGGCCCTTTGTCGTTTGCGTGGGAGCAGGGAAAATGAACCAGTACTGGTCGACTCAGCGACCAGTACTGGTTGCCAATAGTGACCAGTACTACTTCGCGTCGTGACCAGTACTCCTCCGATCGATGACCAGTACTGGTTGATTTTTTCCCTCTTCCGAGGAGGGTAATTTGCCTTCGTAGGAGAGGGGCGTGGGAGGTACGAAATAGGGGGCTTCGATGTAACCGACTTTATGGTCTATTCGTATTGTCTAAGGCGGGAGATTTGGTGAATTCAAAACATATCTCTTAATTTGTAGTCGAGAGATGTGGCAAAAAACGCTCATCTCCACGCACAAATTTCATTCATTACGTAGCAATAAATAGTCGCCTATTGAGCAAGCTTTACATATCTGAAAGTAATTAAGTCTATCGCTGGTCCGTAGCCAGAGTCTGCCCCGACGTCTTGTGGGCGCGCCCTGTGGATCCAGCCCTAAACTGAGACGACAATGAGACGATATGAAAGCATGAGCGATGATCAGCTGGTGCACCTTTATTCCGCTGGGACTAACGAAGCCTTTGACACGCTTCTCCTTCGCTACGATGCCTATGTCCATACGACGATCCGCTATTGGGTCACTGACGAAGATCTCGTGGAAGATATCTTCCAGGATACCTTCATCAAGGTTATGATGACCATTCGCCAAGGCCGCTACACGGCTGAGGGGAAGTTCCGCAGCTGGATCGGACGCATCGCGCACAACCTGATTATGGACCACTTCCGCCGTCAGCGCACGCGTGGTCAAGAGCAGACGATCGAGGGGACTTCGACCGAAGATCTCCTGCAGACGATCCAGATCCCCGCACCCGACGCTATCGCAGAGGAGCGCCTGATCCACGGCGAATATGTCGATGAGCTGGGCTACGGCCTGAGCCAACTCTCTGCCGAGCAGCAGGAGGTCGTGCGCCTTCGCTACTGGGAAGAGAAGAGCTTCAAGGAGATCGCCGAAGAGACAGGCGTCAGCATCAATACGGCCCTCGGGCGTATGCGTTACGCTCTGCAGCATCTGCGCCGCTACGTGCGTCAGTAAGCCTCCCGCCCTCTTGTGCGGTGGGACGATACCATATAATATATATGTCCCTTCGCAGCCTTACACTTGCCTTCGCGCTCCTGCTCTCCGTCCTTTGCCCCGCCTCGCTGTGGGCGCAAGAGGGAGCCGTCGAGCGTCAGCCCTATCTCGACCTACGCCGCTATTACATTGGCTTCCGCCTCGGGCTTCACTTGCCCGATGTGCGGATCACCAATAGCGGGGCGGTCAATAGTCTGGGCGGACAACTCTGGGCCGATAGCCCCGTGTGGCACCCAGGCTTCAGTATCGGCGTCATCGGGGGCATGACGCTCGTGCCTCAGCTGGAGCTACGCCTGCTCCCGACGCTTCATCTCGGGGATGTGCCCGTGGCCTACACTGATGGGAGCCAAGAGGTAGAGCGTCTCTCTCTGCGCACGAGTAGCCTGCAGCTACCCCTGGAGCTGAAGTGGGCAGCCGTGCGCTGGGGCAATTACCGCCCCTTCGTCGCTGCTGGTGGTTATGCTGCCCTGCAGCTCGGGACGCGCTCGAGCGAACTCCTGCACCTCCTCCCCATAGACTACGGGCTGAGTATCAGCGCTGGGTGCGACCTCTACTTCTCCTTCTTCAAGCTCTCGCCTCAGCTGACCTTCCACTACGGCTTGGCGAACCTTCACCAAACGCACCGCCCCGATCTGCAGGGCGACCCACGGATACGCTTCACTGAGGCCGTTCGTGGGATGGCGACACGTGCGCTTCTCTTCACGCTCTCCTTCGAGTAAAATGGTCTTTTAAATAGTTTTAACTATCTTTGCGACAAATAGCCTCTTCTCAGAGGGATCATATTAAACGATTCAAGACATTATGAAAAGATTTGCTCTTATATTCTCAGCACTCCTTCTCTGCATCGGCTTCGTCGTCGCACAGAGCGGTAAGGGTGCCGTCATTTCTTCCGCTGCGCCAGAGTTTGACTTCGGCATCATCAAGGAAGCTAATGGTAAGGTCTCACATACCTTCGTCATCAAGAATGTCGGGGACGCTCCCCTGGTGATCACGCGTGTCGCTACGCCTTGCGCTTGCACGACGCCTGAGTACAGCCAGGAGCCTATCGCTCCAGGTCGCGAAGGCAAGATCACTGTCTCCTTCAACCCCGCAGGCCGTCCCGGTCCCTTCTTCAAGAATGTCGCCGTCTATAGCAACGGCCGCGATGGGGCCTTCACCCTGCGTATCAAGGGTAAGGTCGAGTAACTTCACCCGACCCGATCACGACTAAGACGAAGCCGCTACAGCATCTCTGCTGTGGCGGCTTCGCTCTTTTATAGACCTGCTCTATGGGCCGATGTGCTCACTTTTATAGTGGTAGTAGGCACAGATATGGGTAAATGGTTGTACCTTTGTATTATAAATTCTTTTAGGAAATGAGTAGTATCCCCTTTGATCTGTCGAAGATCCGCGCCTTCGTCCTGGATATGGACGGGGTAGTGAGTGCTACGGTGAGCCCTATTGGCCCCGATGGTATGCCCATGCGTACGGTCAATGTCAAGGACGGCTATGCGATGCAGTACGCTGTCAAGCAGGGCTATACGCTGGCAGTCATCTCCGGTGGTGCGAGCGAAGCGATGACGCAGCGCTTCCACCAGCTCGGTGCTAAGCACGTCTATATGCGGGTCTCGGACAAGGCTGCTCAGCTCGATATCCTCTGCCAAGAAGCGGGGATTACACCCGACCAGATCGCCTATATCGGCGATGATATCCCCGACATCCCCATTATGAAGCTCGTGGCTCTGCCCTGCGCTCCTGCGGATGCCGCACCCGAAGTCAAGTCCATAGCTACCTACATCTCCCTCTGTGATGGGGGCTATGGTGTGGTGCGTGACGTCATCGAGCAGACCCTGCGTGCCAATGGCCAGTGGTCGCTCTCAGCAGGCTTTGGCTGGTAAGGAGACCGAATACTATGTGGAAGCACCTCGACGACTACCAGATCATCTTAGGCTCACAGTCTCCGCGCCGTGTGGAGCTCCTGCGTGGGCTGGATCTTCCCTTTGAGCAGATCCGTCTGGAGGGTGTCGATGAGTCTTACCCTACTGACCTGCCTCTCGATGAGATCCCCCTCTATATCGCCCGCGTGAAGGCGGAGGCTTATCGCCCACTTCTCGGTGAGCGCACGCTCCTCATCACGGCTGACACGCTGGTCTTCATCGGGGATAAAGTCCTCGGTAAGCCCCGTGATGCTGCGGAGGCGAAGGCGATGCTTCGCGAGCTAAGCGGGCAGAAGCATACCGTCACTACGGGTGTCGTACTGATGACGGCCGAGCACTCGGTGGCATTCTCCGACACGGCGACGGTGGAGTTCCTCCCCCTGACGGACGAGGAGATTGACTACTACGTCACACGCTACCAGCCCCTGGATAAGGCTGGTGCCTACGGTATACAGGAGTGGATCGGCTACCGTGCCATCCGCCGTATCGAGGGCTCTTTCTACACGGTAATGGGCTTGCCAGTGCATCTGGTGGGCGAACAATTGATGAGCATATTTCAAACAAATACATCCAATAGATAATGTATATACAGATCGTAGGCGGGCGCATTTACACGCCCACAGGCTGGATCGATGGTGGCAGTGTCCTCGTCGAAGGCAAGAAGATCAAAGCGATTCTTAATACCGACCTCCCTATCGAGGGCGCACGTCAGCTGGATGCTCGAGGCTCGTACATCATCCCTGGTGGGATCGAGATGCACGTGCACGGCGCTGCCGGAGCAGACTATATGGACGGGACGGTAGAGGCCTTCCGCACAGCATCAGACTACCACCTCCAGCAGGGTACGACGACGATCTTCCCCACACTCTCCACCTCGAGCTATGAGACGATCATGAAGGGGATCGAGTGCACGGAGATCCTGATGAAGGACGATGAGTCCACTGTCGAAGGTCTCCACCTCGAAGGTCCTTACTTCTCTGTGAAGATGGCTGGTGCTCAGCTCCCCGAGCTGATCCGCCCCGCTCGTCCCGAGGAATACACGAAGATCATGGAGCGTGGTGACGGTGTCATCAAGCGCTGGGACGCTGCTCCCGAGATCGAGGGTGCACTGGACTTCGGTAGCTACATCCGTGATCGTGGTGTCGTCGTCGCACTGGCACATACCGAGGCCAACGACAAGCACGTCCGCGCAGCTTGGGAACATGGCTACACGCTCGGTACGCACTTCTACAATGCGATGAAGGTCGCACATAAGGTCGGTGTCTACAAGGAACCCGGTGCCGTAGAGACCATCCTCGATATGCCTGACTTCGATATCGAGGTCATCTGCGATGGTATCCACGTGCCTCCCGTGATGGTCCACCTGGCTTACGCTGTGAAGGGCCGCGAACGTATGGCTCTCACCACCGATGCGCTCCTCTACACGGGTACGGTGAACTTCAAGGATCCCACGGGGCATGCTATCGTCGAGGACGGCGTCTGCAAGCTCAGCGACCGCTCGGCTCTCGCTGGTAGTATCGCTACGATGGACCTCCTCATCCGCACCGCCGTGCAGAAGGCTAATATCCCGCTCATCGATGCTATCTACATGTGCTCCTACACGCCTGCCCGCATTATGGGTATTCAGGATACGAAGGGTGCTCTCGAGGCAGACCACGACGCAGATATCCTCTTCCTCGACGAAGACCTCCAGCTGCGCTTCGTCATGCACCGTGGTCGCACGGTCCGTGGCGCCGAGTTCTGGGGCTAAGCCTTCCGACTCCGATAGATACAAACACGCAGCGCCCCGTGCCGTATTGGCACGGGGCGCTGCGTGTTTTATGTTTGTCCCTATCGCTCCCGTGGCTATGCCAGCAGGCGAGCGAGGATATAGCCACCGCCGACGAGCCAGACATACAGCCCGAGGGCGAGGAGGAAGGCCTTAGCACCTGACTGGCGGAACTTGGCAAAGGTCGCATCCAAGCCAATCGCCGTCATCGCCATCGCCAGCATGAAGCCGTCGATGACCTCGATGATATGCGTCAGCTGGTGATATGCTGCGACTTGGCCGATATGCTCAGCTCCCATACCCAGCAGCGTATTGATCCCGATAGCGATGAGGAAGTAGAAGGCGAACCAAGGTACTTGTATCTTCCCCGAGGTAGCGTTGTCAGCACTTCCTCGGCGCATGATGTAGCCGAGGATCATCAGGACGGGTGCGAGCATGAGGACACGGAGCATCTTCGTCATCGTCGCGATGCCTGCGATGTCTACGCTGGAGCTGTGGGTGTCGGGTGTCATCGCAGCCCCTGCCCCGACGACGTGTGCGACCTCGTGTATGGTAGAGCCCGTGTAGACCCCAACAGCTTGTGGGGAAAGGGCATCTAAGAGCCCTGCACGGTAAAGGAGCGGGTAGCCAAACATCGACAGCGTACCGAAGAGGACTACCGTCGCTACGGCGACGACCGTCTTGTGTGGCTTCGCTCCTACGACGGGCTCTGTGGCGAGTACAGCCGCTGCTCCACAGATAGCCGAGCCCGAGGAGATGAGTAAGCGTTCGTCTTTGTCCAAGCCCAGCGCTCGCCCGAGGTAGTTCCCGAGGATGAGTGTCCCAGCGACGATGATCACGTCGATGAGGATGGCGCCACCACCTACGGCGAGGAGCGTGTCGAAGCTCAAGCGGAAGCCATAGAGCACGATCCCCGCACGCAGGATTTGCTTGCTGGCGATCTTCATCCCGCCATCCCAGCTCTCGGGAAACTGGGAGCGAATGGTGTTGGCCAAGATCATCCCCACGATGACGCCGAGCACCATCGGGCTGAGGCGCAGGTCGTGGAGGAAGGGCACGAGCGAAAGGGCATGGACAAGGAGGGTCAGGACGACGAGGAAGAGGAGACCGTGGACGGTACCTCGAGGGAGGGCTTTCATTGAATTGCTGTCGTGAGTAATAGATCTTTTGTCCTGCAAAGATACGGCACTCCTCGCTACCTTATACAGGTGGGTCGTATGAACCTATATTGGTCGCTGGGCGAACCTATATAGGTTCACTCACGGATCTATATAGGTCACGACGCCGACCTATATAGCTTCACCCGCTGACCAATATGAGACTGTTGCTCCGCGTATGGATAAAAGTTGTGGACGAGTGGCAGATAAGTTTGGACTACGCACGTGGCTCTAATATCTACGTACGTGGATATTTGGATTTACGTGCCTGGTCTTTAAGACTACGTGCATAGATGCGGAAAAACCACTACGGGAAGGTGCTTTTTTCTTCACGAGAATGACACTTTTCCCTCCGCTGGATAAGAGGAATACTCGCGATAAAGCGAAGGGCTTGCTCGGTCGCTTCTGCGAGGCATATCGGGGAGCTGGGCGTGCGATGCCTTAGCACAATAAGTAGGGGGCAGGACTCTCGGTAACAGTCTCCATATAGGTTCGCTCACCCCTCTTTAATGCTTTGGGTGGATATGGATATAGGCAGGGGGACGAACCAATATAAGTTCGTCCCCCTGCCTATATGATTTCTTGCCTTATATGGCTGGCGGTACTGATATGCTTACCTCCGTCTGCCCTTCGTTGGGGCATCAGCCCACTCCCTCAGGTAGAGGCGTGCACACATCTCGGCGTCATCGCCAGCGCGGTGGTGTGTGCCGTGAGTGATCTGGAGCTGGTCGCAGAGGGATGCGAGCGAATTGCTCTCGAAGTTATAGATCTGCCGTGCACGTTTCAGCGAGCAGTCCCACTTCAGCTCACCAAGCTCGATCTCGTAGAGCTCGGCCGTACGCTCCAGACAGCTGCGGTCGAAGGGAGCGTTGTGGGCGACGAACGTGTCGAACTCCTCCAGATACTCACGGGCAATCTCCTCCCACACGTCGGGGAAGGCAGGTGCTGTGGCGGTATCTTCGGGGCGTATGCCGTGTACTTGGATATTCCAATAGGCATAGGCATTGTCCTCGGGCTGTACGAGCCACGAGCGCGTCTCGACGATCTCGCTATCACGGACGACGCAGATACCCACCTCGCAGATGGAGCTGCGCTTCTGCGTAGCCGTCTCGAAGTCAATGGCGATGAAGTTGAGCTTGCTCATTCCGTAGGGTGATGGGGGAGCTTAGTGCGTGCGGGTCATGTCCTCGGGGACGATGAGGATGAAGTCTGCCATACCGCGGTAGGCTTCTTCTAGGGCCTGGACATCCTCCTGCAGGACGGTCGTGATCGTCACGATGCGCGTCTTGGGAGCGTAGCGACGTAGGTAGGGGATGATGCCACCATTCTGTAGGGAGTGGTAGGAGCCGTTGAGGTGGAGGAAGGTATGCTGAGGGCGGAGGTGCTGGCTGATGCGGTAGCCCATGGTGGCATCCTTGATGGCTTGAGCCTCTTCGAGGTGGCGCTTCTCCTGCTTCTTATCCCCGTGGACGAGAGCGCCCATAGCGGCGAACATCCCCGCACTCTCCTCTGTGGACTGGAAGGCGATGGGCAGAGGGGGCAGATAGCGCTTGGCCTCGGCACTAAGCGAGTCGAGGGCGGGAAGGCCCTTGCGATTCACCAGGTCGGCATAGCGACGGGGTACGTTCGTCGCGATGACTCTAAGACCATGGTCCTTGGCGAAGTAGACGACGGGGTCGTAGTCCGTCTCATAGTTCGGCCATAGGCGAGCCTCGTCGCCGTAGCTCTTGGGGCTGATGGTCTTGGCGAGGTATTCGTCGAGGATCAGCTGGATATCTGCCTCGAGCATCTCAAGCCCGAGGGTGAGGTTCTTCCCCTTACGCTGCTGCAGGGCCTCGAGGACACGGAGCTGCATCCAGTGGCTGATGGGATTGTTGTGCAGCTCCCCGAAGAAGACGACATCGGCACCAGCGGCGCGTGTGATGAGCTTGTCGAAGGTGACGGGGCGCCCGACGGAGTCTACGAGACGGTAGGCGACGGGTTCGGTGGTCTTCTGCGCTGATACGGAGAGGGAGAAGAGAAGCCCCGTGAGGAGCAGGGTGAGGGTACGGAGGAGTTTCATTGCTTGGGTACAATCGAATAGATGAGGTGGCGCTGAGGGCTGAGGATCGTGCGGAAGGCGGTGCGGAGCTCCTCGGGTGTGATGGAGCGAAGGATCTGCTCGTACTGAGCGAAGTCCTCGAGGCGCTCCCCGCTACGCACGAGGCCAAGGAGCATATCTTGCCAAGGAGCCAGATCGCTCTCAGTGAGGGCCTCGCGCTTATTGATGAGGAAGGTGCGGGCGATGTCGGCTATTTCGCTGGGGCTGGCGAGCTTCGTCTGGAGGTCTTCGACCAGCTCCTCGATGAGCTTGCAAGCCAGGGGCGCATTGCTACTTTTCACAAGTGTCTCGAGGCGGAACCATACGAAGGGCTCGGGCTTCGGGTGGTACTCCATATAGAGATAGGGCGAATAGATGATGCCCGCCTCGGAGCGCAGGCGATCGATGAGACGACTGCGCAGGAGCTCACGCATAAGCTTGAGGCGTAGACTACCACGTAGGGTAGGCTCGTAGGTGCCGTAGTAGACGTTGTGCAGTGCCGTCTCGTCGCCAGCATCGATATCCTCGAGGGTATAGTTCTCTGCCGTGAGCTGGCCCTGAGATGGGAGGGTGGGCTTCGCGGGGCGCTGGGGAAGGTCAGCGAAGACGCCCGAGATTTCCTTGAGGAGAGCTTCGCTGTCGAAGCGCCCGACGACTACGATCGTCATCCCCTCGGTGCGCGTCCACAGGTCGGTATGGAAGTCGATCATGTAGGGAAGGCTGAGGGCACGTGCTTCGGCTTCGGTCTCAGGTTCGCGCTGGGGGATGTAGGTGCCGAGGATGCTATCCAGACGGCGCTGTAGCTTGAGCTCAGGGTCACGGGCAAGCATTTGCTCCAGACGGCTGGGGCGCCCAAGGGCGGAGATAAGTGATTCGCGTGACTCCTCGAAGTCAGCCGTCGCAGCCTCGGGGCGCAGCATCTTCTCCTTCATTAGGCGCAGGAGGCTGTACGTCTTGCCCGTGGGAGCGGTGCCGAGGAGTGCCCCCCAGTCCATGGCTTCGGTGAGGGTGAGTGCTACGCCGTGGTCGAAGAGGAAGCTATCGAGCTGCTCACGGGGTAGGGTAGCGACACCACCCAGCTCCATGTAGGCCGCGAGCGAAGCCACGCGGGGCTGCTCGTCAAGCGGGATGTCACGCAGGCCCGAGGGGTGGTTGATGGCGATCTTCACGACAGAGTCCGCTTCGGGGAGGGGGCGCAGGATGATGCGGATGCCATTGGGGAGGTAGGCTTCCTGCACGCCGAGGTCGGGGTGTAGCTTCGACGAACGGAGCTGTGCCGTGGGGAGCTTCTGTGGGGGAGTGAGGAGCTGTGGGATGGCGCTCTTCTTCTCTTCGGTAGCCTCATCCGAAGGCGGAGTGAAGCTGAGACGGGTGCGCTGGGCGGAGAGTCCGCGCTGGATAGCACGCTCGATGGCGGCACGCTGTGGGCGCGCTGTCTCGGGGAGCTGCGCATTGTGTGTGAAGCTCGCCAGCTTGCTTGGCCCAGTGAGGTAGCGGTAGAGGCGGTCAAAGGCGGGGCGGAGATCGCTGGCGCGTAGGCCGTCAATACGGCGCTCAAGCTCCTTCTTCTCCGCTTCGTCGGTGAGGAAGTGGTCGCCGTGGAGGATCTCATCAGTGTAGTAGTCGCACCAGCCAGCCGAGGGCGTATCGCCTGTGACGACGTATAGGGCGGACTTCGCACGCTCCTTGAGGAGGGTGAGTTCGCGCTCCGATATCGTGCCTCGTCGCAGTACGCTCAGTGCTGAGATAGCCTCGCGAAGGTCGTGGAGGATCTCGGCCGTGCGACTGCCTTCGAGGGTAAGGGAGAGGTGACTCGTACGGCCAAGATACCAGCTGTCAGCTAGCTTAGCGCCACGGAGCTTGTCGAGTCGGTGACTCCATGCAGCGAGTGCCATGCGGTGGACCTTCTCCGTAAAGAGCTCGGAGAGCGTCCGTGTGGGGAGGGTCTTGTGGGGGAAGATGAGGTCGAGGGTCGCTGTGCGGATGAGGGTATCGCTATGGCTCTCAAGATGTAGGCCACGCGGGTAGTGCAGCTCTGGCTCGATATAGGTGCGGGTTGGGGTGGTGGGGGCGGTGGTGAAGGTCGCGCGTAGACTCTCCTCCGCTGCATCGAGGTCAAAGTCCCCGACGAGGACGATGGTCGCAAGGGATGGACGATACCAGCGATGGTAGAAGGCACGTAGGCCGCTCGCCGTCGCACGGTCGATGTCTTGTGCTGTGCCTACGGGGAGGCTACGGCTGTGGATGCCCGTGCCGACCTTCAGCGCATAGAAGGGGTCGGTCTGTACGTAAGCGCGTATCTCCTCCTTGATGATACTGCGCTCCTGCTCCACCTCGAGGCTGTCGAGCTGTAGCCCCGTGAGCCAATCGCTGAGGATGAGTGCCGTGCTATCGAGGACGTGCGGCTCATCGGTGGGGAGGGAGATCATGTAGACGGTGCGGTCGTGACCAGTCATAGCGTTCAGCCCGACGCCGTAGCGTGTGCCGAGACGCTCTGCGTAGCGCTTGATACCGCCCGAGGCAAAGTGCTTCGTTCGGCCGAACGCCAGATGCTCGATGAAGTGTGCGTAGCCTGCTTCGTCGGGACGCTGAACGCAGGAGCCCACACACATAATGAGGCGTGCCTCCATCTTCTTGCGTGGCTGAGCATTGTGTCGGAGGATGTAGCTCATCCCATTGGAAAGCGTCCCTCGTCGCTCTTGGGCGAGAGCGGGGTAGGCGAAGGAGAGGAAGAAAAGGGTAAAGAGGAGGGGGAGCCCTATGGAGCGGCATCCCTTCTTCTCCACACAGCTGGTCGGTGTGTATACGTATCTGTCTATTGCCATCAGATGCTACTTTTCGCTAATAGATACAACGCCGTAGGTATGCCCTCCGGTTGTCAATCCGTCAAATATCCCTATTTCTTGGTAGCTCTACACCCTGCCGTGGTACGAGAATGGAGCCGCAGATCTTGGTCTACGGCTCCATATTTATATCGTGCTTCTGCAGAGGAGAGCATCGGGATCAGAAGAGGAGAGGCGCATCGCCCAGCCGGGCGCTCAGCTCTTCGGGCGAAGCTGTGCTGGGGCACTCCTCATAGGAGAGGCGGAAGGTGCAGCCCTCACGGAAGGCGGAGCAGCCGAAGGCCGCACGACCTCTTAGAAGGGTCCCCCGCTGACACTGGGGGCAGGGCAGGCCCGTGTCGACGGGAAGGGTGGGGGCAGCTGGCTGAGGTGCTGGTGCCGGCTGTGGGGCAAGGACAGACTGCACCAGCTGGTAGAGCATCGCCTTGAGATCGTCGATGAAGACTTGCGTCTCCAGCTCACGACGCTCGATCTGACGGAGCTTGTACTCCCATTCACCCGTGAGTGCAGCGCTTTTCAAGAGGTCGTAGTTGATGAGCTTGATGAGCTGACGGCCCGTCTCGGTGGCGTGGATCTGGTTGCGCTTCTCCTTGACGATGTAGCCGCGCTTGAAGAGCGTCTCGATGATGTTGGCTCGTGTCGAGGGGCGTCCGATACCATTCTCCTTCATCGCCTCACGGAGCTCTTCCTGCTCGACGAACTTGCCCGCGGTCTCCATAGCACGCAGGAGCGTCGCTTCGGTGTAGTACTTCGGGGGCTGGGTCTGCTTCTCGCGTAGCTCGGGGATGTGCTCGCCCGTCTCGCCTTCGGTGAAGGTCGGTAGGAGTGCTTCGGATGCTTCTCCGCCCTCTTCGCCTTCCTTGGCTTCGCTCGCCTCGGTGGGTGTCTCGGTCTCGAAGACCACACGCCACCCTGGCTCAAGGATTTCCTTCCCCGAGGTCTTGAACTTTACCTTGCCTGCTGTACCCTCGACGCTCGTCGTACTGACGAGGCAGTCGGGGTAGAAAGCTGCGATGAAGTGGCGGGCGATGAGGTCGAAGACCTTCGTCTCCGTCTCGGAGAGCCCCGAGGGCGACTGCCCTGTGGGGATGATAGCGTGGTGGTCGGTGACCTTCTTGTTGTCGAAGACCTTCTTACTCTTGCGGATGGGGGCGCCACTGAGGAGCGGGCTCACCAGATTGAGATAGGGTGGGATGACGAGGCCTCGCAGGATACCTGCGATCTTAGGATATAGGTCTTCGCTGAGGTAAGTGGTGTCGACACGTGGATAGGTCGTCACCTTCTTCTCATAGAGCGACTGCACGGTGGCGAGCGTCTCTTCGGCGCTCATACCGAACTTACGGTTGCACGCTACCTGCAGGCTCGTCAGGTCAAAGAGCCTCGGAGCGGACTCCTTGCCGTCCTTCTTCTTGACACTGGTGATGGTGAAGGGCTCGCCCGTAATGCTTTGTAGGGCAGCGTCGGCCTTCGCCTTGTCGCTGTACTTGCCCTTGTCAGCGCTGAAGATGACCTCGCGGTAGCGGGTCTTTAGCTCCCAGTAGGTCTCGCTCTTGAAGTTCTCAATAGCCTCTTGGCGCTCGACGATGAGGGCGAGGGTGGGGGTCTGTACGCGTCCGATGGAGAGGGGTTGCTTGCGGTCGCTGCCACCGTAGCGGAGGGTATAGAGTCGGGTGGCATTCATCCCAAGGAGCCAGTCGCCGATAGCGCGCGCTAAGCCCGCCTCATAGAGAGACTGGTAGTCGGAGCCGTCGCGGAGCTTATCGAAGCCCTCGCGGATCGCTTCGTCAGTGAGGGAGGAGATCCATAGACGGCGCACGGGCACCTTGCAGCCGACCTTCTGGAGTACCCAGCGCTGGATGAGCTCCCCCTCTTGCCCTGCATCACCGCAGTTGATGACCATCTCGGCGCCTGCTACGAGCTCGCCGATGACGGCGAGCTGCCGCTCATAGTGCTCGATGGGTATGGCCTTGATGCCGAAGCGCTCGGGGATCATAGGCAGGGACGCCAGGCTCCACGCCTTCCACCCCGGCGTATAGTCGTGGGGCTCTTTCAGCGTGCAGAGGTGTCCGAAGGTCCAGGTCACAGCATACCCGTTGCCTTCGTAGTGGCCGATACCTTTGTCGGTCCTACGGACAGTGGCTCCGAGGATGTTCGCTATGTCACGTGCCACGCTGGGCTTCTCGGCGATGCAGACGATCAAGATAGTATGGAGTGAGGGGTGAGACGGGCTGGGGCGATGGTCGATGTGAGTAGGTGCAGCGCAGATGATGTGCCGCAGAGGAGTGCCCTTTCAGTGGGCTGATCTCCGAATGCAATAGGCATAAAAGAGAGAAACATCCCAAGATCACTTAAGTGAATCTTAGAATGCCTCATCAAACAAATACACATCAAAACTATGGAAACCTATTGGAGCGGAAGACGGGACTCGAACCCGCGACCCTAACCTTGGCAAGGTTATGCTCTACCAACTGAGCTACTTCCGCATTTCAAATTTGCTCTGGGAGGTTTGCCTTTCCCTTTTGCACTGCAAAGGTACGACGAAGTTTTGAATTGACCAAATGTTCGGCGAAATTTCGTGCAATTTCTCTTCTCGCCTCTCGCCTAAGGTGAGGTGATCTGCCTCTTCTCCAGATATAGATGCTGATTACAAGGTAGAATAAAACGAGCTCATTTTGAGGGAATTGGAGCGGAGGCCTACAGGAGGGTGGTGTGAACCTATATTGGTCAGTGGGCGAACCTATATAGCTTCACGCAGCGACCTATATTGGTCTGCATCTCGACCAATATAGGTTCGCCCGCTGACCAATATAGGTTCGCTCCGCATACAGGTAGTGTTGGAAGTAGGATTACTATTCCTTCTCGGTGCCGACGGCCTGCGCTTGAGGGAGCTTCTGCGCGTCTTGTCCAAGTGCCTTCTCCTCGCGAGCAACCCTACGCTCCAGCTTTTTGATGTCATCAGCGGGTGGCAACTCTTCGGGCTTTATTCCTCGTTCGCCAAGCATGCTGCGCACACTCTCATTATTCTGTACATGCTCTTGCGTTATAGGTAGCTCGCCATGGAGATCTTTACTCTCGACATTATAGTTGGTCATTTCGGTTGCGAGGTTCTTTGCTGCTATGGTGAGGGTCGGAAGGAAGTCTGCGAGTGGTCTATTGGCCTTAACCCCCAACTTTTTCTTCATAGCATCCGTCGTGAAGCCACCGAATAGAGCCTTGTCGCCCATCGAGCGTATGCGTCCAAACCCTCTCTCGTCGACACCACGCTCGTAAATGTTCTGAGACAGTTGCTTCTCCGAGATTCTTAGTCGATCTCGTGTCTCCAGGCGGGAGATGAGGTTAAGGCGCTCTTCGATGAGCTCCGCTTTTCTTGTCTGTAGCGCAAAGTAGCTTTGAGCAAAGGCTATCTCTTCTTTCTTGGGGTCGCCATTCTGTGCGATGAGGTAGCATGCGTAGCGAGTGAGCATAAAGTCGGAGACCTCTCTTTGGGCTCCGCTTCCGAGTTTGACCATTTTCGTGACCTCACGAAAATGGTCAAGGTCATTGACCTCATTAGATTTGCATGAGGTGATTGCTCTTTGGATAGCGACTGCAAAGTTCTCCCATCGAGCGTAGCCTAATAGCTCTTGAAGTTCACGAGCATACCATACTTCGATATGCGTTTGCTCCCCTTCGATCTCTATGCGCTGAGCGATAGCATCGAAGCTGGATTGGTATTGGATGATGCGGGCCTTATCCATATCCTTCTTGTTGATTGGTTTGTATCCAGTGCGTCATGCTTGTTTGTGACGGAGCCTATATGAATAATGCTCTCCTATTACAATAGCTGGGCTATGTCATTGATGTAGGGGGCTGGTGTATTCCGATGCGGTATTGATTAGACGTCCGTGTCACGACTGGCAAACAAAGGTAGTGATAATCTAACCAAAGAGAATCTGCGGTAAAGAGGAGTGGATTAAGGTTTTAGCTTCGGATTACACTCTGAGGTGATGGGAGATATTGCCTTGACTGCACGAACCAGTAGAGTGTATGGTCTTCGGATAAAAGGGGCGTTTTTTAGGGTGAAGCAAACAGCCTTATTATTATGCAATTAGTGCGAAGCTGTAGAGGAGATAAAATGAACCAGTACTGGTCGCTGAGCAGACCAGTACTGGTCAGCAATAGTGACCAGTACTACTTCACGTCGCGACCAGTAGTGGTCTGATCGCCGACCAGTACTGGTCGCTTTGCGAAGGAATATGTGGAGAGAATTGCCTCCTCCCACGATTGTGTGGTAGGTATATAAGCACCACGCCCCACCATCCGCTGTGGAATGGTGGGGCGTGGCGATAGTGGGTGTACCCCCGAGCAGAATCGAACTGCTATCTAAAATTTAGGAAATTCTTGTTCTATCCGTTGAACTACGAGGGCCCATCTCCTCTTGCGCTGAGCTCTTGCCGCGCTGAGATGTGGGGCAAAGATAGTCATTTTATACTTGCACCCTCGTGAGCAGACGTGAGGTCAGAGGCGGAAGAAATAGTTCAGCGTCGCCCCGAAGTACATCTCCGACGATTGTACATAGGTCGAGCCACGCTTAGAGCTCCAGAGGTTGCCCAGCCCGTAGACGAAGCGCCCTTCGAGCTCGACACGCTGACGCTTGCCGATGGGGATGCTTATCCCAGGCCCGCCACCGAGCCCCCAGAAGAAGCGATCGCGCACGGCCATACCGTGGCGGGTGGAGTCCAGTGCGGACATATTCGCCTCGCCTGAGCTGGTAGCTGATTCTCCGAGCTGATAGCCGAAGAACGGCCCCGCATTGATGAAGATGCGGATATCTCCCGAGCGGAAGTAGAGGTGCGTGAGTAGGGGAAGCTCGAGATAGTCGAGCGTGCGGCTGTAGCTCGTGGCGAGGGCATCATAGCGCTCCTGCCAGCCGCCACGGCGGTAGTTCAGCTCTGCCTGCAGTGATGCCCCGCGCTCGACATCGTAGCGCACGGCGATACCCGCGATGGGCCCCGTATGTAGGCGCTGACGTACCGAGGGGACGAAGGTGAAGCGACTGGCAGTCATGCCACCATGTACCCCGACGGATACCGACTGGGCGAAGGGCTCCTTCGTCGTCTGTGCACTAAGGCGTGCTCCTGCTACTGCGAGCAGGAGGCATATCAAGACGAGGCTCTGGCGGAGGGAACTAATGAGCTTCACGCGTGATAGCACCTGAGCTGGGGTAGTGGACGAAGAAGAAGCGGGTATTCGTGTACACGTTCGCCTCGTCGCTACGCTGGAGGTAGAAGTCGAGCTGGAGGCCGTCCGAAGGGATGGACGACATGCTGTTGATGAAGTTGCGGCCGTACATCGAGTAGGCGCGGATGAAGTAGCGTGCCAGGTCATAGCCGAGGACGCTGTACTTCGGATAGGAGTTGCTGACCTTGTGGCTGAACCATCCAGTGAACTGACTCAGGAAGTCCTTCGACTCGGCAAGCGTAGGATCGAAGAAGAACGTCGAGTAGATGGTCGTGTTGTAGCGACGCAGGCTCTGCTGGAACTGCGAGCCGTAGGCCTGCCACTGAGGGTGGCCGAAGAGCGTGACGCCACTCGTACGCGTGCCGATAGCAGCCATAGTTGCCATCGCGAGGTTGCGGTCGGGAGAGACGGGCACAACGACAGCGTCCGAGCTGATACCTCCGACGGCACCACTACCTACCTGTATGGAGCGGAAGGGCAGACCTGCGTGGCTGAGTGCCGAGCGGAGCTGGCTGACGAAGCCGTCTTCCGTGTCGCCAGGGCGTGAGGCGAAGATGACTTCACGACCCTTGTACTTCTGCAGGAAGGCGGGGACGACGCGATCGATGATGGTGGCGGTGTGGGCGTTGGTCAGGATGACACGGCCTTCACCCGTCTCGAGGTGACTGGCCTTGCTGAAGGGGATGATATAGTAGTTGTATCCTGCAGCTGCGGAGATAGCGCGGATCTGCCCCTCGGTGACACCACCGATGACGAGGTCCTTACCACGGAGCTTTCCAGCATCAATGTAGGCATTTAGCGCTTCATCGTTGGGCACATCCAGCGTGGTGAGCTGCATCGAGATCCCAGCCTTCTTGAGCTGATACATACCGAGGAGGAAGCCTTCGTAGAACTCAACGAAGTGCTTGTCCTTCTTCAGCGGTAGGAGCATAAGGATGCGCGTCTGCGAAGCGGCTACCTGTGAGGGTAGGCTGCTCTCGCCTTCGTCGCTCTTAGGCGTGGTGGTCGTAGCGCTGTCACCCTTAGCACCAGGGATGACGAGCTCCATGCCGACCTTGACGGTGGAGGAGGTTACCCCGGGGTTAGCGCGCAGGAGGTCTGCCAGATCAATGCCGTAGCTACGGCTGATACCATAGAGCGTCTCGCCCGTCTCTACGCGGTGCTTCTTCGGGCTCTGTGAAGAGGATGAAGCGACTGGTGTGGAGGTGGTGGCAGGTGTAGCGGGAGTAGAAGGGATGAGGAGCTTGTCGCCGACCTTGATCTGCTGGCGAGCCCAAGGGTTGAGCTCGTAGATCTTATCGATGGCGACACCGTAGCGACGTGCGATGCTATACACCGTCTCTTCGCGCTGGACCTCGTGCTCACGGATGCGTCGCCCGCCCTGGGCGCTGGCACCTATATATATAAGGAGTGCGGTCGATAGCAAGAGGAGTGCGCGGCGGCAAGTGTCGGAGAGGGTCATCTGTCTATACTTAGTCTTGTGATGAATATGAGGCAAAGGTACTTAATCGTGTGCAAATGAGCTCGGAGCTACTCGGGAGAGCTGACGTAGTCGGTGACTCCAGAGGTGGTGAAGGAGGCCATCTCACGGAGCATTCGTGCTGCCGAATCGAGTATAGGGAAGGCGCAGATAGCCCCCGTCCCTTCGCCAAGACGCATGCCTAAGCGCAGGATGGGATCGGCCCCGAGGTAGCGTAGGAGACGAGCGTGCCCCGCCTCATCCCCTGCATGTCCATAGAACGCATAATCAGTGACTGCTGGGTATAATGCTCGTGCCATAAGTAGGCAGGCCGTCATGATGAAGCCATCGACGAGGAAGGCCACGCGGCGCTCTGCTGCACGGAGCATCGCCCCGACGGTGACCACCATCTCGTAGCCACCGAAGTAGCGGAGTATAGCTTCGGCATCCACAGGACCGCGATAGTTGTCCACAGCCTGGCGGAGGATGGCGAGCTTGTGCTGTACGCCTTCGTAGTCAAGTCCGCTCCCACGACCTACACATTCCTCGAGAGGAAGGTCGGTGAGGTAGTACATCCAGAGTGCCGAGGTAGAGGTGTTGGCGATGCCCATCTCGCCGAAGGAGAGAAGCTTACATCCGCGGTCAACGGCCTCGTCTACCGAGACGACGCCGATAGAGATAGCGCGGTCGACCTCCTCCTCAGTCATCGCAGACTCGTGGAGGAAGGAGCGGGTACCTCGGCGGATCTTGCGGTGGATAAGTGCTGTCCCTTCGAGGGGGAACTCGTGATCTACCCCGACGTCGACGATGTGCAGAGCGAAGTCATGCTGTCGGCAAAGGAAGCATATCCCCGCTCCACCACGTAGCATGCTGTAGACGACCTGATGGGTGACCTCGCGCGGGCTCTTGCTCACGCCCTCGGTCTCAATTCCGTGGTCGGCAGCGAAGACGAAGTGCTCACGTGGCGAGAGGCTGGGCTGTAGGGTGTCTTGGAGTGCCGCGAGGCGTGCGGCGAGTGTCTCGAGCTTGCCCATAGCACCCAGAGGCTTGGCGATCTGGTCGATGTAGCATTGGGCACGGTAGATCTCTTCCTCGGGGATGGGGCGGATATCGAAGTCTTGCATTGTGATAGGGAGTAATTCGGGTGAGGTCAGCCCTTGACGGTGAGGGGAAGGCCGCTGACCATCAGGGTGACGCGGTCTGCGCGGGCGGCTACATGCTGGTTCATCCAGCCCTGCAGCTGGGTGAAGAGGCGCTGTGTGCGGGACTCGGACATGCCGCCCATGCCCAGCTCATTGGTGACGAAGATGAAGGTAGCGTCCTGCTGGATGAGCGTGTCGAACTCCTTCTTGAGAGCTTCGAGCGCCTGATCGACGTCCTGCTGCATGTCGAAGAAGTAGTTCGTCGCCCACAGCGTGATGCAGTCGATGAGGACGACGCGCCCCGTGAAGTCGTGCTTGGAGGGGTGGATATCCTCCTCGATGTTCGTCCACTCGGGGCCGCGACGCTCCTGGTGACGCAGGATGCGCTGGCGGAACTCTTCGTCCCAGATGCGGGCCGTCGCCAGATAGACGGGCTGCCCGCTGAGGCGCAGCGCTTCGCTCTCGGCATAGGAGCTCTTGCCAGAGCGCTCGCCGCCGGTGATGAGATGAATGTAGCTCATAGATAGTCAGGTGATGGTAGTGGGGTGTGGTTAGGCTCGTGTCCCCTCGATGCGGCGCTGGAGGATGTGCTGCATCACGGTGATAGCTGCGGCGACGGAGGGGATATGATGCACGCGGATGATGTGGCGCCCCGAGCGCTGGACGAACTCGCACTGACGGCTGTTGCGTGCCACGTACTCGAGGAGGCGGCCGAAGGTCTCCGAGGCGTAGTACGGGCTGGAGGTATCGGCGATGAGGTGGAGACTCATAGAGCCACCCTTGAGTACGACCTTCTCGATGCCGAGGTGATGGCCGAGGCGGCGTAGGCGAGGGATGAGGATGAGTTCTTCGGTCTCTGGGGGAAGGGCACCGAAGCGGTCGCGCAGTCGGGAGGCGAAGTCCTCAAGCTCCTTGTCTTCGCTGAGGCTGTCCAGCTCACGATAGAGGAGGATACGCTCGCTATCCGAGGGTACGTACTCGTCGGGGAGGGCAAGCTCGAGGTCACTCTCTACCTGCGTCTCGACGACGAAGCGGTCAGCAAGCTCGCTACCGTCACTCTGCTTATCGTCGTCGGCATAGACGTGTGCGAACTCATCGGCCTTGAGCTCTCGGATAGCTTCGGAGAAGACCTTCTGATAGGTCTCGTAGCCCATATCGGTGATGAAGCCACTCTGCTCGGCACCGAGGACATTGCCCGCACCACGCTGGTCGAGGTCCTGTAGGGCAATGCGTATGCCACTGCCCAGATCGCTGAAGCTCTCGATAGCACGCAGACGGCGCTTGGAGTCTTCGCTGAGTCCCTCGAGCGGAGGAGTGAGGAGGTAGCAGAAGGCCTTGCGGTCGCTACGCCCTACACGGCCACGGAGCTGGTGAAGCTCGCTCAGGCCGTAGTGGTGCGCGTCGTGGATCATGATGGTATTGGCGTTCGGCACGTCGATACCATTCTCGATGATCTTCGTCGCCACGAGGACGTCGTACTCGTGGTTGCCGAAGTCGATGAGGATCTGCTCCATCTCCTTCGGTGCCAGCTGCCCGTGGGCGACGGCGATGCGTGCGTCGGGGACCTCGCGTTGGATGAGGGCGGCGAGGTTCTCAATGTTGCTGATGCGGCTATTGACGAAGTACACCTGCCCATTGCGACTCATCTCGAAGCCCACGGCCTCGCGGATGATCTGCGGGGTGGTCTGCGTGAGGAGCGTCTCTACGGGACGGCGGTTGGCAGGCGGGGTGTTGAGGTTCGAGAGGTCACGTGCACCCATCAGCGAGAACTGCAGGGTACGGGGAATAGGCGTGGCACTCATCGTGAGCGTGTCGACATTGACCTGTAGCTGACGGAGCTTCTCCTTCGTGGCGACGCCGAACTTCTGCTCTTCGTCGATGATCAGGAGACCAAGGTCGTGGAACGCTACGTCCTTGCTCGTCAGGCGGTGCGTGCCGATGATGATGTCGATCTTCCCCTCACGGAGGTCTGCGAGGATGGCACGAAGCTCCTTCGGCGTACGAGCCCGGGAGATGTAGTCGACACGCACGGGGAAGTCCTTCAGTCGCTTGGAGAAGGTGCGGTAGTGCTGGTATGCCAAGACCGTCGTAGGGACGAGGACGGCGACCTGCTTGCCGTCGGTGGCAGCCTTGAAGGCGGCACGCACGGCTACCTCCGTCTTACCGAAGCCGACATCCCCGCAGAGGAGGCGGTCCATCGGATAGGGGCGCTCCATATCGGCCTTCACAGCGGTGACGGCGGCGGCTTGGTCGGGGGTGTCCTCAAAGGCGAACGATGCCTCGAGCTCGTGCTGGAGGTAGGTGTCGGGGCTGAAGGCAAAGCCCTCCGTCTCACGACGCTTGGCGTAGAGGCGTATCAGATCACGGGCGATATCCTTGATGCGCTTCTTCGTGCGCTCCTTGATACGCTGCCATGCCCCCGAGCCGACTGCACTGAGCGTGACTTCTTTCCCCCCTTCGCCCGAGCGGTAGTGGGAGAGCTTGTGCAGGCTATGCAGGTTGACATAGATGGTGTCATTGTTGCGGTAGACGAGCTTGACGAACTCCTGCATGTGGTCACCCTGAGGCATACTCACCAGGCCGTCGAAGCGCCCGATACCGTGGTCGGCGTGGACGATGAGGTCGCCACGGCTGAAGCTCTGGATCTCCTTCAGCGAGAGTGTGACCTTCCCGGAGCTGGCCTTGTCGCTACGTAGGGTGTACTTGTGGTAGCGGTCGAAGAGCTCGTGCTCGGTGAGGAGTACCCAGCGGTGGTCTTCGTCGACGAAGCCCTCGTGCAGGCCGAGGGTCACCTCTGTAGGTAGCTCGGCTTCGCTGAGGCGTGGGGTGAGGATGTCGCGGGCACGCTCGTGACCCTCACGGCTTGCTGCACATATATATATGGTATAGCCGTCGGCACGCCAAGAGCGGATCTGGGCGGCCAGACCATCATAGTCCTTATGGAAGAGAGGCTGGCGTGTGGTGTGGAAGTGCAGGCCATTCGGTGTAGCTTCGTCCGTCAGCTCGTAGCCCGAGAGTGCCTGGATCTCGGCGAAGAGCTGGCTGGGCTCGATGAGCATGCGTCGCAGTGCCTCAAGGTCTTCGAAGCCTTCGCCGTCTTGCAGCAGTGGGGCTTCGTTCCAAGTCATCTCAAGTCGGGTACTCAGCGATCCGCCACCCGAGAGGAGGAGTTGAGTGCCTGCAGGGAGCAGGCTGATGAGTGAGGTGAGGTCGCCCGAGCCCTGAGATAGGTCGGGACTCAGCGTGATCTCTGTGAGCTGACGTACGGAGAGCTGGCTATCGACCTCGAAGCAGCGTACGCTCTCAACTTCGTCATCGAAGAAGTCCAGACGGTAGGGGAGCTCGGAGGCAAAGGAATAGATATCGACGATGCTCCCACGCAGGGCGAACTGCCCCGGCTCATAGACGTAGTCCACGCGCTCGAAGCCCCAGGCGAGGAGCTGGTCACGCAGGTGGTCACGCTCAATGACGTCCCCCCGATGGATGATGAGGGGCTCTTCCTTCGTGCCACTCTCCTGAGGGATACCCTCCATGAGGGCCTCGGGATAGGTGACGAGGATGGGTAGGGGAGTGCCGCCTGGTGCTGCTGCGCTTATCAGGGCGCTGAGCACCATGGAGCGCAGGAGGGCACTCGACTCATCGCGGTGCCCATAGCGGATCGCACGGCGATAGGCTGAGGGGAAGAAGAGTACACCATCCTCGCCCAAGAGCTGGGCTAAGTCCGAATAGAAGTAGCCGGCCTCCTCTTCGTCACGTAGGAGCGCCACGAGCGGTGCCGCCTGGCGGATGCGCGGAGCGACGAAGGCACGGGCAGAACCCATAAGCTCCGAGAGGGAGCGACGGGTGTGAGGTGGAAGGGGCTGGGAGAGGGAGACTCCTTGCTCAGAAAGCCCCATCATAAGGGGCGGCTGGAAGGTAGGGCGGGATGGATTTGTATCGACCTGTTTCACACTGCGAAGATACGGCTTCTCCCCCACGTATGGAGCCTGTCGTGCTATTCCTTTTCGTGGGGCAGAAGTTGCCTCTCGGAAGAACCTTCCTACGGCGGGCTTTTCTGCGCCTTAGTAGTAAGGGTGTGCGAACCGTATTGGTCGGCGGGCTGACCTATATTGGTCCGTGCGTGAACCTATATTAGTTTGTTGCTCCGCGTGGGGATAAAAGTTTTGGACGAGTGGCAGAAAAGTTTGGGCTACGTACGTGGCTCTAATATCTACGTACGTGGACATTTGGATTTACGTACCTAGTCTTTAAGACTACGTGCATAGACAGAGGAAACCCACTATGTGAAGGTGCTTTTTCCTTCACGAGAAGGACACTTTTTCCTCCGCTGGATAAGAAGAAAAGAGGGTGGAAGAGAGCCGTCATAGGTGGGAGATCCGATGACGAAAAACCTGCCGAATTCACGCGCTTTTACTGATAAATCAAGGATACTTCCTAAATTTGGGGTTATGATCAAGCGGAATTCTCTAAAGTGGATGGCCGTTGTCGCTGTCTTCCTCTCCTTCTTCCCTTCGCTGTGGGCAGGCTCTTCGGATAGCCTTTTGGTGAAGCTCAATCAGACGATCGAGCAGCGCCCGTCCTACATGCAGCGCAAGGAGGAGGCCTTAGAGACCCTGCGACAGAGCTTGAGTAAGCTGAGTGCAGGGAACGTGGAGGGGCGTATGAACCTCTACGAGGCACTGTGGCAGGAGAACCGCTCATACAATACCGACTCCTCGCTCTTCTATGCTACGGCACTCTCCCAGCTGGCACAGCAGGCGGGCAATGAGGAGCAGAAGCAGAACGCCCTGCTCCATCGGGCTACGGCACTGATGACGATCGGGATGTTCAAGGAAGCCGATGAGATCATCAAGCCGCTGCGTGAGGGGGGCGTCCTCCCAGGGCAGCGTAGCCAGTTCTTCCACCTCTGCCGAAGCCTCTTCGGTCTCATGGCGGACTATGCCGTGACGGCGCAAGAGAAAGCGGCCTATGCCAGCCTCACCGATGACTTCCGTGACTCGCTCTTGACGATCTATGAGTCGGGGTCGAATATGTATCGGATGATCTATGCCGATAAGCTGACTGCCCACGGCAAGTATGCCGAGGCCCTACGTGAGCTCCTGCCCTTCACACCAACGGGCGATGGGCGCTTCGATGCGGGCTACCACTACACCATCGCCGAGGCCTACTACCACATGGGGCGTATCGAGGAGGCTCGACACTACTACACGTTGGCTGCTATCAGCGACATGCAGAGCGATACACGTGAGTACATCGCCCTGCGCAAGCTCGCTGTGATCCTCTTCCAGTCGGGCGACATCGACCGAGCCTACCACTACCTCACGCTGTGTATGGCCGATGCGAAGGCGTGTAATGCCCGCCTCCGTATCCTCGAGATCCTCGATACCTTCCCTGTCGTCAATGAGGCTTATCTGGAGAAGAAGCAGCAGCAACAGCGTGTCATCACAGGGGTCCTTATTGCCATCAGCCTCCTTGTCGTGAGCCTCATCTTCGCCATCTTCAGCGTCCTGAAGCAGAAGAAAGCCCTGCAGCAGGCGCAGACGGATCTGGCGCATGCCAATAGTCAGCTCAATGAGGTCAACCGCACGCTCGTGGAGTACAACGAGGAGATGAAGCGGCAGAATCAGCTCATCACCGAGACTTCGTACCTCAAGGAGGCCTACATCACTCAGTACATGGATCAGTGCTCGACTTATCTGGAGAAGATGGAGAGCTTCCGTAAGCGCCTGCGTCAGCTCCTCAGCGCTGGTAAGACGAAGGAGATCCAGCAGGCCCTCACCTCATACAATCAGGAGGTCGAGACGGAGCTGGCAGAGTTCTACGACAGCTTCGACACGACCTTCATCAACCTCTTCCCGACCTTCGTCGAAGACTTCAATGCGCTCCTCCGTGAGGACGAGCAGGTACAGCTCAAGCCGGGGCAGAAGCTCAATACCGAGCTGCGTGTCTTCGCACTCATCCGTCTCGGCATCACCGACAGCACCAAGATCGCACACTTCCTGCGCTACTCGGTGACGACGATTTACAACTACCGTACCCGCATGCGCAATCGTGCTCGAGGCGATCGCGACGAGCTCGAGAAGCAGGTCATGGAGATCGGGAAAAAGGCTCTGAAAGGCGCTAATCCGCCCCAATAATCACTACTTTTTTTGTCTATAAAAATAGGGTAAGTTGCTAAGTATCAGAGTGGAAGTTTCTACACCAACTATATACTTAGTACCTCTCCCTCTTCGCGTATGCATTTCGTCTATCTTCGTTGGTAGCGATCCAGGTGAGCTACGGCTCAGCCACTCATCCGAGTCGCCAGATACCTAACTGTTGGGATAAAAATTCTAACCTACATATCAATGATGGAAACTGTACAAAGCGTGGATACCTCGCTGCGGCGACTACTCCTCTCATCGACCTTGGTACTCACCTCGGTCAGCCTCTTTGCCCAGACCGTGAGCGTCAAGGGTACCGTGACTGATCCAGCAGGTGAGCCCATCATCGGGGCGACCGTCCTCGAGAAGGGTACGACCAATGGTACCATGACCGATGCCAAGGGGCACTTCGTCCTCAAGGCTAAGAATCCTAAGGCTACGATCCGTGTGAGCTACGTCGGCTACAAGCCCCTTGAGATAGCCCTTGATGGACGTCGTGAGATCAAGGTCGTCCTCACCGAAGAGGCGGCTACACTCAATGAGGTCGTCGTCGTAGGCTATGGCACGATGGGTAAGAAGGAGCTGACCTCCGCTGTCACCCACGTCTCCTCCAAGAACTTCTCTCAGATGGCTACCGTCGACCCCTCGATGATGATCCAGGGGAAGGTCGCTGGTGTGAGCATCACGAATACCGGAGCAGGTGACCCCAATAATCAGGCAAGCATCCAGGTGCGTGGGGTCTCCTCCCGTGCTGCAGGCCTTGGCCCACTCATCGTCATCGACGGGGTGCCTGGTGGCAACCTGACGAACCTCAACCCCAACGATATCGAGAGCTTCGACATCCTCAAAGACGGAGCTGCCAGTGCTATCTATGGTACGCGTGGATCCAATGGGGTCATCCTCGTGACGACGAAGAAGGGCGCCCGTGACGGCAACCTCCACACGACCTACACGGGTACGGTCTCCTTCGACGTCATCAAGCGTGAGCTTGATATGCTCAGTGCTGATGAGTATCGTGCGAACCGCTTGGCCTCGGGCGTCGGCTACGACCTCGGAGGTAGTGTCGACTGGCTTGATGCGGTGAGCCGCATCGGGGCACGTACCCAGCACTCGCTCAGCCTCAGCGGTGGTAGTGCTCGCTCGAACTATCGTGTGTCGGCTGACTACCGCAGCGCTAATGGTATCGATCTCTATTCGGGGCGTGAGGAATATGGTGCGCGTGTCGCACTGAACCATACGACGAAGGGTGGACTCATCACCTTCTCGCTGAATGTCGCTCCCCGTATCGCCTACCGCAAGAATGCCTCTTGGGACGTCTTCCGCAATGCCGTCGAGGCTAACCCCACGACGCCTATCATGGACCCCAAGGATCCTTCGCTCTACTATAACTTCAAGGGGCAGGCTGCTGGCTATAACCCTCTTGAGCTCCTCAAGAAGGACAAGAGCACGGGTACGACGAAGCTCCTCGACTGGGACGGTACCGTCAAGCTCAACCTCCTGCCTCTTCTCCTGAATAAGGAGGATCGTCAGACGCTGACCACGCAGCTGACCTTCGCTGACCACCAGTATGACAACTACAATCAGTGGTTCCGCCCCTCGACGAGCACGCTGGCGATCAATGCCGGTCGTGAAGGTGAGGCCTCGCAGGACTACTCGAAGAGTGCTATACGTACCCTCGAGTGGGTCACGAACTACGCCAACTCCTTCGGCAATCACAACTTCAAGGTGATGGCAGGGTACTCCTATCAGTATGAGCAGTACTCAGGGCTGAACGCTGCGAATAAGGACTTCCCCAACGATGCGCTCGAGGACAACAACCTCGGTAGCGGTACTTACGCTAAGGATGAAGGGGAGCTCGGTATGGGGTCCTATAAGAATGACTCCAAGCTCATCTCCTTCTTCGGTCGTGTGAGCTACGACTGGAAGGGCCGCTATATGCTGACGGCTTCACTCCGTCACGAAGGCTCATCGAAGTTCGGTGAGCACCACAAGTGGGGGAACTTCCCCGCTATCTCTGCCGGCTGGCGTATCTCTGACGAAGCCTTTATGGCTGGGACGAAGAGCTGGCTCACGGACCTCAAGCTTCGTGGTGACTTCGGTATCACGGGGAACCAGTCCTTCGACAGCTACCGCTCGCTCAACACGATGTCGGGCTTCGGCTACTACCTATATAATGGTAAGTACTATCAGGTATGGGGCCCTGGCAAGAACGTCAACCCTGACCTGCGCTGGGAGAAGGGGCAGAACTGGAACGTCGGTCTCGACTGGACGCTCTTCGGTGGTGACCTCTACGGCTCCTTCAACTACTACAGCCGTAAGCAGCAGGACCTCCTCGGTGACTACAATGTCTCGGTGCCTCCCTATCTCTTCACCTCGACCTTTGTCAATGTAGGTACGATGCGCAATAGCGGCTTCGAATTCGACCTCACGTGGAATGCCGTCAAGACAAAGAACTTCACCTACACGATCAATGTCATCGGGGCTACGATGAGCAATAAGTTCGTGGACTTCAGTAACGATAAGTTTGTCGGGCAGGACTACTACGACGTCGTCGGTACGGAGGATCCCTATCCCTTCCACAACCTGCAGCGTATCGAGAAGGGCAAGCGTATCGGGAACTTCTACATGCTGAAGTATGCTGGGGTAGATCCTCAGGGTCGCTGGGTCGTCTACGACAAGGACGGCGACAAGGTCCTTGCTGATAATGCTACCGACGATGACCGCCAGTATGTGGGTAATGGCTTGCCTCAGTTTACCGGCTCGATGACCCACACGCTGCGCTACAAGAATATCGATGCCTCGCTCTTCTTCCAGACGGCACTCGGCTTCGACCTCTTCAATATCCACGACTTCTACTACGGGACGCGGAACTTCCAGGGCAATGTGATGGACAAGGCTTATAGCAAGAATAAGATCGTCTCGCAGAACCCCATCGTCTCTGACTACTTCCTGGAGCCAGGGGACTACCTCAAGCTCTCCTCAGTCAGCCTCGGCTATACGCTGAATCTGAAGAAGAAGTACATCGATGCTGTACGCATCTATGCTACGGCGAGCAACCTCTTTACCATCACCAAGTTCTCTGGTATCGATCCCTCGAACTATCAGGTCAATGGGCTGAACCCAGGGGCTACGGGCTCCCGCTCGTACTACCCCTCGACCCGTCAGTTCATGATCGGTACGCAGGTGAACTTCTAATCTACTGATGGACATCACTGTCTGTGACATCATACAGAGTAAGCAATGAGAAGGACAATGAAATATATGGCAGGTGCGCTCGTCGCTGCCAGCCTCGTGGGATGTACTAACCTGGACGAGAATCTCTACGATCAGGTCGCCTCACAGAACTACTATAACACGAAGTCGGACGTCATCCGTGCCGTCTTCCGCCCCTTCGAGCACGCCTTCTGGAGCGTGCAGAGCCGTCACGTGCTCAATGAAGAGTCCGCTGACCAGCTCATCACCCCCACCCGCGAAGACTGGTGGGATGATGGTGGCCGCTGGGCACGTATGCACCGCCATGAGTGGCTCACGACCAATGGCGAAGCCCAGACGGAGTACAATGGTTGCTTCCAGGGGATCATGCAGGCTAACCTCGTGATCGAGGACCTCGAGCAGCGCTCAGCTGCGAAGTTCGGGTTCTCCGATGCGGAGTTCAAGAACCTCAAGGCGCAGAATAGAGTGCTGCGTGCGTGGTTCTACCTCCGTCTGTTGGACGCCTTCCGCAACGTCCCTCTGGCGGTGAGCTACTACGACACGAGCAAGAACTCCACGGGTCAGGTAGAGCCTCGCAAGGTCTATGACTTCATCGAGTCTGAGCTGAAGGCAGTCCTGCCCGAGCTGACTCGCAAGACGTCTCTCGGTGGCAATCAGGCCGCACAAGGTCAGTGGACGCAGGCCAGTGCCGCAGCCCTCTTGGTGCGCCTCTACCTCAATGCAAAGGTCTACATCGGTGAGGACCACTACACCGAGTGTGCGCAGTACGCTCAGGATATCCTCGACGGCAAGTACGGCTCATACAAGGTAGCTGATCGCTGGGACGCTGCCTTCGACTGGGACAACCAGACCTCCGACGAAGTCATCTTCGCCTTCCCAGGCTCGGCAGGTCGTACACACTGGCACTACAATGGTGATATGTTCTGGTGGTCTGTCCCCTCTAAGGCCAGTGACTGGCTCAAGGATACGAAGAATAAGGTCGGTACGCACAACATCAAGTACTCGGCTTCTCCCAGCTACAACCCCAAGGGTGAGAAGTACACCTATGAGCTGGGTATGCCTATCGAGCGCTTCAAGCAATATCCCTCCGATGTCCGCCTGAAGATGTACACGAACCTCGGTAACAACCGCCGCAAAGGGCTCTTCATCTTCGGCAAGATCTCCTATACGGATGATAAGGGGCAGACGGCTTACCTCAAGGATCACAACGGTCGCTACACGCTTGACCTGCGTGATGCCGTAGGGAAGTTCGGCGGTACCGACGGGAATAAGTGGCTCGCTACCTCTGAGAGCCGTCTGGAGGACGGCGATGATAACTCTGGCTGGATGTTCGCCAAGTATCCCCTCTACTCAGACGATGAGTCAGGGCAGCTCGAGGCAGACTATTGTGAGATTCGCCTGCCTGAGATCATCTATAGCCTCGCTGAATGCAAGCTCCGCAGTGGCGATGCGACCACTGCTGCCCAGCTATTGAATAGCGTCCGTAAGCGTAACTATCCCTCCTCCGACTGGTCGACGGCTCTCTACGCTCCCGAGGGTACGGCACAGCTCGATCTCAAGGAGATGCTCGCCGAATGGGGCCGTGAGTTCTTCGCTGAAGGTCGTCGTCGTATCGACCTCATCCGCTTCGGGAAGTTCCTCGATGCTTGGTGGGATAAGAAGGCCGATGCCGATAGCCACACGCTCATCTTCCCGCTTCACCGAGATATCCTTGGGGCTAACCGTAACCTCAAGCAGAACCCCGGCTACTAACTCCACTACATACTAAGGTGTAATCTCTAAAGCACACAGATTAGACATGAACAGAATATTCAAGTATGGGATATGGGCGCTCGCTGTGCTCGCCGTCCCAGCGGTCCTCCAGTCATGCCATGATGACAAGGACATCGTAGTCATCGACGAGGAGCTACCTCTCAAGGTCGACCATCTCTATATGGTAGGTGACGCTACGCCTGCGGGCTGGAGCATTGACAATCCTGCCGAGCTGGTACGCGATGCCAGCAATAAGTTCGTCTTCACCTACCATGGCCGTCTCGCTGCAGGGGAGCTGAAGTTCCCTCTTGCTAAGGGTGACTGGGGGGCGACCTTCATCTATGCTCCGAAGGCAAACACCGAGATCAATAGCAAGGGTGTCGCCGAGAGCGGCATCAGCGTCCGCCGAGGAGGTGACGACACGAAGTGGAAGGTCACCGAGTCGGGTACCTATCTGCTGACGATCAACCTGCGAGAGCGCACGATCCAGGCTGTCTATGAGGGTGCAGAGCCCGTGACACCTATCACGACCTCTACGCTTGGCTTCATCGGTGATGCTACTCCCGCGGGCTGGTCAACGACGGAGGCTACGGCCTTCACGAAGACCTCCGACAGCCCCCTGCAGTTCACCTATGAGGGCGCACTGAAGACGGGCGAATTCAAGCTCGTCTCTGACGCTACCGTCCTCAAGGACTACGCTGGTCCCTACATCCAGGCTCCCGAAGCAGGCGTGACGCTCAGCCACGAAGGGGTGTCCAAGCAGGGTATGGTCGCTGGTGGCGCAGACAATAAGTGGACGGTCACCGAGGCTGGGACGTATAAGCTCGTCTTTGACGTCACGAACCGCACGATCAAGGTAGAGTCCTTCACCGCTGCCCCCAAGAGTGATCCTTGGAAGACCGAGACGCTCTACGCTCTTGGCGATGCTGCTAGTGGCTGGAATATCGGCGAGGCGCTTGCCTTCAAGAAGGTCGGTGAGCATAAGTTCGTCTATGCTGGCGAGCTCAAGGCTGGTGCACTGAAGCTCATGGCTACGAATACCGGTAGCTTCGATGACGTGGCTAAGGACTGGTTCTATGCTTCGGCTGCCGATGTCGAGATCTCGGACGTTACGACCAGCGCACTGGACGTCGTCGCTGGTACCAATAAGAGTGCTGACAATAAGTGGAAGGTCACGAAGGCTGGCAACTATGTCCTCACCATCGATATGAAGACGCACAAGCTCACCGCCGAATACGTCGGTGGTGTCAGCACGAGTATCGCTACCGCTGAGGCACGCCTCGTCGGTGATGCTACGCCTAAGGGCTGGAATATCAAGGGTACGGCGATGACGAAGAGTAGCTCCTCGCCCCTCGAGTTCTCTTGGCAGGGTGCTCTCGGTACCGGGGAGTTCAAGGTGGCTCTCACCTCGACCAACGATGACTTCTCTGGTGACTGGCTTCAGGCCCCTCAGGCTGATACGGAGGTGAATGCCTCGGGCATCAGCGGTGGCGACGTCGTCAAGGGCGGCGCTGACCACAAGTGGAAGGTGACGCAGGCAGGTACCTACAAGATCACCATCAACTTCTCCACGAAGAAGATCAACGTCGCGTATATCGGTGCATAGCCGACGACTCTAACAAGACAATAGGAATATGAAGAAATATCTCATCGCCGCACTGGCGCTGGCAGCTCTCATAACCAGCTGCAATAGCAACACGTGGGACGTGACGAGTGACCTCAGCGTCGACAAGGTCGACCCTACACAGGGCCTGACGCCACTGGCTCAAGACCCCGGCATGGACTATGCTCCGCTCTACTGGAGCGTCTATGGCGCACTGCGTCAGCAGGAGAAGGACGGCTCCTTCCCCAATATCTTCACCGAGAAGGACTGGGACGAAGCTATTGACTTCGTCGCTACCAAGCTCAAGCCCTACGGCTACGATATGCTCGTCACCGATGGCTTCGCTGCAATGGGTGGGGACGACGGATATATGACGCGCTACAGCCGCTCTCAGAAGGATGAGAGCTCTCCCGAGATCGAGCTCTCGACGATCATCGCCAAGCTCAAGGCTAAGGGCCTCAAGCTCGGGGTCTACGACAATCCCTTCTGGCTGCACTATAGCAATCCCAATGCGATCATCCCAGGTACTGACGGCATCACCGTCGGTAGCCTGCGCTACAATCCCGAGAAGGATAAGGATGTCCTCCACCCCACGAAGAATGATCAGTTCGGTTGGGTGCTCACCGATCACCCTGGAGCTGAGCAGCACTTCGAGGCCTTCTTCAAGCACTACGCTGATATGGGCGTACACTTCATCCGTATGGACTTCCTCTCTTGGTATGAAGACGGTATGAACTACAGCGACCAGATCGACCGTGGCTATGGTCGTGAGCGCTATGTGCGTGGGATGCAGTGGATCAATAAGTACGCCCGTAAGTACGGCGTCTATGTCTCCCTCGTCATGCCTCACCTCAAGAACAATGCGATCATCGAGAAGTACGCCGGCAATATGATCCGTATCAATGCCGATGCTCTCGAAGGCTCTTGGTACCGCTTCTCGGAGAACAACCGTGGCTCGCTACGTGGTGGCTGGCCTAACTCAGAGAATGCCTTTGACGGCTTCATCAACTGGTCGAAGATCTCGGGTCGTGGCAAGGTTCGCCTCGATGGAGACTTCATCCGCCTCGGCTCCTTCGCCAGCGATGACGAGAAGCGCTCGGCTATCTCCCTGCCTCTGATGGCAGGTGGGCCTATTGCTGTCACGGACTACCCCAATGCTCATGACCTCACCTTCTTCCAGAATGAAGAGCTGCTCGCCCTGCAGAAGGACGGCTTCGTCGGTCAGCCCTACAAGCGTGACCTCTGGGGGATCGATGGCGAGATCTGGTACGGACAGCTGAAGGACGGCTCTTGGGTCGTCGGTCTCTTCAACCGCGATCAGTCTGCCGCCACGCGCTCCGTCACGCTCTCACAGATCGGCATCCACGGCTCGTGGAAGGCTCGCAACCTCTGGACACATGAGGATGAAGGTACGGTCTCAGGGACGATCTCCGCAGAGATCCCTGCACATGGCTGTAAGATCCTCAAGCTCTCGAAGCTGTAAGATCCTCCGCTCCGAGCATCTATTTAATGTTGAGTAGAGCCTGTTGCCTGATGCGGGCAGGCTCGTAGTATGCCCCAGCCCAAGTGCGGGCTGGGGCATGCCTATCTCCACGAGTTTATATCCATACAATTCATATAGCTAAGCAGATATGAGAAGATTCTTTATGCTTATGTGCCTCGTATGTCTGGGGCTCGCTGGTCGAGTCCATGCCTCCGAGGTGACATCCCCCAACGGTGAGATGAAGCTGACCTTCACCCTCCGTGACTCCAAGCCCTACTATTCGGTCTCCTTCCGAGGTAAGCCCGTCATCAAGCCCAGTCGCCTCGGCTACGAGCTCCACAATGCGGAGAGCCTCCTCGAGGGCTTCACGCAGACGGGGGAGAAGACCTCGACCTTTGACGAGACCTGGACGCCTGTCTGGGGCGAGAATAAGACCATCCGCAATCACTACAAGGAGCTGCTGGTGGGTCTCATCCAGGAGAAGACGGGGCGTGTGATGAACCTCCGCTTCCGTGTATATGACGAGGGCGTCGGCCTGCGCTATGAGTTCCCACAGGAGGGGAGTAAGCTGAATTACTTCGTCGTCAAGGAGGAGTGCACTGAGTTCGCCCTCACGGGTGACCACATCGCCTGGTGGATCCCTGGTGATTACGACACGCAGGAGTACGAGTATTCGCGCTCACGCCTTAGTGAGATCCGCCCGCTCTTCAAGAAGAAGGTGACGGACAATGCTTCGCAGACCTCCTTCTCCGAGACGGGGGTGCAGACCTCTCTGCAGCTCAAGACGGACGATGGCCTCTACATCAATCTCCACGAGGCTGCGCTGGTGAACTATCCTGCGATGCACCTCAATCTCGATGATAAGAACATGGTCTTCCGCTCTTGGCTGACTCCCGATGCACAGGGCATCAAGGGCTACCTTCAGACGCCCTGCCAGAGCCCTTGGCGTACGATCATGATCACCGACGACGCACGCAAGGTCCTCTCCTCGCACCTCATCCTCAATCTCAACGAGCCCTGTAAGATCAAGGATACCTCTTGGATCCACCCCACGAAGTACGTCGGCGTATGGTGGGAGATGATCTCGGGTAAGGGTGACTGGGCCTATACCTCTCAGTTCCCCTCCGTCAAGCTCGGCATCACCGACTACGCGAAGGCTAAGCCCTCGGGCCGTCACTCTGCGAATAATGAGAACGTCCGCCGCTACATCGACTTCGCCGCTCAGCATGGCTTTGGTGGTGTCCTTGTCGAGGGCTGGAATATCGGATGGGAAGACTGGTTCGGCAACTCTAAGGAATATGTCTTCGACTTCCAGACGCCTTACCCCGACTTCGATATCAAGGCGCTCAATGAGTATGCCCACTCTAAGGGCGTGAAGCTCATCATGCACCACGAGACCTCCTCTTCCATCATGAACTACGAGAAGCACATGGACCAGGCCTATCAGCTGATGAAGGACTATGGCTATGATGCGGTGAAGAGCGGCTATGTCGGCAACCTCATCCCTCGTGGTGAGCACCACTACAGCCAGATCGCTATCAATCACTACCAGCATGCCATTGAGCGCGCTGCAGACTACAAGATCATGGTCAATGCCCACGAGGCTGTCCGTCCTACGGGGCTCTGCCGTACCTATCCTAACCTCATCGGCAACGAGAGCGCACGTGGTACGGAGTATCAAGCCTTCGGCGGGATCACCCCTGGGCATACGGCTATCCTTCCCTTCACGCGTCTGCAAGGCGGCCCCATGGACTACACGCCTGGTATCTTCGAGATGCAGTGCTCCAATGGCTCACGTGCCAACTCCACCATCGGGGGGCAGCTCGCTCTCTATGTGACGATGTACAGCCCGCTGCAGATGGCTGCTGACTTCCCCGAGAACTATGAGAAGCACCTCGATGCCTTCCAGTTCATCAAGGATGTCGCCCTCGACTGGGATAAGTCTATCTACCTCGAGGCTGAGCCTATGGAGTACATCACCGCAGCTCGTAAGGCAAAGGGCTCCAGCAGCTGGTTCGTCGGTAGCGTCACGGGTCTGAAGCCTCACAACTCTACCCTGCGTCTGGACTTCCTCGACAAGGGGAAGACGTATGTGGCTACGGTCTATGCCGATGCTCCCGATGCCGACTACAAGACCAACCCACAGGCCTATACCATCACTAAGGGGCTGGTCACGGCTAAGTCCGTCCTCAAGCTCCACTCGGTAGCTGGTGGTGGCTATGCTATCAGCATCGTAGAGGCTAAGGATACGAAGGGTCTCAAGCCCCTGAAGTAATCCACCTATCCTATATAGATAAGGAGGCTGAGCTACGGCACTATGCCTGTGCTCAGCCTCCTCTCTTTGTGCCCTTGCTCGCCCTCATGATACCCCCCACACTCTATATATGTATGCGTATGCCGAAGATGATCTCGAGCCTCTCCCTCTCTGCAGCTCTCCTCTTCTCAGCTGAAGCCCAAGAGCCCACACTACCCCGTATGGAGCTCGCTACCGATAAGGCCTGTTATCTACCAGGCGAGATGGTGCACCTCACCGCCTCGGGTACACCTCCCTCCGCCCTCTTCATCCGCTACCGCCACGGAGCGCAGATCCTCGCTGAGGTCCCCTATGCCGAGGTGGTGAAGGCTGGCCGCTGGTCATGGTGCCCTCCACGGCGGGACTTTCAGGGCTACCTCGTAGAGGTCTATACCCGCTCTGCCGAATGTGAGCTGGTCGTCGCTACCATCGCCGTTGATGTATCCAGTGACTGGCGACGCTTCCCCCGCTACGGCTTCGTGGCGGACTTTGATGACGGGGGAGACCCTGCTGCCAAGCGCACCCGCATCGCCGAGGAGATGGCCTTCCTCAATCGCTGCCATATCAATGGCGTGCAGTTCCAAGACTGGCAGTGGAAGCATCATTATCCCGCTCCTCTCGATGCTAAGGGGCAGCTGATGCCCGCCTACCGCGACGTCAGCAACCGCTGGGTCAAGGCCGAGCACGTCCGTCACTACATCGAGCTACAGCACCGCTACGGGATGAAGTCGATCTTCTACAACCTCTGCTTCGGGTCGTGGAAGGGAGCTACGGAAGATGGTGTGTAGGAGGCTTGGGCGCTCTATGCTCGGCCCAAGGATGGTGAGAGGTATCAGGACTTCCACGGCCTGCCCTCGAGCTGGCAGAGTAATATCTACCTCCTGGATCCAGGGAACGCAGATTGGCAGCGCTATCTCTGCGACCGCAATGACGAGGTCTATCGGCTCTTTGACTTCGATGGCTACCAGATCGACCAGCTCGGCAGTCGTGGTCCACGCTATGATGCGACGGGGCGCGAGGTCCATCTCCCACGCGCCTATGCCTCCTTCATCAAGGCGGTCAAGAAGCGTCGTCCCGAGAAGCGTCTCATCATGAATGCCGTCTCGGGCTATGGTGCTGCCGAGATCATCGGCACAGGGAAGCTGGACTTCTGCTACAATGAGGTCTGGGGCAATGGCAACGGCTATGGAGGTACTTCCGAAGCAGCCTTTGCCAACCTCTATGAGATCATCAAGCGCAATGATAGCCTGAGCCGTCACCGCCTCCCTACGGTCTTCGCTGCGTATCTGAACTATGATAAGGCCGATCACGGTGGGCGAGGGGATAAGCTGATGAATACCCCAGGTGTACTACTGACCGATGCGGTGATGTTTGCCCTCGGAGGCTCACACCTCGAGCTGGGAGACCACATGCTCTCACGCGAGTATTTCCCGGCCGCACCCCTGGCGATGAGCCCCGAGCTACGGGAGGCTATCGTCCACTACTATGACTTCCTCACGGCTTATCAGAACTGGCTCCGTGGGACGACCTCCCGCCATGCCTTCACGCCTCGGATCTCGACGACGAGTGCCGATGTCCAGCTCACGACTTGGCCTCCGAAGGCAGATGCTATCACCGCCTTCGCTAAGCAGGTCGGCCCGAGACAGCAGGTCGTGCATCTGCTGAACTTCCTGGGGACGAATGACCTCTCCTGGCGGGATGTCGATGGCACTCGCCCTGAGCCTCGCTTGGTGCGTCAGCTACCGCTCCAGTTGGAGAGTGCGGAGCGTGTCGTCCGTGTCTGGGCAGCCTCGCCTGACCTGCGTGGCGGAGCCCCCGAGCTCCTGCCATTCACCCAGCGTAGCGGGGTGGTATCGGTTACGCTCCCTGCGCTCCACTACTGGACGATGCTCGTCCTGGAGCTGGCACCCGCTCGTTAGCTCCCCCTCATTCATAAGTTGATAGGTGTTGTTGGCCCCGTCTCGTAGACCCTCGGTCTATGGGGCGGGGCTTCGCCTTATCGCGCGTATTCCTCTTGTCCAGCGGAGGGAAAAGCGTCCTTCTCGTGAAGGAAAAAGCACCTTCACGTAGTGGTTTTCTTCTATCTATGCACGTAGTCTTAAAGACCAGGCACGTCAATCTAAATATTCACGTACGTAGATATTAGATCCACGTACGTAGTCCAAACTTTTCTGCCACTCGTCCACAACTTTTATCCCTACGCGGAGCAACAACCTAATAGAGGTCACTTCACAAAGCTATATAGCTTTCTTCGCCATTCTATATAGGTCGTCATCGCGACCTATATAGCTTCGTCGTCGGACCAATATAGCTCAGCCCGCCGACCTATATTGGTTGATAGCTCTCCCTTATATTCCTCCCCATTTCTCGGCAAGGGAAGAGGTGGCATTGGGGGGCTCTATAAATGCGTTCGTAAAGGAATTAAAGAACAGCGTATCTGTGCCTTCTGAATGGAGAGTACACTTGTGATAAGGGCTCTTGGCGTGCCCTCGGGTGGCGGAGTGTTAGTTGTTGGGGAAATAATATTTTTTGGGTGAACGGATCGCGTGATCCTAATTGCAGTCATTAATACCCCAAGCGTATGAAAAAGACGATACTGCGTGTGGCGATGAGTAGCCTCTTTCTTGGCTTCGTCACTCTGAGTGCAGCTTTCCTCTCCTCGTGTGATAAGGAGAAGGAGAGATCAGAGCCGATATCTGGCTCTTTCCCCTCGAAGCACCCCATCTCAGGCTTCTTCCGAGTGATTAAGGCTGAGGCAACCCTTACCCCTGTGGAGAAAACCCCACAGAAAGATCGATCAGATTACCTCTGCTGGGAGATTGTCCCTGGATCAGAGGTCCGCTATTCGATCATACGTGATGAGGAGAAGGTCTCGCAAATATATAAGGAGCGTAAGATGCGTGAGGATATCACCTTCTACAGCGTGATTGGGCCGTTCAATACATTGGGTGTCCATGGGCTGCAGGCCATGACGCTGAGCTTTACTCGTGACGCAGATCATGTGGTGACGGATCTCTCCTCGCAGGCACTACTCAGCTACGAGCACCTGTATAAGACGTACTATGAGCGTGAGCCACTCGCACCAGGTGCTGAGACTTGGTATTATAGGTTTTTAGCTCATGAAGTTGGGCCTAAGACTGTTCGAGAAGAAGCGAGCTTGGCAAGTCTTACTCCAAAGGACCTTTGGTGGACCTTCTGGGGGTACTACACAAGGCTGCCTATGGGAGAATTTGTCCTCACCCCTCGTGAAGCCTCTGCCTATCTCTATCTGAAGAAGGATGCTGTCGACTTGACGGCGGGTAAGCTCGTCCTCACATTTGTCCGTGACGAAGGAAATCCTGTGAAGGTGGAGCTTCCCACAAAGTAGCCTCTTTGTCCGTCATAGATGCTCCCGACCAGTGCCTTCTGGAGGTGCTGGGCGGGAGCGTCTGTATGAAGAAGTGTCGGGTGGGGGAGCTTATGTCGGTGATTTTTATTACCTTTGTGGCAAAGAGATGATCGAGAGAGGAGGCGACAGAGCTTCCTCTCTTTGCATTCATCCCCTATTATCCTACGAGACGCGTTATGATCGATAAGAGCTATATCGAGGGAATTGCCTCCCAGTACTGTGCCACCGAGCACCCCGATTATTATATTGTAGAAGTCGCTGTCCACCCTGGCAATCGTATTATCGTCGAGCTGGGTGCCCGTGGGGGCATCAGCATCGATGCATGCGTAGCCCTCTCGAAGCATATCGAGGGGCAGCTGGACCGTGAGGCAGAGGACTTCGAGCTCGAGGTGGGCTCCGCAGGCCTCACCGCACCCTTCAAGGTCCTCCGTCAGTACACCGACGCTATCGGTGAGGAGGTCGAGGTGCTCCGTAAGGGGGGCATCAAGGAGAAGGGCGTCCTCTCTGACGCTACTGCCGAAGCGATCACCCTCACCGTCGTACGCAAGGTGCGCCCCGAGGGTCAGAAGCGCAAGATCGAGGTCGAGGAAGCCCTCCCCATCCCGATGGATGAGGTGCTACAGACCAAGCGCGTCTTGAAGTTCTAAATCCTCATCCTATCCCAGTAGAAGAATAAACCTATATAATAGCCCCATGGCAAAGAAGAAAGAGACTACCAGCTTGATCGAAGCGCTCCTCGAGTATCAGGAGCTCAAGAGTATCGACCGCAATACGCTGATCGCGGTCATGGAGGATTCCCTCCGCAATGTCCTGTCGAAGATGTTTGGCTCGGACGATACCTTTGACGTCATCATCAACGTCGAGAAGAAGGGTGACTTCGAGATCTGGCGTACGCGTCACGTCGTCGCCGATGAGGACTTCGTCGATGAGGTGCGTGAGGTGCCCCTGAGCGAAGCCCAGCGCTTCGACTCAGAGGTCTCCGTCGGCGAGGATTTCGTCGATGCTGTCGACTTCAACTCCTTCGGTCGCCGCGCAGTCATCAACCTGCGTCAGGCCCTGGCAAGCAAGATCCTCGAGCTGCAGAAGGAGCACTTCTACCACAGCTTCGTAGGCCGTGTGGGCGAGCTGATCTCCGCCGAAGTCTATCAGGTATGGAAGCGCGAAGCCCTGCTCATCGACGATGAGGGCAACGAGCTCCTCATGCCCAAGACCGAGCAGATCCCTGGCGACTTCTTCCGCAAGGGTGAGACCGTACGCGCTGTCATCGAGCGTGTAGAGAACGAGAACAGCAATCCTAAGGTCATCCTTTCGCGCGTCAGCCCTGAGTTTCTCAAGCGCCTTCTAGAGCTCAACGTGCCTGAGATCGCCGATGGCCTTATCACGATCCGTGCCGCAGCCCGTATCCCTGGTGAGCGTGCTAAGATCGCCGTAGAGTCGTATGACGACCGCATCGACCCCGTAGGGGCTTGCGTCGGGGTCAACGGTTCGCGTATCCGCAGCATCGTCCGCGAGCTGAAGGGTGAGAACATTGACGTGACGACCTACACCACGAACCCCATGCTCTTCATCCAGCGCGCTCTCAGCCCTGGGAAGGCCGTGGCTATCGCCCTCTGCGACGAGGACGAAGAAATCAAGCAGGCCGAGGTCTACATGCGCCCCGATCAGGTGCCCTTGGCTATCGGTAAGAACGCTGCCAACCTCAAGCTGGCTTCGCTCCTGACCGGCTACCGTATCGAGATCTTCCGCGACGAAGAGGGTGCTACGGGTGAGGAGGATATCTACCTCGACGAGTTCTCTGACGAGATCGACGAGCAGATGATCCAGGCCCTCAAGGAGGAAGGCTACACTACGGCTAAGTCCGTACTGCGTGAGGATCGTGCTACGCTCCTTGCGAAGACTGAGCTGGACGAAGACGTCCTCGACCGTATCCTCGAGGTCCTCAGCGCCGAGTTCTCCGAAGAAGAGCCCTACGAAGCTGACGAGCCCGCCGCTGAGCTCGCCACCGAAGAGGGAGAAGAAGACTAATCCGTCCCGCCCGCCCGCTGCCCAGCTGTCGCTCCCTGTAGTGTAGATACCCATTAGCGAGAAGCCCGAGCAAGCCAGCAGCGAGCCCGTGAAGAGGCGGACATAAACCATTCAAAAGAGAAGATACATGCCAAAGGACATCAAGCTCTTTACCTTGGCCAAGGAACTCAACGTAGGGATTGGCTCATTCAAGGATTCGTTAGAGAAGAAGAACGTCTTAGACGTCAATACTATCACCCCCAACACTCGCGTACCCCGCGAGGTGGCCGAGCAGCTCATCGCTGAGCACGGCAAGGGCATGGGCAAGGCTGAGATCGCCACGCTCCTCGACACCCTCAGTGGTGCCGCTGCTAAGCCTGCGCCTGCCAAGCCTGCTGCTAAGCCCGAGGCCCCCGCTGCTGAGCCCGCTCCCGCGAAGGTGAAGCACATCGAGACGGTCGTCCCCGAGGATCGCCGCCCCAGCCTCAATATCAAGGGCTCCATCTCCACGGAGAAGAAGGCTGAACCCAAGCCTGCTCCCAAGGCGAAGGCCGAGCCTAAGCCCGCTCCCGCTCCTGCTCCTAAGGCCGAGGCTCCTGCACCCGAAGTGAAGCCCGAGCCCAAGGTAGAGGTCAAGCCTGAACCCAAGCCCAAGCCCGAGCCTGCTCCTGCACCTGCTCCTAAGGTCGAAGCTCCCGCCCCTAAGGTTGAGCCTAAGCCCGAACCGAAGCCAGCTCCTGCTCCCGAGCCTGCCCCTGCAGCGCCCGAGGTTAAGCCCGAGCCCAAGGCTGCTCCCGCAGCTGAGGAGCCCACGGTACGTGAGCCCGAGATCTTCCGTCCTTCCACGCCAAGTGCAGGGATCAGCTTCAACGTAGTAGGTAAGATCGACCTCTCTTCGATCAACGATAATACGCGCCCTGCCAAGAAGTCCGCTGCCGACAAGGGTCGTAAGCGCACCCGTATCGGTAAGGGCCCCGTCGATGTCAAGGCCGAAGCCGCTAAGGTGACGGACAACGGCACGAAGAAGCCCGGACAGCGTAATGGCAATGGTGGTAATGGTCGCTCCGCAGACCCCAACAACCGCGGTGGTCGTGGCAATGCCCAGCAGGGTGCTGCCGAGCAGAAGACCGGTCGTAAGGCTAAGCGTCAGAGCCAGCAGCCTCAGAAGGCTGTCGTCACTGACGAAGATGTACAGCGTCAGGTCAAGGAGACGCTTGCTCGTCTGACGGGTAAGAACCAGCAGGGTGCTAAGTCCGCTAAGTACCGTAAGGACAAGCGTGACGCCGCTCGCTCTGCAGCTCTCGACGCTCAGGAGCGTAGCGAAGCCGAAAGCCGTACGCTGAAGCTCACTGAGTTCGTGACGGTGAGTGACCTCGCGAGCCTCATGGACGTCCCCGTGACGCAGGTCATCGCTACCTGTATGAGCATCGGGCTGATGGTGTCTATCAACATGCGCCTCGACGCTGAGACCATCGAGATGGTCGCAGAGGAATTCGGCTACAAGACCGATTTCGTCAGCGCTGAGGTTGTCGAAGCCATCACGCAGGAAGAAGAGGTCGATGACGAAGCTGACCTCATCAGCCGTCCTCCTATCGTCACCGTCATGGGTCACGTCGACCACGGTAAGACGTCGCTCCTCGACCGCCTGCGCAATACCAATGTCATCGCTGGCGAAGCAGGGGGGATCACCCAGCATATCGGTGCCTACAGCATCCGCTTCAAGGGTGGTAAGCGTATTACCTTCCTTGATACGCCAGGTCACGAAGCCTTCACCGCTATGCGTGCTCGTGGTGCGAAGGTCACGGACATCGCTATCATCATCGTCGCTGCTGACGACGACGTGATGCCTCAGACGAAGGAAGCTATCAACCATGCCGCCGCCGCTGGTGTGCCCATGGTCTTCGCGATCAATAAGATCGATAAGCCCGGCGCTAACCCCGACCGTATCCGTGAGCAGCTCGCTGCCATGAACTACCTCGTCGAGGAATGGGGTGGTAAGTACCAGTGTCAGGAGATCTCCGCTAAGCAGGGCATCAACATCGATGAGCTGCTGGAGAAGGTCCTCCTCGAAGCTGAGCTTCTCGAGCTCAAGGCTAACCCCAAGCGCCGTGCAGTCGGCTCCGTCATCGAGTCTTCACTCGATAAGGGTCGTGGCTATGTGGCTACTGTCCTCGTGCAGAATGGTACGCTCTCGCAGGGTGACGTCGTCCTCTCAGGTACGCACTACGGCCGTGTGAAGGCTATGTTCAACGAGCGTAATCAGAAGGTCGAGCACGCTGGTCCTAGCGAACCCGTTCTGATCCTTGGCTTGGACGGTGCACCTACTGCAGGTGAGACCTTCAATGTCATGGAGACCGAGCAGGAAGCGCGTAGCATCGCCAGCAAGCGTGAGCAGCTCAAGCGTGAGCAGGATAACCGTACGAAGAAGGGGCTTACCCTCGACGAACTCGCTCGTCGCCGTGCTCTGGGCAACTTCCAGGAGCTCAATGTCATCATCAAGGGTGACGTGGACGGCTCTATCGAAGCGCTCTCCGACTCGCTCATCCGCCTCTCTACGGAGGAAATTCAGGTCAACGTCATCCACAAGGGCGTCGGTCAGATCTCCGAGAGCGACGTCGTGCTCGCCTCTGCTTCTTCGGCTATCATCCTGGGCTTCCAGGTGCGTCCCAGTCAGGCCGCTCGTCGTCTGGCAGACCGTGAGGGCGTAGAGATCCGTACTTACTCGATCATCTACGACACCATCGAAGACATCAAGTCTGCTATGGAAGGGATGCTTTCGCCCGAAATCAAGGAGAATGTCGTGGCCAACCTCGAGGTCCAGCAGACCTTCAAGATCACCAAGGTCGGTACCATCGCCGGCTGTATGGTCGTCGAAGGGAAGATCAAGCGCAACAACAAGATCCGCCTCATCCGCGATGGTATCGTCAAGTACCAGGGCGAGCTTGGCTCTCTCAAGCGCTACAAGGACGATGCTAAGGAAGTCGTCATGGGTCAGGACTGCGGTCTGAATATCGATGGCTACAACGACATCATGGTCGGTGACATCATCGAGGCCTACGAAGAAATCGAGATCAAGAAGACCCTCGACTAAGTCGCGGTCAACTTCACTCACGATATACCAATAGACATTACGCCCCAGGCTGCTTCGGTAGCCTGGGGCGTAATGCGTTTCTGCACTATCTGTGCGGTGGCTTTTGCGACCAGTACTGGTCGCTGGGTTGACCAGTACTGGTTGGTTATAGCAACCAGTACTGCTTCGCGTCGTGACCAGTACTGGTCAGATGAGTAACCAGTACTGGTCACCGTGACGATTAATATAGGTCCACACCGCTTGCTGTATGGCGTCGTGCTACGACGGGCTTCGGGGGGGGGGGGCGCTGCTTGAGAGGAGGGAGGTGTTTCCTTGTGTGGGGTAGGGTCGCTCTACTTGCTCTACTTGTTGATGCTCAATTCCTCTATGATCTCGTCAAGTTTGTTGATGATCTCTTGGGCGACACTTGTCTTCATCGCGGGGAAGTTCTCGGCTGAGTACCAGTTTGGTGTCGTGAGGTACTCCCATCCCATAGGATATTCAGGACTTTGCTTTTCTAAGCAAGCAAGTTTTTTCGCTCCAGTCACCTTTGAGTCTATGCCTATCCAGAGGTTCATCCACCAGCCATAGTTCGATTTTTTATTTTCGCTATCTGCCGATATGATGATAGAGCCATCCCAGCCCTCTTTACGGAGGCGGATTTTAGGCTCTTCTTCATTATACGAAGACTCACTATCATCGTACAACCAGCCCTTTTGATCGGCATATTTCTCCAGTTTGGCGAAGATGTACTTCTCTCTAATTCCCTCAGCGATTGCATCACGTTTGCTTGATAGCGTGGCCACTACTTCGGGGTGATCAACTGCAAGATCAATGATTGTCTGGATATTCTCTTGATTCATATCTTGATAGGTGAGTTGCTTGATAGTTCGGATATACTGATTGAGAGACTCTCGGACGAGGGGCTTGTTGTCGGCCAGTCGCACGCATTGCTCCAGCCAGCGAAGGATGTCTTCTGCGTACGATAGGCGCAAGTAGCCTACTTCCTCAGCGCTTTTCGTGGCTGTGCTCTCTTTGCTGGCGTCGTATCCATATAGCGTGAGATAAACCAAGAGATATCCGTCTGCACCAAAAGTCTCCTTCCCATAGTTATCATAGCGAATCAGTTGCTTGTCTTGATCCCCAGCGTAAATCTTGTTCTCTATGATGAGTCCGTAGCGGCTACTTTTCACGAGGATGTCAATGCGCCCGCCGGTGTCGCCTACTATGGGGCCTGTATAATACTCTGTATAGCTATCCGGGAGTGTACAGTCCTCGAAAGGGTAGGCGAGGTCCTTCAGTGCGATCTCAAAGAAAGCTCTTAGGAAGGCATCGCCGCATCCGTGGCTTCCCTTGGGGTCGAGTAGATTAGCGATTAGGGCGGAGTGCTTTAATTCGTAGCGCTCTATGCTAAGGATGCTAAAGAGATTGTAGTTTTCGCCTTTGCGATTTCGCTCCTCCTGCTGCGCTTGTTCTAAGGCGCAGATGCTCGCTACCTCTTGAAAGAATCGCTGTATATCCAGCTCTGTGTCCATACTTATTTGGGGTTGTGATGATTGTCTAAGTCTGATATCCTTGCTCAGCCAGAGGGGGCGGGGTACAGACTCCTACTCGATGGGTTCGCTTACCTGTATTTGCAATACCCTCTGGCTGCAAATGTACGAGTTTCGTACGAGTTTCGATAGGATAGGGTGCGGGATCCTGTGCGCTGCGTGTGACTTCATCTGGGTGAGGCTGTCGGAGGTATAGAGGTCGCTTGGTTTCCTGCCAGATAAAGGTGTTGGGATAGCATTTATATGTGTTTCGTAAGTGGCTTGCCCTTATGGTGTTATGTTGTGTCGGTGTGAAGGGGCTTTTGCAACCCATATTGGTCGTCGGGTGGATCTATATAGGAGACTGTTGCATATAGTCCTACCCTCTATTGAGAGAGCTAAGGCATCGCACGCCCAGCTCCCCGATAGCCTCTCCGAAGCGAGCAAGCAAGCCCTGCGCCTTATCGCGAGTATTCCTCTTATCCAGCTGAGGGAAAAGTGTCATTCTCGTGAAGAAAAAAGCGCCTTCCCGTAGTGGTATTCTTCTATCTATGCACGTAGTCTTAAAGACCAGGCACGTAAATCTAATTATCCACGTACGAAGTTATTAGAGCCACGTACGTAGCCCAAACTTATCTGCTACTCGTCCAAAACTTTTATCCCTATGCGGAGCAACAACCTAATATAGGTCACTTCACAAAGCTATATAGGTCGCTGTGACGACCTATATAGGTTCGTGCGCTGACCAATATAGGTTCATAGCCCTTACTGTGGGACTCCGTGGTGCGGCAGGCCGCGGTGGGGGCTTCTTTGGTGGAGGGAGATGTTGCCCTCTGTGGGGTAGGGGAAGAGCTCGGACTGAGGATGTTTCTTCGGTGAAAGTCAAGGGAGTGCAAGGTGTTGTATCAGATATTTTTGTATCTTTGTGACCGAATTTCCTATGTAGGGTAGGAGAAGAAGTCTATCCCTCCGCCGTGGAGCGGGTGGCACCCTACGGGGCTAACTTTTTAGTTATCAACGATAATGTACGTCATCGTAGACATTCAGGGCCAGCAGTTCAATGTAGAACAGGGCCGTCGCCTCTTCATTCACCACGTTAAGGGTGCAGAGAGTGGCGCAGTAGTAGAATTCGACAAGGTCCTCCTCGTAGACAAGGATGGTGCTGTCACTGTAGGTACGCCTGTAGTGGCTGGTGCTAAGGTCGTGTGCGAAATCATCACGCCTCTTGTAAAGGGCGACAAGGTACTTGTCTTCCACAAGAAGCGCCGTAAGGGCTATCGCAAGCTCAATGGCCACCGCCAGCAGTTCAGCGAAGTCCTCGTCAAGGAAATCGTAGCGTAAGTAATTGTATCACCGCATTAGTTTAGACATAAGACAATGGCACATAAAAAAGGTGTAGGTAGCTCCAAGAACGGACGCGAATCAGAAAGTAAGCGACTCGGAGTAAAGCTCTTCGGTGGTCAGCACGCTAAGGCTGGTAACATCATCGTCCGCCAGCGTGGCACGCAGCATCACCCAGGTGCAGGCGTAGGTATCGGTAAGGACCACACGCTCTATGCACTGATCGACGGTAAGGTGGTCTTCACTCGCAAGAAGAACGACCGCTCGTACGTCTCCATCGCGGCTGAAGCCTAAGACGGAGCACACGTCAGACAAGTCAACCGGAGGTTGCTCCAGAAGGGTCTACACAGCCCGGAGGGAGCGACCTCCTCTCATTATACCCCACACGAGACATTATGCTTACACTCAAGCAAATCAAGGAGAATACCGAGGCGGTCATTGAGCGCCTCCGCAAGAAGCAATTCGAGGCACGCGAAGCGATCAACGAAGTACTGAACTTCGATGAGATCCGCCGTCGCTCTCAGCAGGAGCTCGATGCCAGTCTCTCTCGTCAGAAGGCCCTCGCTAAGGAGATCGGTGATCTGATGAAGCAGGGCGCCAAGGAGCAGGCCGAGAGCATCCGCTCTCAGGTGGCACTGCTCAAAGAGGCAAGCAAGAGCCTTGAGGAGAAGAAGGCCGAGGCCGAAGCTAAGATCCGTGAGATCCTGCTCTCTGTACCTAACCTCCCCGCCGACATCGTGCCCGAAGGCGCTACGGCTGAGGATAACGTCTGCGTCAAGACCGGTGGCGAGATGCCCGCACTCGATGCTACCGCCGAGCCCCACTGGGAGCTGGCGAAGGACTATGACCTCATTGACTTCGAGCTGGGTGTGAAGATCTCGGGCGCTGGCTTCCCCGTCTATAAGGGTTATGGAGCTCGCCTGCAGCGCGCGCTCATCAACTTCTTCCTCGACAATGCTCGTGAAGCTGGTTACCTCGAGGTACAGCCTCCCTACGTCGTCAACGAAGACTCAGGCTACGGCACGGGTCAGCTCCCCGACAAGGAAGGGCAGATGTACCACGCTACGGCGGACAACCTCTATCTCATCCCTACGGCTGAGGTGCCTGTGACGAATATCTATCGTGACGTCATCCTCGAGGAGAAGGATCTGCCCGTACGCAACACCGCTTACTCTGCCTGCTTCCGCCGCGAAGCTGGGTCGTATGGTAAGGATGTGCGTGGTCTGAACCGCCTCCACCAGTTCGACAAGGTCGAGATCGTCTGCATCGACAAGCCCGAGCGCAGCTATCAGCGCCTCGACGAGATGGTTGCCTACGTAGAGACGCTCGTCACGATGCTCGAGCTTCCCTGGCGCATCCTCCGTCTGAGCGGTGGCGATATGAGCTTCACCAGCGCGCTGACCTATGACTTCGAGGTCTTCTCTGCTGCACAGAAGCGTTGGCTCGAGGTCAGCTCCGTATCCAACTTCGAGAGCTATCAGGCCAACCGCCTGCGCTGCCGCTATCGTGACGCTGAGCAGGGGGTCCAGCTCGTGCACACGCTCAATGGTAGTGCTCTGGCTCTGCCCCGTATCGTCGCAGCGCTGCTGGAGAACAACCAGACGCCCGAAGGTATCCGCATCCCCGAGGCTCTTCGTCCTTACACGGGCTTCGACTTCATCCCCCGTCCTACGAAGAAGTAAGCGACTTCCTCACTCGGACGCTACAATAAAAGCTCATCCCCACACTGCCATCAGGCGGTGTGGGGATGAGCTTTTATTGTAGATGCGAATGATTCGCTGGGCTTACTTAGCGTCGGAGTAGATCTGCTTGATGGTCTCCTCGATCTGATCGGGAGTGAGATCGCCTACCGTCTGGATGGGCGTACCCTGCATAGGGATGAAGAGGCACATAGGGATGCTCTTCACACCGAAGATATTGGCCAGACCAGCTTCCTTGTCGACATCGATCTTGTAGACGTCGATCTTACCCGCATACTTCTTAGCGATAGCTTCGAGCTTGGGGCTGAGCTTACGGCAGGGACCGCACCAGTCGGCGTAGAAGTCGATGATAGCGGGACGGCTGCCCTTGAAGACGAACTTCGAGGGCTCTTCCTTATAATCCCAGATGTACTTGCGCAGGTAGGCTGCGTCGATGTGCTTGATAGCGCCTTCTGCGGCCTTGTCGTCGGCGGCAGTTTCTTCGCTGGGGGCAGCTGCGGTCGTCTCGGTGGAGGCAGAAGCAGCGTTGCTCGAAGCCTTGGCTGTGCAGGCATAGCTCGAGAAGAGACCTGCGGAGATGAGGGCGAGGCTGAGGATGACTTTCTTCATTATTCAGTTAGTTGCTACGAGGTGATAGAATACTGCTCGTTGGTATGATAAGCGTGAGATGGGGCGAATTGTTCATTAAGCGACAAGCCGGGCATCCTCAGATGGGGAGGGTGCCCGGCTTGCTATATGAAGTGGGGGAGTGCTGCGAAGTGCTTACTTCTTAGCCTCGGTGGAGCGGAAGAGGATCTCCGTACGGTCCTTAGACTCGTAGAGCTTCTTTGCGAGAGCCTGTACAGACTGAGGTGTGACAGCGTCGAGGAGCTTGTCGTAGTTCGTGACGAAGTCGAAGCCCTGACCGTAGAAGCGAGCGAGCTGACCGAGCCAGTAGCTGTTCTTGCGGAGGCTTTCGCCGTGAGCCTTCTTGAGGTTCTTGACAGCCTTGTCGAAGTACTCGGCAGAGGGGCCGTTCTTGACGATACCTTCGAGACCCTTGAAGACGAGCTCGTTCATAGCTACGGCCTTAGCGGGGTCAGTCTGGAACTGGACGGTGACGTTCGTGCGTGGGCTGGGGAAGCGTGATACGTCAGCCAGGACACCGACGCTGTAGGCACCACCTGCATCCTCACGAATGGTCTTCGTGTAGAGCTGGTCGAGGATGGACTCAAGAACAGCGCTCGTCAGACCTTCCTGCTGGCTGTAGGTCGTAGGTGCAGAGAGGCCGTCGATGACGATACCCATAGGCGTCTCCATAGGAGCGCTGTACTCCTTCTTGTTCGTGCCGAGGCGCTCTACGGGGACTCGGTTCGTGTGAGCCTTGTCGGTGTAGACCTTCTGCGCGGGGAGTGAAGCGATGTACTGCTCTACGAGAGGGCGGAGGGCTGCTTCGTCAACATTACCTACGAAGTAGAACTCGAAGCCGCGGGCGTTAGCGAAGCGGCTACGGAAGAGCTGGAGCACACGATCGTAGTTCACGCTCTTGACTTCTTCGACGCTGAGTGGGTAGCGCTCAGGGTTGTTGGGGAAGATGTAGCGCGTGACGGAGTCGCCGAGGAAGGAGAGAGGGTTAGCCTTGCTTGCCTCGATCTGGCTGATGGTACGCTCCTGCCATGCCTGGAAGGCGTCCTTGTCAGCGCGTACAGCTGTGAAGTTGAGGTAGAGGAGCTGGAGCATCGTCTCGAGGTCTTCCTTCGTCGTGCTACCTGCTACGTCATCGCTGATGTTGGAGACCGTCGCAGAGACAGAAGCGATGCGACCGCTGAGGGCCTTCTCGAGAGCTGACTCATCGAACTTGCCGAGACCACCGATGGTGGGGAGGCTGTTCAGGACCTTCAGCTCCGTAGCGCTGGGCTTGGTGAAGTTGTAGTACCCACCATCGCGGCGACCCTTGAAGAGGATCTCATCTTCCTTGTAGTCGGTCTTCTTGATGTAGACCTTCGTACCGTTGGAGAGCGTCCAGATGGTAGAGCCGTACTGACCATTCTTCTCGGTCTTGACGATCTTACCCTTCATGGGGAGCTTGTCGATGAGCTTCTCGTTGCTGACCTCGTCCTTGGGAGCTTCGACCTGCTGCTTCGTGTAGTCGAGGTACTTCTGCGTGAGCTCGTCGATGCTGGGGAGCTTGACGCTGGGCTTCTCGACGCTGGTCAGAGCGACGAGTACATTCTTCTCGAGGTCGAGCTGCTGGACCATAGCATTGATCTGCTCGAGGGGGAACTGCTCTGCGATGCCCTGGATGAGCTGGTAGTGCGTGGGGATATCGAGGAGGTAACCACCATCTTCGAAGTAGTCTACATAGACGTTCGCCCAAGCGTCACTGGTGCGCTTGTCACGCTCGTTGTAGAAGTTCTTCATACCGACGAGGTAGTCCTTCTTGGCGCGGCTGTATTCACCAGGAGTGAAGCCGTACTTCTTGAGGCGTACGATCTCAGCTACGAGAGCCTTGAGAGCAGGCTCCCACTGACCTTCCTTGAAGGTAGCGTCAAAGCTGGCAGCATCCTTGGTCTTAGCGACGACGTAGTTGCCGAAGTCAACGGAGGCGTTGACGAAGGGTGCATTAGGCTTCTTGACGATGTCGCTGAAGCGCTGGGCGATCATCGAAGTGACGACACTTTTGATGTAGTCTTCGAGGGGACCCATGAGAGTAGCGCGGATATTTGGAGGCGTGATATCGCTCTTATAAGAGATGTTGATCGAGTTCTGCGTAGCTTCCTTGTCAGCAGCGATACCTACGATGGGCTTGTCGTTGTCTTCGACAGGGATGTAGACACGCTCAGCAGCATTCACTGGAGCAGGGATGTCGGCGAAGATCTTCTTGATCTGAGCCTCCGTGTAGTTGACGTCGACGTCACCGACGATGATGACTGCCTGCAGGTCGGGGCGGTACCACTTCTTGTAGTAGTCGCGCAGGACCTGATAGGGGAAGCTGCGTACGATCTCCATCTTACCGATGGGGAGGCGCTTACCGTACTTGTTGCCAGGGAAGGCAAAGTCGAGGAGCTTCTCCATGTTGCGCATATCCCCGCTATTGCTGCGGCGCCATTCTTCTTCGATGACACCACGCTCAGCGTCGATCTCCTTATCCTCGAGGCTGATGAAGCTACTCCAGTCGTGGAGTACGAGGATACAGCTGTCGATGATGCTCTTGCGTGGGACGGGGATCTTCATCAGCGTGTAGACCGTCTTGTCGAAGCTCGTGTAAGCATTGATGTTGCCACCGAAGCTGGCACCGATGCTCTCGAGGAAGTTGATGATTCCCTTGCCTGGGAAGTTCTTTGTGCCGTTGAAGGCGATATGCTCGAGGAAGTGAGCCAGACCCTGCTGCGAGTCTTCTTCTTGCATCGAGCCTACCTTCTGGGCGATATAGAATTCTGCTCTACCCTTGGGCTCTTCATTGTGACGAATGAAGTAGGTCAGACCATTGGGGAGCTTTCCGATACGGACGGCGGTGTCTATGGGGAGTGGTGGCATTTCGCTGGGGGCTTGGGCTTGAGCAGCCGAAGGCAGACCCAGTGTGGTGCCTACGAAGAGCGCCGAGAGGAGGGATAAGATGATTTTCTTGAGCCTCATCGCTTGTTTGTGGTTTAAGAGGTGAAAAGATATTTATAGTTCACTGTACCGCAAATGTACGATAATTCTTCGGTGTGTATCTACTATATGAGATACCTCACGCGCGCAGGTGCCTATATATTAGGTATATGGGTGCGTGAGTAGAGCTATATAGGATGGCGAAGAAAGCTATATAGCTGTGGACTGATCCCTATATAGCTTTCGGTGCGAAGCTATATAGTTTTGTGACGTGCCCTCTATTAGGTTGTTGCTCCGCGTAGGGACAAAAGTTGTGGACGAGTGGTAGAAAAGTTTGGGCTACGTACGTGGATCTAATATCTACGTACGTGGATATTTGGACTGACGTACCTGGTCTTTAAGACTACGTGCGTAGATAGAAGAATGTCACTACGTGAAGGCGCTTTTTCTTCACGAGAAGGATAATTTTCCCTCCGCTGGATAAGAGGAATACTTGCGAAGGGACGAAGGGCTTGCTGGTCACTTCGGAGAGGTATATCGGGGAGCTGGGCGTGCGATACCTTAGCACTCTAAATAGAGGGTTGGACTCGCGGCAACAGTCTCAATAGTGGTATGAGGTATGATCCTATATTGGTCGCTGAAGCAACCTATATGGGGCCACTTAATCCCTCTCGGAGATGGACTTCCGCTATCCGCGGGGAAAGGAGCTATATACGAGGGTTGAAAAGTGGGGGAAAGAAGGGGAGGATAAGGCCGTGTCAGTATGGCATAATGTCAGGTGCTTGCCGTGAAGCTGTCCCTCTTTTATCTGAGGTATAGGCTTTTTTAAGTATATTTGCACGATATATTACCTATGTCATAAAGTGTCCACTCAATAGACCCCTATGTTACTTCACAAAGAAGGGCGCGGCCCGCTCATTGGCTTTGCTATCACTCTTATCGGGCTGAATGCCTTCATTGCTCTCTTTGCGGGAGGGACGTTTAGCTACATCTTCCTGGCTATTTCGATCCTCTTCTATCTGACTGTCATCAACTTCTTCCGCTACGAGCCTCGCAAGCACAGCGATGGCCCGCTGGAGATCGTGTGCCCTGCTGACGGCCGTGTCGTCGTCGTCGAGGAGACGGAGGAGACGGAGCTGCTTGGCTGCCGCTGCCTGCAGGTATCCGTCTTTATGAGCGTCTTTGATATGCACGTCAACTGGATTCCTTGTAATGGGGTCGTCGAGCACGTCTCGCACACCGATGGTCGCTTCCTCTCGGCTCACCTGCCTAAGAGCAGCACGGACAACGAGCGCTCAGCTGTCATCATCCGCACGGAGGGTGGCGATCGCATCCTCGTCCGTCAGGTCGCTGGGGCTATCGCACGCCGTATCGTCACCTATCCAGAGGTCGGTCAGCGTGTGAATATCAACCAGAACCTCGGCTTCATTAAGTTCGGCTCTCGTGTCGACCTCTACCTCCCCCTCGGCACGAAGGTGCACGTCAAGGTCGGGCAGAAGGTCCAGGGGAACATCACCGACATCGCTACGCTGCCTCGCTAAGCAGTACAGCACCCCTCCCTATACATATATATAATAGTAGGAATGAATATCAAGAAGCATATACCTAATATGCTGACCGCGGGGAACCTCCTCTCGGGTGTGCTGGCTATCGTCTTCACGCTCTACGCAGGTCGCCCCGATATCGCTATGTGGCTCATCGTCCTCTCGGCTGTTTTTGACTTCTTCGATGGGATGGTAGCACGCCTGCTGGGTGTGTCCTCTCCGATCGGGAAGGACCTCGACTCGCTGGCCGACGTCGTGAGCTTTGGCTTGGCTCCCGCTACCCTTGTCTTCCGTGGACTGGAGGGCCTGGATGCTGGGAATTATCTGAACTATGGCGTCTTCGTCGTCGTAGCCTTTGCTGCACTGCGCTTGGCGAAGTTCAATAACGACACGCGTCAGTCGACCTCGTTCCTCGGACTTCCCGTCCCCTCGAACGCGCTCTTCTGGATCGGTGCCGCAGCTGCGATTCCTTCCTTCGGGCTGTCTATCGGTGCTTCGGCTACGCTCATCACTTATCTGGTGCTGACGCTCGTGCTGTCCCTGTTGATGGTCAGCGAGCTGCCGATGTTCTCCTTCAAGCTCTCGAAGGAGCCCCTGAGCCACAAGTGGCCTCAGCTGGTGCTCATCGTGGTGGCTGTCGGGTCGGTCGTGTGGCTGGGCTGGTTCGGCTGCAGTGTGACGATCATCGCCTACCTCCTGCTGTCACTCCTTCCTCAGCAGAAGGGCGAGAAGGCCTAAGCGGAGTGCTGTGGCACGCTCTTTGAAAGAGGAGCTTTGTCACATAGTATGTATTAGATAAATCCGAATTTCGATATGAGCCTCCTGATAATAATCCTCATCGGTGTCCTCCTCTACCTCTACTGGCCTACGATCCAAGCTTGGCTTGCCGTGAAGCTTCTCCAGCGCTTGCAGCGTCGTATGACCGAGGCGGCCGGTGGTGAGGCCTACCGCAATCGTGGCTACGGTGCCCCTGGGGCATCCTCTGAGCGTCGTGAAGGCACGGCAGAGAGCTCGGACAGCCGCCAGAAGCAGGAGCTCGATGATATCGAGGCTCGCAAGTTCACCCGCCCCTCAAGCGACGAGTACGTTGATTTCGAGGAGCTTCCACGGGACTAAGCTGCACTCTGCGGGTACTCCATACACCGTATTTACATACGCTATCCGAAGCAGTGGGATAGGGGAAGTGCGCTTCCCTTATCCCACTTCCTTCTGAGAAGGCCCTTTGTATTTGAGTATTCGTCGGAGTGTTTGTATCTTTGTTCCTCAAAGACTGAAATATAAACACTATTCATCCATAGGTAACAACAAACAATGGCAGTATTAGAGAAGATCCGAAGTCATTCGGTACTGCTGGTCGTGGTCATCGGGATCGCCCTGGCGGGCTTTGTCATCGGTGACCTCTTCACCAGTGGGCGCACCTTCTGGAGCAAGAATGAGCGTACGGCTCTCTCCATCGATGGCAAAGATGTCTCGATCGAAGAGTATAGCATGCGCCTCAAGGAGCTCGAAGACCAGGCTCAAGCCCAGGGCCAGCAGCTCTCCGATGAGCAACGCATGCAGCTGAATAACCAACTGGCTCAAGAGTACATCTCGGAGTATGCCCTCAATGAGGTGACCTCAAAGGTCGGCCTCGGCGTATCTGACGACGAACTCTACGCCCTCCTCGTGGGTAAGGGGATCGCTCCCTCGCCATTGGCTGCACAGTTCTTCGGCTCGGCAGATGAGAAGCAGATCAATGAGATCATCAAGCAGCTTTCGGATAAGCAGATCCAGGCAGCTCCTGCTGAGCAGCGTGGCCAGCTCCTGCAGGCTAAGAGCCAGTTTGAGCAGCTCCAGAAGCAGATCAAGTCTCAGCGTCTCCAGCAGAAGCTCTCTACGCTGCTCGCTCGTACCTATAAGATCAACGATGTAGACCGTGAGCTCTCCGTCGGTAAGGAAAGCCGTAGCATCGCTCTCGTGCGCACCTCTGCTGCTCAGATCGCAGACGAGGCTGCTAAGCCCAGCGATAGCGAGGTGAAGAAGTACTACGACGAGCACAAGGACTTCTACAAGATGCAGTACCCTCTCACCGAGGTGAACTACATCAGCCTGCAGGTCACTCCTTCGCAGGAAGACTACAAGAACGCTGCTGCTGAGAAGGAGAAGGCTGTCGCTGAGCTCCGCAATGCAAATGCCGCTAACGTCGAGTCTGTACTCCGTGGCTTCGCTACCTCCAGCAAGTTCTTCTCCAAGAGCTACCTCACCGGTGCTGAGCTCGATGCGCTGGGCCTCGGTGCTGAGCAGGTCGCCTTCATCAAGGGTGCTGAGGCTGGTGCCGTCAGCGATCCTCAGCTCGTCAGCGACCGCTACGATATCATCAAGCTCGTCGGTAAGAAGATGGTCCCTGCAGGCGTCTCTGTCCGTATGATCGTCCTCAACGACAGCGTCAAGGGTCAGGCAGACAGCCTGCTCGCACAGCTTCATGCGGGTGCCAGCTTCGCTGAGCTCGCTAAGAAGCACAGCATCGACCCCTCTACGTCGGCTACGGGTGGCCTTATCCAGATGCCTAACCGCTACGGCTCGGTCGATAGCACCTTCACCGAATCACAGCTGGTACAGCTCTCCCAGGGCTCAGCTCTCAACCTCGATACGCTCTACAAGGTACCCTTCGGTACGGTCGTTCGCCTCGGCCAGGCTCCTCTCTCCGTCCTCGTACGTGCTGAGAACCCCCAGCCTGCAGTAGATGCTTATCAGGTAGCATTCCTCTCGGTACCCGCTACGTTCTCTCCTGAGACCTACAACGCTAAGTACGCTGCTATGAACCGCATCCTCGGTGGTGGCGGTGGCTTCGATGCTATGGCTAAGAAGGCTGAGAAGGAAGGCTTCAGCGTAGCTCGCAACATCCCTGTGACGACGCAGACGGCTGCTCTCGGGCAGATCCCCAGCTCGCGTCAGGTCATCAGCTGGGCTATCGGTGCTAAGGACGGCGAAGTCAGCCAGAAGCTCTACACCTGCGGTACGGACTACCTCGTCATCCCTGCAGTCGTCAAGCATACTCCTGCTGGCGTAGCTCCTCTCTCCGCTGTCAAGGAAGAGATCGTAGCTTACCTCACCAGCAAGAAGAAGGCTGAGACCCTCGCTAAGAACCTCGAAGGCAAGAACCTCGCTTCTCTCGATGCTTACGCTACGGAGCTCCAGACGAAGGTCGACACCCTCGTCGACGTCAACTACCTCGTCCGTGGTAGCGAGCCTGCTACCTTCAACGGCGTAGCTATGACTACCCCCATGGGTAAGATCTCTAAGCCCTTCGCTGCAAGCAACGCCGAAGTCATGGTCCTCCAGCCCGTCGCTGCTACGCCTAACGATCCCGCTGCTGTCGCTGCACAGGTCAAGCAGCAGGAGCTCGGTCTGGCTCGTCAGTACAGCTACCGTGTCTTCACGGACTTCATCCAGAAGATGAAGATTCAGGACAACCGCGCTCGCTTCTATTAGTAGCCGGCTCCCCACCTATCGGGGCATCGGGACAACCCTTTGCCACTGATATCAGTTATTAAATAGGCTGCCCGCATGAAGACACTCTGCGGGCAGCCTTATTCATTCACCCCTCGATTTATCAGCATACGATGCCAGAAGGCAAAGAAATACTCCTTGGTCGTACCCTCGATGAGCTTACCGAGCTGGTCACCTCCCTGGGCATGCCCCGCTTCACGGGCAAGCAGATAGCCCAGTGGCTCTATGACAAGCGCGTCACCTCCATCGATGAGATGACGAACCTCTCCAAAGCCAATCGCACGCTCCTCGCTGAGCGCTATACCGTCGGGCGTACGGCTCCCGTGATGAGCCAGCTCTCGAAGGACGGCACGCGCAAGTACCTCTTCGCCGTCTCCACGGGGGGGCTTGTCGAAGCCGTCTTTATCCCCGATAAGGACCGCGCTACGCTCTGCATCTCTTCGCAGGTGGGCTGTAAGATGGACTGCCTCTTCTGTATGACTGGTAAGCAGGGCTTCAAGGGGAACTTGTCCTCGGGTGAGATCATCAACCAAGTCCTCTCCGTCGAGGAATCCGCCTCGCTGACCAACGTCGTCTATATGGGTATGGGCGAGCCGCTCGACAATGCGACGAACGTGCTGAAGAGCATCTCCGTCCTAACCTCTGCGTGGGGCTTGGGCTGGTCGCCTAAGCGCGTCACCCTCTCTACGGTCGGTGTACGCCGTGGCCTTGAGCGCTTCCTCAGCGAGACGACCTGCCATCTGGCGGTCAGCCTGCACAATCCCTTCCACGAGGGGCGCCTGGAGCTGATGCCTGCCGAGGGAGGTCTGCCCCTGGAGGACACGCTGCAGATGATCCGCGAAGCTGACTTCACGGGGCAGCGCCGCGTCTCCTTCGAGTACATCGTCTTCGATGGGGTGAACGATAGCGACGAGCATGCTGCGGAGCTTGCCCGTCTCCTGCGTGGCATCCCTTGCCGCATCAACCTCATCCCCTTCCACCAAATCCCTGATGTGCCCCTGCGTCCGCTCTCGCGAGATAAGATGGAGCATTTCAAGCGCCAGCTCGAGTCGCGCGGCTACACCACGACGATCCGCACCTCCCGCGGTGAAGATATCTCTGCTGCCTGCGGTATGCTCTCGACCAAGGAGCAGATGGCTCGTGGCGGCTCTGCACCACGCTAACCCCTCCCGCCTGTGATCCTCCAGCGTCTGCACCTCCTGCACTTCAAGAGCATCGCCTCGGCCTCCTGCACCTTCTCCCCCAAGGTCAATTGCTTTATTGGCCTCAATGGGATGGGGAAGACCAACCTGCTGGATGCGCTGCACTACCTCTCCTTCACCAAGAGTCACCTCTCGATCACCGACAGCCTCGCCGTGCAATATGGGCAGGAGGCTGCCGTGCTTGATGCCGTCTACCGAAGCGACTTCGGCGACGAGCGTCAGCTACTCTTGCAGATCCGCCCTGGGCATCGCAAGGTGCTCAAGCGCAACAAGAAGGAGTACCCCAAGCTCAGCGATCATATCGGTGCCTTCCCGCTGGTCATCGTCTCGCCACAGGACTACCAGCTCATCCTCGGGGGGAGCGACGAGCGTCGCCGCTTCGTCGACAAGCAGCTCTCCCAGCAGGATAGCGTCTACATGGCGGCACTGGCACAGTACCACCGCATACTCGAGCAGCGCAATGTGCTCCTGAAGAGCCAGCGTGCCGATGATGCCGTCCTCGAAGTCCTCGATCTACAGCTCGAGCAGGTCAGCCCACTCCTCTACGAGCGTCGTGCGACCTTCGTGCGTGACTTCATTCCCCTCTTCCAGCAGTATTATACCGCTATTAGTGGCGGGCAGGATCGTGTGAGCCTCGTCTATACGTCGTCGCTCGCTGAGCACGAGGGCCATTGCCTCGAGCTCCTGCGTGAGGCCCGTCAGCGTGACCGCCTCATGGGCTACACGACTATGGGGCTGCATAAGGATGACCTGCAGATGCTCCTCGGCGAAGAGCTCATTCGCAAGGTCGGGAGTGAGGGGCAGAATAAGACCTTCCTCATCGCGCTGAAGTTCGCTCAGTACGCCCTGCTCTCGGCGACCAACCCCGAGCGCCCGCTTCTCCTCTTGGATGATATCTTTGACAAGCTCGATGCTGAGCGTGTGGAGCGCATCATCCGTCTGGTCGGGGGGAGTGACTTCGGGCAGATCTTCATCACGGATACGAACCGTAAGCACCTCGACGAGATCGTCACAAGCTGGGGCGAAGACTATCGCCTCTTCGAAGTATCCTCGGGCGAAGTGCGCTCTATCGACTCCACCTATGAAGCAGAGTAAGACCGTGCTCCTCGGCGAAGCCATTGCCTCGCTGTGGGACGATGACCCCGATATGTATGAGCAGCTCTTGGTGCATCGTCTGCGCGACTATCTGCCTGAGCTCTTAGGGCCGATGTACCGCTGGCTTCAGGAGGTACGCTTCGACGAAGGGGTGCTCCGCCTGCAGGTCTCCTCGCCTGCGGTACGGCAGGAACTGGGCTTCCAGCAAGCCGAGCTCCAGCGCAAGATCAACGGCCACCTTGGTGCCGAGCTCGTGCGCTTCATTCAGATTTACTAAGGGGCGAGGTGATCACTTCCTCCCTAAGCTCTTCGGCTGATCTACCGCGGTAGGTCAGCCTTTGTTATGTGCGCTCGTCTGTGACCTCACGGGAGGGGGGATGCGAACCAGTACTGGTCGACGAAGTGACCAGTACTGGTTGCTATTATTGACCAGTACTACTTCGCATCGTGACCAGTACTGGTCACTTCGTCGACCAGTACTGGTTCGTTTTTTACCCTCAGCAAGAAGTTTTTTTTGAGCGTGGCAGGATATTTCTGTGTGGTGGTAAGTCGCTGTGTATGATGGGGTAGTGCTTTCTCTTCGCTCGGGTGGATAGCCCTCCATTGAGGGGTGTCGTGCGGGGATTTTTGAGGGGCGTGATTTGGAGTTTTCAAAAACTGATTTACCTTTGCACCAATCGGAAGGACGTCCGTCGTGGATAATTCACCTTCCTCCCTTCACTCAAAAGAAAAGAAGACTAATAGCTATATGCAACAAGTCCAGTCTATGATGATTATGCGAATGTATGCTGACACGATGATGTGGCTCAGCATGATGACGCATATCCATAGGCGAAGTAGCTTGTTGTATACCTGTTAGTATATAGCATACCCATACAAAGAGTTTGTAAGAAGCGCTTCTCCTGGATTTCCTCGAGAAGCGCTTCTTCGTTGTATATATTCACCTCCAAATTCACCAATTCACTAATGAGAAAGAGTTTACTAAGCCTGTTGCTCCTGGTTCTCTCCGTAGGACTTACCTGGGCACAGAAGCAGGTAGCCGTGACTGGGATAGTCGTTGCGGCTGAGAATAATGAACCGATCGAAGGTGCTTCGGTCATCTGCGTTGAGCACCCCCGCAGTGGGGCCCTCACCGATGCGAAGGGGAAGTTCACCCTTCGTCTGCCCGAGGGAGCGAAGACCCTGCGTATCTCCTATATTGGTTATGGCGCCGAGACGGTCGCCGTCGTAGCAGGTAAAGAGCTTCGCATCCAGCTCAAGAGCACGGAGAAGACGCTTGATCCACTGGTCGTATCGGCCTACGGTGTCCAGCGCAAGTCCTCCCTCACGGGCGCTACCTCCAGCATCAAGGCCGCAGATCTGGCAAATGCCAAGGTAGAGTCTATCGATAAGGCGCTCTCGGGTAAGGTCTCGGGTATCCGCGTCGCTTCACAGACAGGTAACCCTGGCTCAGCTGGTACGGTGCAGATCCGTGGTGTCGGGAGTATCAACGGGACTACCGAGCCTCTCTACGTCGTCGACGGGGTGCCTGTCACGACGGGGAACTATGGTATCGGCGGCTATTCATCCAATATCCTTGCCTCCATCAACCCTGAGGACATCGAGTCGGTCTCGGTGCTCAAGGATGCTGCTTCCGCTTCGCTCTACGGCTCACGTGCTGCTAATGGTGTCGTGCTCATCACGACCAAGCGTGGTAAGCAGGGCAAGACGAGCTTTAACTTCAAGGGCAATACCGGCTTCTCGCGTATCGCTACCAATTCCTTCGAGCTGATGAATGCTAACGAAGCCTTCGACTACCAGCGCGAAGCCCTCATCAACTACGAGCTGTACCGAGCTGATGCTCTCCTGCCCACAGGGTCGCAGTACGCTCAGCGTGCTACGCTCCGTCAGCAGCTCGAGGCAAAGTACACCGATGCAGCTGTCACGGACGAAGATCTCCTGGTGAAGAGCCGCACGACCGCTACCGACTGGCGCAAGGTGCTCTTCGGTGGTACGGGCCGTCTGAGCGATGTCAGCCTCTCCGCTTCGGGCGGGGTTGATGCTCTCCGCTACTTCGCTTCGCTGGGCTACAATAATGTGACGGGGGTCACGCCCTTCGGTAGCTTCAAGCGCTATTCGGGTCTTCTGAACCTCGACAATAAGGCTACTAAGTGGCTCAACCTCTCCTTCAAGGGGCAGGTCTCCTACACCTCACAGGAGGGTAGTGGTGACAACTCTGGTCAGAGTGGTAGTGTCTCGCTCTCGCAGCCTACGATCCTAAGCCTTCTCTCGGCTCCCGACCAGCCTGTATATAATGCGGACGGCAGCTACAATCAGAATGTCGCACCTATGAAGGGTACGGACAATCCCCTCCAGATCCTCGACCCCACCTACATCACGAATCAGCTGGGTACGCTCCGCGGTATCGGTGGTGTCAATGCTCAGGTGACCTTCACGGATTACCTCAACTTCAAGACGACGAACTCGATCGAGTACACGCTCCTCAAGAGCTTCGAGTACGTAAGCCCCAATACGCAGGACGGCCGTCGTATCGGTGGTCAGGGTACCCGCTTCTCCAATGAGCTTGTCGTCAAGACGACCTCTAATGTCCTGAACTTCAACCGCGACTTCACCAAGCACCACGTCGATGCACTTGCTGGTATCGAGGCTCAGAGCTTTGACCAGCTCCGCTATGGCTTCGAGGTGAATAAGTACTCTACGGATAAGCTCCGTGAGCTCGGCAATGGGCAGGTCGTCGATAGTGAGAGCAATCGCTACGGGAGCTTCCTCCTCTCTTACCTCGGTCGTGTCAACTACAGCTATGAAAACCGCTACTACCTCGGTCTGAGCCTGCGTGATGATATCTCCTCGAAGCTCGGTAAGAACAAGCGCTCGGGTGTCTTCTACAGCGTATCGGGTGCCTGGAGATTTGGCCGTGAAGCCTTCCTCAAGGACAATAACTTCCTGACCGATGCTAAGCTCCGTGCTTCCTATGGTACCAATGGTAACCTCCCCGACGCCGAGTACAGCTGGAGAGGACTCTACAACTTCGGTGGTAACTATGGCTCTGAGTCCGCTATCTACCTCAATCAGCTGGCTAACCTCGACCTCGGCTGGGAGAAGAGCCGCAGCCTCAATGTCGGGCTTGACCTGACCTTCGCTCGCCGCTTCGCTCTGAGCGTGGAGTACTTCAATAAGTACACGACCGACCTCCTGATGTCCGTACCTGTCTCGTACAACCACGGGGTAGCGAACTATCAGGCCAACCGAGGTGAGCTCTCTAACCGCGGTATCGAAGTCGAGCTTCACGCATCGAACATCCTTAACTCCAACGCCTTCCGCTGGGATGCTGACCTCTCGCTGACGAAGATCCGCTCGCGTGTAGAGGCGCTCCCCAATGGCGACATCATCACGGGTGCTGGTAACTACCTCTACCGCCCAGGTGCAGACATCTATACGTTCTACCTCCGCAAGTTCCACGACGTAGAGAAGGAGACGGGTCTGGCTCGCTTCGTCGTCGACCCCACGAAGGACTCCACGGCTGACAACCTCACCTACTACTCTTCGGAAGCTGCCTTCACGCCCACCGAGTCGGCCTATCCTAAGGTCTATGGCGGTCTGACGAATACCTTCAGCTATGGCGGCTTCACGCTGAGCACGCTCCTGACGTACCAGTTCGGTGGGCACTTCCTCGACCACTTCGATGCCTTCGCTATCTCGGACGGGGCTCGTACGATCTCGGTGAACTCCAGCCGTGAGCTCGTAGGGAACTACTGGACGCCTGCCAATACGACGGCCTCCAACCCCCTGCCTATCCTGAACAATCCGCTCTCGAGTGCACGTCTGGCGTCCACGCGCTTCCTGCAGTCTTCGGACTTCGTCCGCCTCAAGGAAGTAGCACTGAGCTACCGCCTCCCCAGCTCGCTCACCAAGGCACTCCACGTCAATTCGGCGAGCGTATCTCTGACGGCGAACAACCTCTTCTATCTCTACGCAGCTACCAAGAATAAGGAGCTCGAGACGCCTCTCAATGGTTTCCGTACGGCCGATATCCCTGCTCTGCGCACGGTGAGCTTCGGTGTGAATGTTGGTTTCTAACGCTTATCCCAGTATCCAGATGAAAAGATTCCCATTATATATCCTGCTGGCCTCCTCTGTCCTCTTCACCTCCTGTGAGAAGGAACTGAATCAGCTCCCCTCGGGCTCTCTGCCCTCTGAGCAGTCTATCTCCTCGCTGAGTGGCCTTACCAGTGCCGTGCGTGGCGTCTATTCGCGCCTCAATACCCGCTATGGCTACAGCGGTGAGACCGCTATCTTCGCCGATGGACGTGGTGGCGACGTGAAGATCGTCGTAGGGAGCTACAATCACTCGACGGCTATCCACCAGTTCCTCACCGACAAGTCTTCGGGCTTCTCGGCTGGGGCTTACCAAGCCTTCGCCACGACCTCCAGCCGTGTCAATGACATCCTGCAGTATGTAGGCTCGGTAGAGAAGACCCTCGCCTCATCCGAAAAGGCTGAGTTCGACGACCAGGTAGCGCAGCTCTATGCGCTGAGAGGTCTGGCACACCTGGAGCTGGCACGTCTCTTTAGCCATATCCCCACCACGGGCGTGAACCTGGATGCGGCCTATTCGGGTATTCCCTTGAACACCGCCGTACATCCCGTTGGCTACCGCTTCCAGCGTTCTACGCTCCGTGAGACCTATGCGCAGGTCATCGCCGACCTGACGAAGTCCCTCGAAGGGCTGAGCAAGAATAAGACGCTCAACTCGGGCGCTATCAACTACTGGGCAGCTGCTGGCCTCTTGGCTCGTACCTACCTCTACCTCGGTGATTGGCAGAACGCCTACAAGTACGCCAGCGAAGTCATCTCCTCCAGCCCCTACACGCTCTACAGCGTAGCAGACTATCCCTCGGTCTGGGGCAAGCAGGGGACGTCGGAGTCCCTCTTTGAGGTGCTCACCACGGAGAAGTCCAACGCAGGGCTCAATAGCCTCGGGGGCTATACCAACCCTGGGGTGTACCCTGAGTTCGGTGCTGCTGATGACTTCGTCACGTGGGTGCAGACGACCCGCTCCAATGACGTCCGCGCACAGCTCATCAGCGAGCGCTCTAAGGTAGGTGGCGTAGCGAAGGCCTACTACACCACGAAGTACGTGGGTCAGGATGGCGCTTCGAACGCTACGGCGATGAATAACTTCAAGGTCATCCGCCTCTCTGAGCTCTACCTCATCGCTTCGGAAGCCCTCCTTCGTGGGGCTACGGCGAGCGACGGGAAGACGGCAGTAGACTACTACAACACGCTGCGACGCAACCGCTTCTCCAGCTATACGCCTGCTACCTCGGTGACGCTGCAGGATATCCTCGATGAGCGCCGTATCGAGTTCTTCTGCGAAGGACACCGCGCCTTTGACCTCCTGCGCAATAAGATCAACCTCACCAGCCAGTACGTCTCGGGTGGTACGGTCAACTACCTTGACTGGCGCACCATCGTCGAGCTCCCCGAGCGCGAGAAGAACATCAATCCGGACCTCGTAGTCCGTGCCGCACAGTAGGCTTACACGCTCTACTTGTTAGTGAATAAGGAGACACGCCCCCAGCAGCCTCGGCCGCTGGGGGCGTGTTGTATCTATATCCTTCGGAAGGGTAGTGTGGTACGAACCTATATTGGTCGGCGGGCTGACCTATATAGCTTCGCACTCCGACCTATATTGGTCGCATCCGTGACCTATATAGGTCAGCCCGCCGACCAATATAGGTTCACGCACCGCCTTCATAGTGCTTGCTGCTTCCCTCTCCGTAGATGGCGTATTCATAGGGACTTGTGTTGGAGGGATGATGGGGCAGTACGGAGGGGCGAATGAGGGGGCTATGGGGAAGAATATCCCGAGGCGTATGAGTGAAGCGCGGAAAGGTGTTGTTATTCGAAGTCTTTTTCGCTAACTTTGAGGTGAGGGTTACGAAGGACTCCCTTAGTGCTCTTACCATAACTCATGTCACACTCCCCCTCGGGGGAACTAAAAGCTATTCAACTATGGACATCAGAATTCAAGCCATCCACTTCGATGCCACAGAGCAGCTCAAGGCCTTTATCCAAAAGAAACTCGAGAAGCTGACCCGCTTCGCCGACGATATACAGGCCGCCGAAGTCGTCCTAAAGGTTGTCAAGCCCGAAGTATCCAATAACAAGGAAGCCTCCATCAAGCTCAAGGTCAATGGTGCAGACTTCTTTGTCGACAAGACAGGCAACAGCTTCGAGGAATCTGTCGATCTCTGTATCGACGTCCTGAAGCGTAAGCTCGAGAAGCACAAGGAGGCCTAAGCCCCCAGCCCTCGCCTTGAGGGCGCAAACGACTAACTCTTGCCCCCACTGAGTCCCCTCAGCTGGGGGCAACTCATATATATAGTAGTACTTGCCTCCAGCAGCTTCCTCGCGAAGCACTGCTCGCTACCTGCTGGAGTGGGTAGGGTAGGAGGCGTGGAAATAGAGTGAGTTTCGCGCCCTTGCGAGGGGGCAAGTCGTTCGTGTATAGGTGCTTGAGTATAAATGCTGTCAAAGTGTTAGGACTGCAGTGCACGAAGTGGTATCACGTAATGCTTTAATGTGTATATTTGCTACTACAAACGACGACAAAGCACATGGACGAAAGACGCATCGCACGTATTCGTGAGATGGAGACCGCACTCAACAAATGGGTGGACCTCGGCAACAAGGGGGAAGAACTCCTTGAGGTCATGACGGCTCATCTCCCCAGCCTGGAGCGTCTCGTCGCCTACTACAGCTCCCCCGACTGGATGCGTGACCACGATGCCAGCGATGAGGGGCTCCTCCCCGCAGATCTTCCTCACGGCGTCCTCAGCGAAGATGCCGTCTTCGACCTCCTTACACAGCTCTATGGCTTGTGCGGGATCGTGAAAGACATAGAGCAGCGCCTCGGAAAGATACCTTAGAGAAAAGTTAGGGCAGTAGCACTTCCCCAGCCCTGGAGCGGCGCACTACCCCCGACTATATAGTACACAAACAACTACATTAAGAAAACTATGCAGCAGTACACCCTCAATCCCATAGCACGCGCTATCGGGAAGGAACCCAAGGCCTTCACTAAGGCAGACATCACCAAGTACATCCTCGACAACGACATCCACGAGCTCAACTTCCGCTATACAGCAGCTGATGGGCGTCTCAAGGAGCTGAACTTCGTCATCCAAGATGCCGAGTACCTTGATGAAGTCCTCTCCTCTGGTGAGCGCGTAGACGGCTCCAGCCTCTTCCCAGGTCTGATGGAAGCCGGCTCCTCTGACCTCTATGTAGTGCCTAAGTTCTCCTCGGCCTTCATGGATCCCTTCGCTGCTCAGCCTACGATCTCCTTCTTCTGCGCCTATATGGATAAGAACGGCCAGCCTCTCGCGGCTGCTCCCGACGAGATCCTGCGCCGTGCTGCTCAGGCCTTCCGCGAAGTGACGGGCGGTCTGGAGTTCTGCGCCATGGGTGAGCTCGAGTACTACGTCATCGGCGATCAGGAAGATGGCTACGAAGCTGTCGACCAGCGTGGCTACCATGAGATGGGCCCCTTCAGCAAGCAGATCGACTTCCGTACGGAGGCTATGCGCCTCATCTGCCAATGCGGTGGCCAGATCAAGTACGGCCACGGTGAAGTAGGGAACTTCATGGCTGACGGTCTCAACTACGAGCAGAACGAAATCGAATTCCTCCCCGTACCCGTCGAAGAAGCAGCTCAGCACCTGCAGCTCGGTAAGTGGATCCTCTTCGAGCTCGGCTGGAGAATGGGTCTCAAGGTAACCTTCGCTCCTAAGATCATCGTCGGTAAGGCTGGTAGCGGTATGCACGTCCACACGAAGATCGTCGACAAGAACGGCGTCAACCAGTATGTCGACCAGGCTGGCGAACTCACGGCTACTGCTCACAAGGCTGTCGCTGGTATGATGAGCCTCGCTGCTTCGCTCACGGCCTTCGGTAACACGAACCCCACCTCTTACCTGCGTCTCGTACCTCATCAGGAGGCTCCTACGACGGTATGCTGGGGCGACCGCAACCGCTCGGCTCTCGTGCGTGTACCCCTCGGCTGGAGTGCAGACGTCGATATGTCCAGCATCATCAACCCCCTCGAAACGCCCAGCAAGAAGCGCTACACCAATAAGCAGACGATCGAGTTCCGTGCCTCCGACGGCTCGGCTAACATCTACCTCCTGCTGGCTGGTATCTGTACGGCAGTACGCCACGGCTTCGAGATCGACAATGCTGAGCAGCTCGCTAAGGACACCTATGTCGCTGTGAACATCCACAAGGATGAGTTCGCTGGTGCCGTAGCTCATCTGGATAGCCTGCCTGCTTCCTGCGTCGCATCGGCCGAACGTCTGCGCCAGCACCGCGCTATCTACGAAGCTCGCGGTGTCTTCGATCCTACGACGATCGATATGCTGATCCGTAACCTCGAGGCTTATCAGGATGCTGACCTGCGTGCTAAGGCACAGGCCGATCCTCAGTTCCTCAAGGAGCTTGTAGAACGCTACTTCTACTGCTAAGGCGCTCCCTCCGTCTAAGCATCGCATAAAGGGCAGCCCCCGCTACTCCATCGGAGTGGCGGGGGCTGCTGCATTTGGGGTGTATGGGGAGCGAGGGCGCTGTGCGCTTAGAAGCGGGAGCGCATCGCCTCAGCATTCTTGCTGGCTTCCTTGCCCTGGAGGTGAGCGCCGAAGGTGTAGGTCGCACTCGCCATGAGCATCTTGCGCATGGTCATATTGATGATCTCGATCTTATTGCCCTCGGTGGTTATGGTCGTACGGTAGTCGGGCGAAGCGAGGTTCATGACGCCAGTGCTCAGACGGAGGTGTCCCTTGAGGAGGCTATAGTTGAGGATCAGGCCCGTGTAGATGCGACTATGTATGCGTGCGCCACCAGAGACCTCGGGGCTCATGTAGTTCAGGTAGAAGTTCCCCGTGAAGGTCTTCGTGCGGTTGAGGAAGAGCGTACCGTTGAGGCTCGCACTATAGGAGAGTCCCTTGTCTGAGCTGAGTCGTCGGCCGTTGTAGTCGGCGTGGGAGATGGTGTAGCTGATCTGATGGCTGATGTAGCACTGCAGGAAGGGGAGTGAGTGGAAGAAGTAGCTATTTTGTAGCCCGACATTGTACTGCGTCTCAGCATTGTCGCCCTGATAGCGTACCTCACTCGTCACGGGATTCATCAGCGCTACCATCGTGATGCCGTCCCAGTGGTAGTTAGCGAAGGCCTGGAAGTTCAGCGTACCGTCGAGGGTATAGCCGAGGGTGAGAGAGCCTTGCTTCTCGGGGCGCAGGTCTTCCTTCCCCGAGATGGTAGTGTATTGGTTCTCATACTGAGGATAGGGAGATAGCTGGCTGAAGTGCGGGCGGTCAAGGCGGATCGTCCCCTCGAGGTTCAGGGCATGGCGCTCACTGGGTGTGAAGCCGAGATAGATGGTGGGGAAGAAATTGACGTAGTCGCGCGTCTTGAGGTCTGGTTGTCCCTGTACCTTCCCCTCGGTATGGGTGTACTCCATACGCAGCCCACCACGGAGGTTCCACTTCGCTGAGAGCGGCTGGGTGACGTCGGTGTAGAGGGCATAGACGTGCTCGTCGAAGAGGATGGCATCGGTGCGTGCGCCGAGGGTCGTGTGGGCAAAGTATTCGTTGCGGTTGTCCGTGCGGCTCCAGGTACCCTTTGCCCCGAAGGCAAGGATCGTCTTCCCTAAGGGCAGGGTGAAGTCGACGTTCGTCAGGTAGGAGTGTACGTGCTGCCCCTTATTGCTCTGGTAGGCGAAGTCCGAGCCGGGTGCTGGAGCTCCTGTGGCGAGGTAGCCCGTGGAGGCGAAGATACCATCTACAGAGGTGCGTGAGCCTACGTAGTCGGCATCCCATGAGATCTTACGTCCTGGGGCTTTGGCGAAGGTCTTCTCGAGGTGGAGGTTGAGTGCAGTGTAGGCGCCATGGTCCTTCTCTGACGCAGACCCTGGCAGGCGGAGCTGGAGGTTCTGACTACCATCGGGGCGGATGGTGTAGTTGCGTGTCTCGTTCGTGCGGTCGATCTTCTTGCTGCTGGGTGCATAGGTGGCGGTAAAGCCTACGGTGAGCTCGGGGCTAATGGTGTAGTCGAGACCGCCTCTGATATTGACACCTCGCCCCTTATAGTCGAAGGAGGAGGTGCTGGCCGAATAGAGCTGTGTCGAGGGAGCGGTACGGTAGGTGTCGAAGTTCCCTACGATACTCGAGAGGCTGCCGTCGAGGTTGAGTGAGGCAGATACACGGCCCTGCTTGTAGTTGAGCCCTGTCGAGAGGCTGGGGCTGATGCGCCCCTTGTAGAGCGAGGCATTAGCCGAGATGCTCCCACCGAAGTAGTCGTTCTGAGCCTTCTTCATCACGATGTTCAGCACACCGGCATTGCCCTCCGCCTCGTACTTGGCTGGTGGGGTGGTGAGTACCTGTACTTCGGCGATGTCGGACTGGCTGTAGGAGCGAAGCAGGCCCGTGAGGGCTTCGCCTGAGAGGCGAACGCGCTTGTCGTTGATGAGGATGATGGCCTTACCCCGCCCGATGATGGAGATGCCGTCATCGGTGACGTTGAGCCCAGGGGTGCGCTTGAGGACGTCGAGGGCATTCTGCGCCCCAGCGCTGATCTGCTGGGCGTCGAAGACGAGGCGGTCTGCCTGACGGGTGATGATGGGGCGGCGGCCACGCACCTCGACGCCGCGGAGCTGCTGGGTCTCTTCGCTGAGGAGCAACTCGCCGAGGTCAAGGCCTGTGGCGGGGAGGGTGATGGTCTTGTACTGACCTTGGTAGCCCAGAGCACGGAGCTCGAGGAGGTAGGTGCCAGCGGAGGCCGTGAGGGAGAAGGTGCCGAGGGAGTCGGTCACGACACCCGTGACGAGGGTACTGTCGGGGAGCCTACGCAGTAGTGCGTTGCCCATGTCGATGGCTTGGCGGTCACTTGCGCGCAGGAGTCTACCCTGGAGTCGTGCGTCGCCTGTGCTCTGAGCGAAGGTGCTTCCCGTGCCCAGTGCGAGGGCGGTGAGGAGTAGATGAAGGCGTTTCATAAGAAGTTCTTTGCGTAATGGATTAGTATTACACTGCAAATATATGAACTTTCTTTTGAAGTGTACAAATGTATGGTACACACCTTCGCATTTCCTTCTCTCGGGCGGGAAAGCACTACCCCCCGATAGCCTGTCCTGGGCTATCGGGGGGTAGGTGCTATACGATGGATGATGGTGCGGGGGCGGTGTGTGCGCTAAGACTTCTTATTGAAGATGACCTCCTGCAGGGGCAGCTCGGTGAAGGTGGGGAAGGTCGAGCCAGGAGCGACCTCGGCATCCGAGGTGACGAAGCCTGCGGAGATGGACGTCCCATGGACGATACCGCGGAAGGAGCGGAGGATCGTTATCTTGCCGAAGGGCGTGGTCTTCGAATAGTCATCGATATAAATCGTGTCGCCAGAGAAGTGGCAGGGGATGTCATACTTCAGGGTGCCCATAGGAGAGCCCTCATAGTTCAGGCTCAGCTCGACGTCCTCGGGGCTATTGAAGTGGAGGGTGAAGATGCCCGTGCTGTCGCACCATTCGGTGCCCTGGAGGTGGTGTTTGTCTTCAGCTGTGGAGGCTTTCTGGGCTCCCTGGCATGAGCCTAATAGGAGTGTGAGGGCGAGCGCTCCGAGGGAGAGGGAGCGGAAGCAGGCGTGTCGTGTCATCGTCTTTCTGTTGTGTCGTTCCGTTGCAGGTGAGAGATGGACTGGGGATGGTACTCAGTAGCCCCAGCATATAGGGGCAAAGGTACACGCTTTCCCCGCCTTCTGCAATCCTCATTTTTAGGTATTTCTTCCTCCTCATGCTACGGGCAAGGCCTTCATCCATCACAGCGGTTTTTCTTATTCAGTAGCGGGAAAAAGTAGTAGTCCCGTGAGGAAGTATGTAGCTTCCCATAGTGGTATTTCTCTATCCACGTACGTAGTCTTATCGGCCAGGTATCTAAATCCAAATGTCCACGTACGTAGTCCTTAGATCTACGTACGTAGATCGAATGAATCCTCCGCAGATCTGTAGGTTTTCCTCGTATGCGTAGGCGTTCATACCATTATTACTTCCAGCTTTTTCCTCCGCAGAAATGCACCTGCATGCTATTGCTATGCGGCACGTATCGGACGGTACTGTATAATTGTCCTTTTGTAGATAGAGGCTTAGCGATTTGCTCCCAAAGTGGGGGCTTCAAGTGGCGGAGGTGGGGTGTGCGAGTAGCTGCAGGGAGCGGGCTTCGAGGAGCTCTGCGCAGGGCGTTTAAGTGATAGGAGACGAGGAGCTTACGTTCGTCAAAATATTTATTTAGTCGGCTCCTTGGAGGGGCGGAGTATTTGCCGTTACTTTGTCGTGGAGTCCTGCTCGAAGCTCTCTTTTTGCAGTCCTCACCTCGCCCAGCTCCTCCCTTGTATATATGTATGCTGGTCGGGTAGGGGGCGGGAAGAAGCGGAGCGCTCCGGCCTACATTTATTCATTTTATTCATACCACACGACGATGAAAACACCTATCATCTCTTCGTCTGCCGCTGTCCAGTCCAGCGTGCCTTCCCTCATCTTCCGCGCCTATACGGTCAAGGAGCTTGCCTGTCTTTACTTCCCACAGAAGACAGCTACAGGAGCCTCCCGCTCCCTGCGTGCACTCATTCGCCACGACCCCGAGCTGCTCTCCCAGCTACGTGCCCAAGGCTATCGCCCGCGGGTGCACTACCTACCGCCCTCTGCCGTGCAGGTACTACTCGAGCATTTAGGCACTCCAGAGGAGTTCTACGAGATCCTTCGCAAGGCTTAGCGGACGCTTATTCCATGGGGGCGGTACGGGCCAAACGAAATATTTGACTATCTTTGCACCACAATTAAGAGGACGTGTGCGCCGTTATAGTCATGCCGTAGGGCATAAGAGTCCGCACCCCTCCAATGGATTGGTTGGGTAGCTCAGCTGGATAGAGCAATAGCCTTCTAAGCTATCGGTCCTGGGTTCGAATCCCAGCCCAATCACACAAGCTCCCCCCACTCAATATCCCTTACATCACGAAGATACTCTTTGATGGGGTTGGCTTTTGGCTCTTCGCCATCGTCTCTGTAGCCACCTCCGGCTGCCATTTATAGTCAGATATATTATCCCTTGGGTGGCTGATCCCTCCCAAGCACTTCGGGTCGTCAGGGGCGTCTGTAGGGCGCACTCTCATCGCTATCGTGGCCTACTACCCAAAGTCCTTGTGTCGATCAGCTCCCTATGACATCCGTCCTGAAGGAGCCCCCGTCCCCGGGGGATAGTACGTATTCATAATCAATATGCAACGATACAATATCACCGAGCTATCCAGCAAGACGCTGGAGGAGCTCCAGGAGATCGCCCGAGAAATAGGCTTCTCTCCCGATGCCTTCCCCGAGAAGCGCGAACTGATCTACGAGATCCTGGACCAGCAAGCTGTCACCGTCGCTGAGACGACGAGTGTCAAGCGCAAGCCTGGTCGCCCTCGCAAGACCTCTTCCACCGAAGAGTCTACCCATGAAACGCCCAAGTCCACCCCCGCTACCTCTTCTGCTCCCGCTGATGACGCCCCCGCAGCCTCGGAGGACGCTCCCGAAGTAGAGCAGCCAAAGCGTAAGCGTGGTCGCCCCTCTAAGGCTGAAGCGCTGGCACGTGAGCAAGCCCTCTCTGCCGTAGCTAAGGCCTCCGAAGAGCATGCTAAGGATCCCGAAGCGATCGCTGTCGAGGAGCCAGCAGCTCCCGCCCCCAAGCCCATCCGTGGCGCCCGCACGTCGGCCTCCGCTGCGAAGCCTGCTCAGAGCCCTGCTGTCGCAGTAGAGCCTCGTGTCGCTGAAGCTGCCCCCGCAGCCGCAGCCGCTAAGGAAGGCGAAGCTCCCGCAGCAGCACCTGCGCAGAGCCCCGCACGCATGGTCTTCCGGCACAAGGATAGTAAGTCCGTCCTTGACGAGATCCTGCCTACCCTCAATACACCTCAGCCCCAGCCCAAGGTACGTCAGCAGCAGCCCCAGGCTCCTGCTCAGCCCCCAGTACATCAGGTACAGGCACAGCAGCCTGCCGAGCCTAAGGCTCAGCCCGCTGTGAAGGCTGTCGCTCGCCCCCAGCAGGAGTTCGACTTCTCGGGTATCCTCGAGTGCTCCGGCGTACTGGAGATCCTGCCCGACGGCTATGGCTTCCTCCGCTCTGCGGACTACAACTACCTCCCTTCGCCTGATGATATCTACCTCTCGGCAAACCAGATCAAGCAGTGGAGCTTGCGCCCTGGCGACCTCGTCGAGGGCTTCATCCGTCCTCCACAGGATGGCGATAAGTACTTCCCCTTCGATACGATCACGCGTGTCAATGGGCGTACCCCCTCGGAGATGCGCGACCGCGTACCCTTCGATCACCTCACGCCGATCTTCCCCGATGAGAAGTTCCGCCTCGAGTCTACCAATAACCCTGCTGTACAGGACAAGATCGCGATGCGTATCGTCGACCTCTTCGCTCCTATCGGTAAGGGGCAGCGTGGTCTCATCGTCGCACAGCCCAAGACGGGTAAGACCGTCCTGCTGAAGAATATCGCTAACGCTATCGCAGCCAACCACCCCGAGGTCTATATGATCATCCTCCTCATCGACGAGCGTCCTGAGGAAGTCACCGACATGGCGACCAGCGTCAATGCCGAGGTCATCGCTTCGACCTTCGACGAGCCTGCTGACCGCCACGTCAAGATCGCCGAGATCGTGCTCAACAAGGCTAAGCGTATGGTCGAGAGCGGTCAGGATGTCGTCATCCTCCTCGACTCCATCACGCGTCTGGCACGTGCCTACAATACAGTACAGCCTGCCTCGGGTAAGGTCCTCTCCGGTGGTGTCGATGCCAACGCCCTGCAGAAGCCCAAGCGCTTCTTCGGTGCTGCGCGTAACATCCGCGGTGGCGGTAGCCTGACGATCCTCGCTACGGCCCTGCAGGAGACGGGCTCGAAGATGGATGATGTGATCTTCGAAGAGTTCAAGGGCACGGGTAACATGGAGCTCCAGCTCGACCGTCGTCTGGCGAATAAGCGTATCTATCCTGCCGTCGATCTGGTGGCCAGCAGCACGCGTCGCGATGACCTCCTGCAGGATCAGACGACCCAGAGCCGTATGTGGTCTGTGCGTAAGGTCCTCTCTGAGATGAACCCCATCGAAGCGATGGAGAACGTCAAGAACCTCATGCTCCGCACCAAGGATAATGAGGAGTTCTTCGCCGAAGTGAATAGCTAAGAGAGGCGGTAGTGGCTTAGTCCAATAGTTCTCTTATCTTTGTAGAGCAAACACAATTACTACTAACACAAAATATCCTATCGCACAATGAGCAAGATCGGTATTTTCTACGGCTCTTCTACGGGCTCTACTTCCGAAGTAGCACAGCGTCTGGCTAAGGCCCTCGGCGCAGAAGCTAATGTCTATGATGTCGCTGGCGCAGACGCTGCTGATGCAGCTGCCTTCGATGTCCTCCTCCTCGGTTCCTCTACGTGGGGTATCGGTGACCTTCAGGACGACTGGGAAGACTTCCTCCCCAAGCTCGCTGAGCAGAACCTCGCTGGCAAGAAGGTAGCTCTCTTCGGCTGCGGTGACGCTGATAGCTATCCCGATAGCTTCTGCGAAGCTCTGGCTAAGATCCACGAAGGCCTCGCTGGTACGGGCTGCTCCTTCATCGGTGCTTACGAGCCCGAAGGCTACAGCTACGATGCTACTGAAACGGAACAGGATGGCAAGCTCATCGGTCTCTGCATCGACGAAGCTAACCAGTCTGACCTCACCGACGAACGTATCGAAAAGTGGGTCGCTCTGCTGCAGTCGCAGTTCTAAGAGCGAGCGCTTAGCACGACCAATATCAGTTGCCCTTCGGCTGTCTCCCACACGGGGGTACGGCCGAAGGGCAACTTTTTGTATCTTTAGGGTATAGTTAGTTAGCTCGCTATTCATCACTATCATCATCAAATACACTATGAAGCAAACGACACTCCTCGCAGCCTTTGCCCTGGCTGTCACAGCCTGGGCTACTCCGTCTGCTGAGGCTTGCTCCGACCTGATCGTGGGCAAGAAGGCGTCGGTCGACGGCTCCGTCATGATCAGCTACTCGGCCGACTCGCACACCCTCTACGGCGACCTCGTACATTATCCAGCTAAGGCTTGGGGCAAGGGCCTCATGCTCCAGATCCACGAGTGGGATACGGGCAAGCCCCTTGGCTATATCCCTCAGGCTGCTGTCACCTACAATGTCGTGGGGAACATGAACGAGCATCAGGTAGCCATCACCGAGAGTACTTGGGGTGGCCGCAAGGAACTCCGCGATCCCTCGGGCGTCATGGACTATGGTAGCCTCATCTACGTAGCACTGCAGCGCTCCCGCTCAGCTCGCGAAGCGATCCGCGTCATGACCGACCTCGTCCGCGACCACGGCTACTACAGCTCGGGTGAGTCCTTCACCATCGCTGACAAGAACGAAGTCTGGATCATGGAGCTTATCGGTAAGGGCCCCAAGAAGAAGGGCGCTACGTGGGTAGCTATCCGCATCCCCGATGACGCTATCGCAGCGCACGCCAACCAGGCACGTATCCACAAGATCCCCTTCGGTGACAAGGAGAACTGTATGTACGAGAAGGATGTAGTCAACGTAGCTCGTGAGAACGGATGGTTCAAGGGTAAGGATAAGGACTTCGACTTCCAGAAGGCTTACAACCCCTATGACTTCAGCGGCCTGCGTGCTTGCGAAGCCCGTGTATGGAGCTTCTTCCGCACCTTCGACAAGAGCATGGACAAGTACAAGAAGCACATTATGGGTGATGTTTCCGAAGAGCCCATGCCTCTCTACATCATCCCCGACCGCAAGGTGAGCCTCGCTGACGTCCGCGAAGGGATGCGTAACCACTACGAAGGTACCGAGCTCTCGATGACGAATGACCCTGGGGCTGGTGCCTACAAGGTCCCCTACCGCTGGCGTCCTATGACCTTCAAGAGCGAAGGCCGTGAGTACTTCAACGAGCGTGCTATCGCTACGCAGCAGACGGGCTTCGTGCTCATCGCTCAGATGCGTAGCTGGCTGCCCGATGCTGTCGGTGGTATCCTGTGGTTCGGTGTGGACGATGCCAATACGGCTGTCCTCACGCCTATGTATGCCTCCATCACTGAGATCCCCGAATGCTATCGCCGTGGCAACGGGAGCATGACGGAGTTCAGCTGGACGTCGGCCTTCTGGATCCACAACTGGGTAGCTAACATGGCGTACAACCGCTATGAGCCTATGATCCGCGACATTCGCCCCGTGCAGAAGGAGCTGGAAGATAGCTACGTCGACCTGGTGAAGAACACCGACGCTAAGGCTCTCGAGCTGCTGAAGAGCAGCCCCGCACAGGCCACCGCTTACCTCACGGAGGTCTGTGGCAAGGTAGCCAACGAGACGACCGCTCGCTGGAAGAAGCTCGGTGAATACCTCCTCGTCAAGTACATGGACGGTAACGTCAAGAAGGAGAAGGACGGCAAGTTCGAAGAGAACGGCTACGGCCAGATCGTCTCGCCCAACTTCCCCGGCTACAGCCAGGAGTACTACGACCAGGTCGCTAAGAGCGGAGAGGCCAAGCACCTCGAGGTCCCCAAGAAGGATAAGTAATCGTACTTCCTCCCAATAGTAGCTTCGCCCCCGTGCTCTCGTAGCGCGGGGGCGAAGTCGTATAAGGGGATCGGGGGCGCTTGCTAAGGCGCATATCCTCCAGCGTGTAGGCGGGGCAGAATTTCCGTATATGCACAAATATATTTCTGTATATGCGAAAAAATATTTCCGCATATACGAAAATAAATCGCCGTATATACGCAAGTTTATCGGCGCATATACGGCTGCTCGGCGCCTTGCTTTCGCCCGCTGTATGGGGTGGGGAGTGCGAGGCGAAGGTGCACTACCACTTGGATAAAAACGATCGTCCACGGACTGTCACCCACCGAGGGTGGGGCAGTCCGTGGACGATTTGTCTTGTGGAGGCGGGGTGCGCCTGCGGCTACTTCAGCGTGCCGAGCTCACGGCCGACCTTGATGAAGGCAGCGATGGCCTTGTCGAGGTGATGGCGTTCGTGTGCGGCGGAGAGCTGTACGCGGATACGTGCCTGGCCCTTGGGGACGACGGGGTAGTAGAAGCCCGTGACGTAGATCCCTTCTTCGAGGAGGCGTGCAGCGTATTCCTGCGAGAGCTTAGCATCGTAGAGCATCACGGCACAGATAGCTGACTGGGTGGGCTTGATGTCGAAGCCGGCAGCGAGCATCTTGTCGCGGAAGTACTCGACGTTCTCCATCAGCTTGGTGTGCAGGGCATCGCTTTCTTCGAGCATCTTGAAGACTTCGAGGCCAGCGCCGACGACTGCGGGAGGGATGGAGTTACTGAAGAGGTAGGGGCGTGAGCGCTGACGAAGCATGTCGATGACTTCCTTGGGGCCCGTGGTGAAGCCGCCGATAGCACCACCGAAGGCCTTACCGAGCGTACCGGTGTGCAGGTCGATACGGCCGTAGCAGTTGAACTGCTCGGCGACACCGCGACCCGTGGGACCGACGACACCAGCCGAGTGGCATTCGTCGACCATGACGAGCGCATCGTACTTGTCCGCGAGGTCGCAGATCTTATCCATCGGAGCGACGTTGCCGTCCATGGAGAAGACGCCGTCGGTGACGATGATGCGGAAGCGAGCGGACTGGGCTTCTTGGAGTACGCGCTCCAGGTCTTCCATGTTCGCATTTTCGTAGCGGTAGCGCTGGGCCTTACAGAGGCGTACGCCGTCGATGATAGAGGCGTGGTTCAGCGCATCGCTGATGATAGCGTCTTCAGGGCCGAAGAGGGGCTCGAAGACCCCGCCATTAGCGTCGAAGCAGGCGGCGTAGAGGATGGTGTCTTCGGTGTGGAAGTAGCGGGCGATGGCCTGCTCGAGCTGCTTGTGGATGTCCTGCGTACCGCAGATGAAGCGGACGGAGCTCATCCCGAAGCCGTGGCTGTCCATGGCGGCCTTAGCGGCTGCTACCAGACGAGGATGGTCGGAGAGACCGAGGTAGTTATTGGCGCAGAAGTTGATGACCTCCTGCCCCGTGCTGATCTTGATGTCGGCAGTCTGAGGGGTCGTGATGATACGCTCCCGCTTGTAGAGGCCGGCTTCGTCGATGGATTGAAGTTCCTCAGCGAGGTACTTCTTCATGTTCTTAAACATAGTCCTTGTTTCTTCGTGTATAGCTTGCTAAGTAGTGTGCTTTGCTTGCTGGTGTGCCGTGTGGGCGAGCGAAGGCTCTATCCCTTGCGGCGGATGGTCTCGATCATATCGCGCGTCATGGCGGGCAGGTCGTACTGGGGCTTCCAGTCCCACTCGCTTCGAGCGCAGCTATCGTCAAGGGAGTTAGGCCAAGAGTCGGCGATACCCTGACGGAGTTCGTCGAGCTCGTAGGTCATCTCGAAGGTAGGGATCACCTCACGGATAGAGGCAGCGATACCCTCGGGGTCGAAGCTCATCGAGGTGATGTTGAAGGAATTGCGGTGAATGAGTCGTGCGGGGTCAGCTTCCATAAGTTCGACGCAGGCGCGTAGGGCATCGGGCATATACATCATATCCATATAGGTGCCTGGGCGCAGGGGGCATGCGAAGCGACCTTCGCGTACAGCGGCATAGTAGATGTCTACAGCATAGTCAGTAGTACCACCACCCGGAGGTGCAACATTAGAGATAAGGCCAGGGAAGCGTACGGAGCGTGTGTCGACACCGAAGCGCTTCTGATAGTAATCACTGAGGAGCTCGCCAGAGACCTTCGTCACCCCGTACATAGTCTTGGGGCGCTGGATGGTGTCCTGTGGCGTCATGTCGCGAGGTGTCTCGGGACCGAAGGAGCCGATAGAGCTGGGGGTGAAGACCGCACAGCCATTCTCGCGTGCTACCTCGAGGACGTTGAAGAGACCGCCGAGGCCGATCTGCCATGCCAGCTGCGGCTTGGCTTCGGCGACAGCACTCAGCAGTGCTGCCAGATTGAAGATCGTGTCGATCTTGTAGCGACGTACGACTTCGGTGATCTGCTGGGGATTGGTAATGTCTACCACTTCACAAGGACCTGTCTCGAGGAGTTCGCCCTTGGGAGGAGCTGCAGGGATGTACCCTGCCACGACTACGGGATAGAGTCGGCGGAGCGTCATAGCGAGCTCGGTCCCGATCTGGCCTGTAGAGCCGATGATAAGGATGTTTTTCATACCTCTTTGTGATACGTATTTTCTTGCGAGATGCTCGCTAGCAGGGTACTTCATGGTGACGCTGCAGGTGCGAGGCGGACCTAATAAATGCGTACAAATGCCCTTTACTATGCGCCAAATGTAGTTAATCTCGTTGGAAAAATCAGTATTTCATAGTGCGTGCCCTTATAAGGCTCTGATTATTCGCTTGGTAGGGTGCCTATGGAGATGTGTAGGAGACGCTATACCTTTGTCTACGCTAACGAAAGAACTTTAAGAAGATGACTCATTGTGTGATGCACACGCTCCCTTCGGGGCTTAGGATCATCGCTTCGGTAGAGCCCGAGGCGGCAGTCAGCTACGTGGGCCTTGGGGTGCGCGTAGGGGCTCGTGACGAAGGCCTGCGCTGGCATGGGCTGGCGCATAGCATCGAGCACATGCTCTTCAAGGGTACGCGCCTACGCTCCTCGAGCCAGATCATCGAGCGTATGGAGTCCGTGGGGGCTGAGCTGAATGCCTATACGACGAAGGAGGAGACGATGCTCTACGCCATCGCCCCCTCACGCTATGCACGGCGCTCGCTGCACATGATCCTCGACATCGCTGCCCATAGCACGTTCCCCGAGCGGGAGTGGGCGAAGGAGCAGGAGGTCATCCTCGATGAGATCCATTCGTATGAAGATAGCCCCTCGGAGCTGATCTTCGATGAGTTTGAGGATCAGGTCTTCCGCCCGCACCGCCTTGGGCATGCTATCCTCGGTACAGAGGCTTCGGTGGGGCGCATCACAGTGGAGGCGCAGCGCCGCTTCCATCGCACGTACTACCGCCCTGAGCGTATGGTGCTCTTTGCCCGTGGTGTGCTCGATATGGACGACTTGATAGCCGCAGCGGAGCGGGCCTTCCCAGGTGAAGGTCAGCCTCTCATCTCAAGCAGCGCACTTCCCGAGCCACTCCCCGTACCTATATATAATAAGGAGGCGCGTCGCGTGGTGCGTCGTCGGGATACGGCGCAGAGCCACGTGCTGCTGGGGCGTGCCGCTTATTCGCTCTATGACCCGCGGCGTCTGGCGCTTAGTCTTCTCGCGAGTATCCTCGGCGGGAGCGGGATGAATGCCCGACTGAATATGCAGCTGCGAGAGCAGCGTGGGCTGGTCTATCATGTCGAGTGCAACTACACGCCCTACACCGATACGGGGCTCTTCTCCGTCTACTTCGGCTCGTCGCATCGTGCTGAAGCGGAGGCTATCGAGCTGGTCTATGCCGAGCTGGCACGCTTGGTGGCTGAGCCTTTGACGCAGCGAGCCCTGGAGCAGGCTCTACGTCAGACACGTGGTCAGATGATCGTCGCCTCGGAGCAAAGGGAGCAGCACTTCCTCTCGATGGGTAAGAGCTTCCTGCATACGGGCACGTTCGAGTCGGACGAAGTGCTTCAGGAGCGCCTCTCCGCCCTCACGCCTGAATTACTGCACGAGGTCGCTACGGAGCTCTTCGACCGCTCTATGTTCCACGAACTTATCTATCGCTAACGCAGGCGAAGGCATCCCCTTATCGCGAGTATTCTTCTTATTCAGCGAAGGGAAAAGCATCGTTCTCGTGAAGAAAAAAGCACCTTTACATAGTGCTTTTCCTCTGTCTACGTACGTAGTCTTAAAGACCTGGTACGTCAATCCCAATATCCACGTACGTAGATATTAGAGCCACGTACGTAGCTTAAACTTATCTGCCACTCGTCCACAACTTTTATCCCTACGCGGAGCAACAACCTAAATATAGGCCAGTCCGCCGACCTATATAGGTTCATACCGCTCCGCTATCGGGGGGCGAGTATGCTGTGATAGTCGTTTGGTGAATCGCCCCCATTGAGCTGGCTTAGGCTTGCTTATATTGGGGAATCATTTTATCTTTGCTTCATCAAAGAAACGGGCGGATCGTTGGCCAACGAATACGCTACAAAAGAATATGACGAATCGAATGTACAATAGAGGTTGGTGGCGCACTCAGGATAGTAATATCGTGAGTTAGGCATCTATGTCCCTATTGTAAATTCATCATCAGCATATAATAGAGGCTTGTCGTGACTCACGGCAAGCCTCTTTGTCGTGAGTACGGATCCGCAGAAATGACGTCACCTGCCTTAGGCCTCTACTTAGCTCCAACTCTTCATTCAAAATCCCAACTTTTATGACACCCTTCCAAGTAGATCCCAACGGCTTTTATGGCGACTTCGGTGGCGCCTTTGTTCCCTCCATCCTCGAGCCCATCATCAAGGAGCTGCAAGATACGTACCTACAGATCATCGAGAGCAAGGACTTCCAAGAGGAGTTCCACACGCTGCTGCGTGACTATGTAGGTCGCCCCAGCCCCCTCTATCACGCGCGCCGACTCAGCGAGAAGTATGGTGCGAAGATCTACCTCAAGCGCGAGGACCTCAATCACACGGGGGCGCACAAGATCAATAATGCCCTCGGGCAGATCCTGCTGGCAAAGAAGATGGGTAAGCACCGCATCATCGCCGAGACGGGTGCAGGCCAGCATGGTGTAGCCACTGCCACCGCCTGTGCGCTCATGGGTATGGAGTGCTATATCTATATGGGCGCACTTGATGTCGAGCGTCAGCATGTCAATGTCGAGCGCATGAAGATGCTCGGTGCTACCGTCGTCCCAGCGAAGAGTGGTAATCAGACGCTCAAGGACGCTGTGAATGAGGCGCTCATGGCATGGTGCGAGCGTCCCGAAGATACCTTCTACCTCATCGGGTCGGCAGTAGGTCCACATCCTTATCCCGATATGGTAGCACGTCTGCAGAGCGTCATCAGCAAGGAGATCAAGGCACAGCTTCAGGAGAAGGAAGGACGCGACTACCCCGACTACCTCTTAGCTTGTATCGGTGGCGGGTCTAACGCCGCAGGTACGATGTACCACTATCTCGATGATCCACGCGTGCGTATCGTCTTAGGCGAAGGGGGCGGTCATGGTATGGATAGCGGGGAGACAGCCGCCACGATCAATATCGGTACCGAGGGTGTCCTGCACGGAAGCCGTACCCTCGTCATCCAGACTCCCGAGGGCGAAGTGAAAGAGCCTTACTCCATCTCGGCTGGGCTCGATTATCCTGGCATCGGCCCGCTGATCTCTCAGATCGCTGTACAAGAGCGTGCTGAGGTGCTGTCGATCAATGACGACGAGGCACTGCGTGCTGCCTTCGAGCTGACGCGCTTGGAGGGGATTATCCCAGCGCTGGAGAGTAGCCACGCCTTAGGTCTCCTGCCTCATGTCAAGTTCCAGCCAGAGGACGTCGTCGTGCTGACTGTGAGTGGACGCGGTGACAAGGATATCTCTACCTATCTGGCTCACAAAGCAGAGATCTTAGGGGAATAAAGGCGCGATAAGCAGAGTACGACGAGGCCCCTGTCTCCAGAGAGCTGGATGCAGGGGCCTCGTCGCCGTGCTACGGCATAGGCGCGTGTGTAGAGGGCTTTTCGTACATTTGTACTCTAAAAGAAATCATCAAGTAAGATAGTAGCTATCCCCTAAGCGGAACAAATATGAATATATCCTACGATCTACTACGCTCCTACGTGGAGACGGATCTGACCCCCGATGAAGTCGCTGCTGCCCTGACCTCTATCGGTCTTGAGGTAGGCGGTGTAGAAGAAGTCGAATCAATCCCCGGTGGGCTCAAGGGCCTTGTCATCGGTCACGTGCTGACCTGCGATGTGCATGAGAACTCCGATCACCTCCACGTCACGACAGTAGATGTAGGTGCCGAGGCACCCCTGCAGATCGTCTGTGGTGCGCCCAATGTAGCCGCTGGTAAGGCGGTCGTCGTCGCTACCATCGGTACCGTCCTCACCTCGGGTGACGAATCCTTCACCATCAAGAAGAGCAAGATCCGTGGCGTCGAGAGCTTCGGTATGCTCTGTAGTGAGGTCGAGATCGGCGTCGGGCACGACAATAGCGGTATCATCCTCCTCGATGCCGCTACGACGAAGCCTGGGACGCCTGCTGCTGAGCACTTCGGTGTCAGCTCCGACTACGTCCTTGAGGTCGATATCACGCCGAACCGTGTCGATGCTACTTCACACTATGGTGTTGCCCGCGATCTCGCTGCTTATCTCACGCAGCAGGGGAAGGCCACGAAGGCTAAGCTCCCCGAGGTGCTCCCCGCACCTGCCGCTGGGACGGCTTGCCCCGTGCCTGTCACGGTCGCTGTCGATGAGACCCTTTGCCCCCGCTTCGAGGGTCTTGTGATCCGTGGACTCAAGGTCACCGAGAGCCCCGACTGGCTGCGTCGCCAGCTTGAGACGCTGGGTCTGCGCCCCATCAACGTAGTCGTCGACGTGACGAACTACGTCCTGCACGAATTCGGTCAGCCCCTCCACGCCTATGACTTGGCGAAGACGGGTGGCGCCCTCTCGGTGCAGCTGGCACGAGAGGAGAAGATGGTCCTCCTCGACAAGAGCGAAGGCCAGCTCACTGAGCGTGACCTCGTCATCGCTTCGGCTACGGGTGAGCCCCTCTGCGTCGCTGGCGTCATGGGAGGTCTGGACTCGGGTACGACGGAGACGACGACGGATATCTTCCTCGAGTCAGCGAACTTCAACGCTACCTCCGTGCGCAAGACCGCACGCCGTCTGGCTGTGAATACGGACTCCTCCTTCCGCTTCGAGCGTGGACTGGACCCCAACCGCACGACCTGGGCGCTGATGCGTGCTGCTTCGCTCATCCTCGAGCTTTGCCCCGGTAGCTATATCGATGGTGGCCGCTTCGACCACTATCCCGTGCCTGCTCAGCCCTACGAAGTGACACTGCGCCCCAGCCATATGGATGCACTCATCGGTAAGTTCATCCCCCGCGACGAGGCTGTACGTATCCTCGAGAGCCTCGAGATCGAGATCGTCTCCCGTGAGGAAGACGCTTGGCAGCTGCGTGTACCCCGCTATCGTGTCGACGTGACTCGTGAGGCCGACGTCATCGAGGAGGTCATGCGCATCTACGGATACAACAATATTGAGCTCAGTGGCTACGTCCACGCTAACCTCAGCCCCAAGGGAGCGAGCGACCGCTCTTACAGCCGTCGCATCCTCCTCTCGGAGCAGCTGACGGGCGCGGGCTTCAATGAGCTTCTCAATAACTCCCTCTCCTCCGAAGCCTACTACGAAGGGCTTACCTCCTGCCCCGCTGATAAGCTCGTGCAGCTGGTCAACCCCCTCAGTGGCGAGCTGAACGTGATGCGCCAGACGCTCCTCTTCGGGGGGCTCTCCGCTATCAGCCGTAATCTCCGCCGTCAGCAGAAGAGCTTCTACTACTATGAGTGGGGGAATTGCTACGCTGCTGCTCCCGAAGTCGAGCGCTCTACCGCCACGACGCTGGCAGGCTACCGTGAGACGCAGACCCTCGGCCTGTGGGTTGCTGGTGCACGCATCCAGAGCAGCTGGGCACATGCTGACGAGCCTGCTTCGCCCTTTGAGCTGAAGGCCCATGTCCTGCACATCCTCGAGCGTCTGGGCATCAGTGAGCGTAGCCTGCGTGCTGAGTTTGTCGAGTGCGACCTCTTCACGGGTCGTGGCTACAGCTATGCGACCTATGACGGCAAGCCTGTCGTGCTGATGGGTCAGGTCAAGTCCGCCCTCTTGGCTAAGTGGGATATCGATATCCCCGTCTACTACGCCGAGATCAACTGGGACAACCTCAATCGCCTCGCTGAGCGTGTGAAGATCGAGATCGCTGACCTGCCTAAGTTCCCCGTCGTACGCCGCGACCTCTCGCTCCTCCTCGACGAGAAGATTACCTTTGCAGAGCTGGCTGAGACCGCTCGCCGTGCAGAGAAGAAGCTCCTGCGTGATGTGACCCTCTTCGACGTGTACGAGGGGAAGAACCTCCCCGCAGGGAAGAAGAGCTATGCCCTCTCCTTCTACCTGCAGGATACGGAGCGCACGATGAGCGATAAGCAGATCGATGCCATCATGGCGAAGATCCGCAAGAGCCTCGAGGATACCTATGGAGCTACCCTCCGCTAACCACCTAAGACGAATCAACTATCACTAAAGAATATTTATGGGAAGAGCATTTGAATATCGTAAAGCTCGTAAGATGAAGCGCTGGGGCAACATGGCCCGCGTCTTCACGAAGCTCGGTAAGGAAATCACCATTGCGGTCAAGGCTGGGGGCCCCGAGCCCGAGACCAACCCACGTCTGCGCGTCCTGATGCAGACGGCCAAGAAGGAGAACATGCCTAAGGAGAACGTGGAGCGCGCCATCAAGAAGGCCAGCTCGAAGGACTTCTCCGACTATAAGGAGATGAACTACGAGGGCTATGGCCCCTTCGGTATCGCTATCTTCGTTGAGACTGCTACCGACAACACCACTCGTACGGTGGCCAACGTCCGCAGCTACTTCAATAAGTTCGGCGGTAGCCTCGGTACCTCGGGCTCGCTGGAGTTCCTCTTCGATCACAAGTGTATCTTCCACATCGTGAAGAAGGAAGGTATGGACCTCGAAGAGCTGGAGCTGGAGCTGATCGACTACGGTGTAGATGAGCTGGAGGAAGACGAAAACGAAATCATCCTCTACGGCCCATTCTCTGCTAATGCCCAGATCCAGTCGTACCTCGAAGAAGCTGGCTACGAGATTACCTCTGCTGAGTTCGTCCGCCTGCCTAACGACACGAAGCCTGTGACGCCTGAGCAGCGTGAGACCCTCGCTAAGCTCATCGACAAGCTCGAGGAAGATGAGGACGTGCAGAACGTCTTCACCAATATGCAGGAGGAGGAAGAAGAGGAAGCCTAATCCCTTCGACCCACTGCTCCCCACCTCGGGGAAGCCCCACGATAAAGCGATCCGCTACGGATGCACCCTCACTCGGTGCTCCGTAGCGGATCGCTTTTTATTCGGAGGGAAGTCGTTGCTACTATCCCCGCAAAGTGGTGGGTATTAGTGTATTTCTGGTAGCGCCTATGTGGAGCAAATGAGTGGTGGGGAAGGGACTATCGCAATCCGTGGCAATGTCGTATCTTTGTCTAATATAGTGGTTAGCCGATCATTTGCCCGCCCAAAGGCGTTATTAGAGCAAGTGGTCACCCTGCGAGAGTGGGGGAGACTGACCTATTACACGAACCCGTACATGACGATCAAGATGAAAAGTTACTTAGGGTACATCGCGGCGCTCTGCCTCCTCACGCCATTCAGTGGGGTAGCACAGCGCTCCAATGTGCGTGCCGCTGATCGCCTACTACAGAGCGATAAACCCAACTACACGGAGATCCGCCGCCTCATCAAGCTCGCCGAAGAGCATGAGGAGACCAAGGGTGATGCCTATACCTACTATGTCAAGGGCCTTGTAGAGCATACCCTCTATAAGACCGAGTTCCGCAAGGTCACGACCCCAGGGAGTGTGGGTGATACGGCGAAGATGTTTCGCCATGTCGTCGATGAACTCGTCGGCTGGCGTCGTGCAGACTCTATCGAGCGTCAGCCCGATCCCTCGACGGGACGTATCGTGCTGAAGTATCAGAAGAAGATCCAGGACTATGTGCGTGAGGATGCCCCGAAGATGTATGAGGCGGGGCTCTTCTGGCTCGACCGCAAGAAGTATGCTGAGTCTACGGCTGCCTTCTCTGCGGCTCTTGAGGCGCAGCGCCTACTTCTGCCCGTAGGGCGCAAGGAGCTCCCCACCGATACGACGGTCGCTAACCTCGCTTACTATGCGCTGGTGTCTGCCTACACTGGGGAGCTTTACCCTGAGGTGATCCGCCTCGGTGAGCTCTATCGTGACGTAGCTGCCAATAAGAATGAGGTCTATCAGTTCCTTGCTAAGGCCCACATGGCTATGCAGGATACGGTCGGTGCGATGCCCTTCCTTGAGGAAGGTATCCGACTTTACCCCGAGACGACCTTCTACTTTGGCTCGATGATCTCGATCTATCAGGCCCAAGGCCGCTACAAGGAAGCTGTCGCCCTCATTGACAAGGCGCTGAAGGTGACCCCCGACAACCCCAATCTCTTGGTGCTTCGCGGTAATGTCTACTTCCTTGCCCAGGAGTGGGATCGTGCTGTCGAGGTCTATCGTCAGGTCCTTCGCCAGAACCCCGACAACTACGATGCGCTCTTCAACCTCGGCCAGGTCTACTACAACCAAGCTGTCTCTATCCTGGCCAATCCGCTGAGCTCACGTCTCGAGGAGAAGAAGGCCAAGGAATACTTCCGCCAATCCCTTCCCCAGCTCGAGGCTGCCTACAAGATCGCTCCCGATCAGGTGCGTGACCTCCTCGGCAATGTCTACTACCGCTTGGGGCTGGAGCAGAAGTATGCTGAGCTCTACACGGACAAATCTTCAAGCAAATGAACCCAACTATAGCCTCCTCCGTGCGTGAGGCCCTCCTCAATCGCTTCCTCCGCTACGTACAGATCGATACGGAGAGCGATCCCAATAGCACGACTTACCCCTCGACAGAGAAGCAGTTTGACCTGCTCCGTCTTCTGCGTGACGAGCTGATAGCCCTCGGTGTACCCTCCGTACGCCTCGAAGAGAAGGGCTATGTGATGGCGCAGATCCCAGCTACTCCAGGCTATGAGGATCGTCCTGCGCTGGGGCTCATCTCGCATGTCGATACGAGCCCTGACTTCACGGGCCGTGGTGTCCGTCCGCAGATCATCGAGTACTATGATGGTACGCCTATCCCCCTCGGTGATGATGCCATGCTCACGGTACAGGAGTTCCCCGAGCTACTGGAGTTCCTTGAGCATACGCTCATCACGACTGATGGGACGACACTCCTCGGAGCGGATGACAAGGCGGGTGTCGCCGAGATCATGGAGACGGTACGCTACATCCTCGAGCATCCCGAGCTACCCCACGGGCGTATCTGCATCGGCTTCACCCCTGACGAAGAGATCGGCAAGGGCGTGGACTACTTCGATGTAGAGGCCTTCGGTGCGGACTTTGCCTTCACCGTCGACGGCAGCCGTGAGGGCGAGCTGGAGTATGAGAACTTCAACGCTGCCTCCGCTCGCGTCGTCGCTACGGGGCGTAGCATCCACCCAGGCTCGGCTAAGGGGAAGATGATCAATGCTATCGAGGTGATCTACCTCCTGCATGCTTCACTCCCTCACTATGCACGCCCTGAGTTCACCGAGGGTTATGAGGGCTTCTACCACCTGATGCACTTCACCGGTGGGGTAGAGCATGCCGAAGCCGAGTACATCATCCGCGATCATGATCGTGCGCTCTTCGAGGAGAAGAAGGCGCTGATGGAGCGTGTCGCAGGCGAGATCAATGCCGCTTACAAGCGTGAGGTCATCAAGGTCGAGATCCGCGACTCCTACTATAATATGTACGAACAGGTGGCACCCCACGAGGAGTATATCGAGCGCGCTAAGGCAGCTATGCTCCGTGCTGGAGTCACGCCCCGCATCTCGCCCATCCGTGGCGGGACGGATGGCGCCCGCCTCTCTTATATGGGACTGCCTTGTCCCAACCTCTTCACGGGTGGAGCGAACTTCCATGGGAAGTATGAGTATGCTTCGCTTGACACGATGTGCCGCTCGGTAGAGACGCTTGTCTACCTCCTCACTGAGACTGCGGAGTAAGTAATGATACAGAAGAAAAGGATCGCCGTCCTCGGCTCTACGGGCTCTATCGGGACGCAGGCCCTGGAGGTCGTCCGTAGTCATCGTGAAGCCTTCGAGGTGACGGTGCTGGTGGCACGCCGATCGACAGAGCTCTTGATAGCTCAGGCCTTGGAGTTCAGTCCCGCTGTGGTCGTGATCTCCGACGAAGCCTATTATCCCGAGGTCCGACAAGCCCTATCGCATACCTCTATCGAGGTTATGGCAGGGAGTGAAGCTATCGCGGAGGTGGTCGTCCGACCTGATGTAGATATCGTCCTCACGGCGATGGTCGGCTTCTCTGGCTTAGTACCCACACTTGCAGCTATCACAGCAGGGAAGACTATCGCCCTATCAAATAAGGAGACGCTCGTCGTAGCAGGCGAGCTCATCATATCGCTCGCTACGCGTCATGGAGCGCGTATCCTGCCTGTCGACTCTGAGCACTCGGCTATCTATCAGTGCCTCGTCGGGGAGGAAGGCAATCCGCTGGAGCGCATCCTGCTTACGGCATCGGGAGGTCCCTTCCGTAGCTATAAGCGAGTAGAGGAGCTTGAGGCCGTGACGGTCGAGGCTGCTCTGCGTCACCCCAACTGGAGTATGGGGGCTAAGGTCACCATTGACTCCGCCTCGCTGATGAATAAGGGGCTGGAGATGATCGAGGCCCGATGGCTCTTTGATACGCCTGCCGAATCGATCGAGGTACTTGTGCATCCGCAGAGCATCATCCACTCGATGGTGGAGTTCGCCGATGGCTCGATCAAGGCACAGCTGGGTCAGCCCGATATGCGCCTGCCCATTAGCTATGCGCTCGGCCTTACGGAGCGTGTGAGCAATGACTATCCCCGCCTCAACTTCCTCGAGCACACCTTTACCTTTGAGCGCCCAAATATGGAGCTCTTCCCCAACCTCGCGCTGGCCTATCGAGCGCTGGAGCTTGGTGGTACCGCTCCATGTGTGCTCAATGCCGCCAATGAGATCGCTGTCGAAGCCTTCCTCGCTGGCAAGCTGGGCTTCCGTGCTATGAGCGCGCTCATCGCCCAGGCCCTGGAGGCGCACCGCCCCGAGCGGAGCTACGACCTCCAGCTGCTCTCAGAGCTCGATGTCGCAGTGCGTGCTGAGTCTCGTGAGCGCCTCAATCATATCAGATAATAGTAATCCAATGGATATAGCAATTCGTGTACTTCAACTCCTCCTCTCGCTCTCCATCCTCGTCTTCATCCACGAGCTGGGGCACTACTCGATGGCCCGTTTCTTCGGAGCGCGTGTAGAGAAGTTCTATCTCTTCTTTAACCCCTGGTTCTCTATCTTCAAGTGGAAGAGTAAGCGTAGCGGTACGGTCTACGGCCTTGGCTGGCTCCCTCTCGGTGGCTACTGCCAGATCGCTGGTATGATCGATGAGTCGCTGGATACCGAGGCGATGGCCAGTGCGCCTAAGCCCGATGAGTTCCGCAGCAAGAAGCCTTTCGCTCGCCTGATGATCATGGCCGGTGGGGTGATCTTCAATGTCATCCTCGCCTTCATCATATATACTGGTATCACCCTCACTTGGGGGACGAAGGTCCTTCATAGCGATCAGGTCTCTGCGGGGATGAACTTCTCCACGCCCGCTGAGGAGGTTGGCTTTGTCGACGGGGATGTGATCCTCAGCGTCGACGGCAAGCAGTCTCCCAATGTGCTTGACTCACGCTTCATGTCGTCGCTCATCAATGCTCACGAAGTCGTGGTGCGTCGTGGCGGTGCCGTGGAGACGATCCGCCTGCCCGAGGATATGATGCAGCGCCTCCTCCGTGCTGAAGAGGGCTTTGGCTCTCTGCGTATGCCCTTCGTCGTAGATGCAGTCTCCGAAGGTAGCCGTGCGCAGGGGCATCTGGTCTCTGGAGACCGTGTCGTAGCAGTCGACTCCGTCACCTGCACCGATGTCACGGAGGTCATCACGGCTCTGGACAAGAAGAAGGGTAAGGACGTCGTGCTTACCGTCGAGCGCTCGGGTACGGCTCTGCAGACCATGCTCCCCGTAGACACGGCAGGGCATATCGGTGTCGTCCTCAAGGGCATCGAAGAGCTCTATCCTATCGAGCACGTCCAGTACAATGTCTTCACGGCTATCCCTGCAGGTATCGACCGCGCAGGTCAGACGATCTCGGGCTATGTTCGTGGGCTGAAATATATGTTCACCAAGGAGGGCGCTAAGCAGATGGGCGGCCTCGGTACGATGGGTAAGCTCTTCCCCACGACCTTCGACTGGCAGAGCTTCTGGTCTATCACGGCCTTCCTCTCTATCATCCTTGCGGTGATGAATATCCTGCCTATCCCCGCACTTGATGGGGGGCACATCCTCTTCATCATCATCGAGATGATCCGTCGCAAGCCTCTTAGCGATAAGGCGATGACCACGATCCAGACTATTGGTCTCGTGCTACTCGTCCTGCTGATGGTCTATGCGAACGGCAATGATATCTACCGAGCCTTCTTCGGCAAGTAAGTAGAGCGTATGGGGGACTTCCGCGTCCATATCTTAGGCTGTGGCTCAGCTCTGCCGACGATGCAGCACTACCCTACGGCTCAGGTCGTGGAGCTTCGTGATAAGCTCTTCGTCGTGGACTGTGGGGAGGGTGCGCAGCGTCAGCTACGCCGTCAGCGCCTGGACTTCGGGCGTATCGTCGGCGTCTTCATCTCCCATCTGCATGGCGACCATTGCTACGGGCTCTACGGGCTCCTCTCTACGATGGGGATGCTCGGCCGTCGCAGGGCACTCCCCGTATATGGTCCTCGAGGGATCGATAAGTTCTTAGCCCCCTTCATCGAGGAGAGTCGCTCCTATCTGGGTTACGACATCGAGGTGCATGTAGTGGATGACCGCACGAGTAGTGTTTGCTATGAGGATCGGTCGGTGACGGTGACGACGCTCCCGCTGGAGCACCGCACGCCCTGCACGGGCTACCTCTTCCGCGAGAAGGTCACGGAGCGCCATATTGATCGCGCTTCGTGTGATTTCTACGGCGTTCCTCGTTCTTATTATACAGCGCTACGTGAGGGAGCGGACTTCACCACCGAGGAGGGGAAGGTCATCCCCTGTGAGCGACTGACGCGTCAGGGTAAGACTCCACGGAGCTATGCCTACTGCTCGGATACGGCTTACCTGCCCTCGCTGGTGCCACTCCTTCGGGATGTGAGCCTCCTTTATCACGAGGCGACGTTCCTCAGCGACCGCTTGGCGCGAGCTAAGGAGACGGCGCATAGTACGGCTGAGCAGGCTGCGCGTATAGCACAGGCTGCGGGTGTCGAGCGCCTTGTCATCGGCCACTATTCGGCCCGCTATATAGATATCCAGCCTCTCTTAGAGGAGGCTCAGGCCGTCTTCCCCGAGACCGTAGCAGCGGACGAAGGGATGATCCTCGAACTTTGATATACATCTCTCCCAGCCCCATTGCTTCTGGGAGCTCCAATTAATACAAATTATATGACTACGAAGAAGACGATCAAGCGACTCATCCTCTCTCTGGGGTGTGCTTCTCTTGCTCTAAGCCCGCTTGCAAGCCAGGTCCTGGAGGTGCGTCCTGATCGGACTATCCTGACTCAGCTGCAGCAGGACTTTGTGAGCCGCAATTATGTAGGCTTCCGGCACGACCTGCCTCGCCTGCGTGCTTTACCATTACTTACCGAGCACCAGCCCTATCGTGAGGCGGTAGCTCGTCTGATGACCGAGGAGACGTCTCCCGACGCTGTCCTCACACGCTTCCTCAAGGAGCATCCAGGCTCCCTTGATCGTCCCTCAGCAGAGCTCTTGCTCACTCTGGTGTATGTCGATCAGGGGCTCCTCCCTCTTGCCCGTACGCAGCTCGAGCAGGTCAAGCGCTCGGCACTCTCTCCTCGTGAGGCTGCTCAGTACGACTTAGCTCTCGCCTACACGATCCTGGCCGACCAGAGAAGTGCAGCTGACCTGGATGAAGCTCAGCGCCTCCTCCTCTCTGCGAGTGAAGACTCCTCTATCATCGGGGAGCAGGCTCTCATCTACCTCGGCTCTGTGGCTTGGGCACGTGGGGATATTCAGGAGGCTCGTGCGATCTTCTCGCGCAATGATTACTCCAGCGACCTCGCTCCCGAGGCTGCCTATCAGCTTGCTCTGCTCTCCTTTGCTACGGAGGATGCTAAGACGGCTCAGCGTCGTGCGAGTGACCTCCAGCGTCGCTATCCCGAGATGGCTTCGCGTGCTTCCTTCCAGTCGGTCATCGGGCAGTCCTACTATGCTGATGGCAATTATGATCAGGCTATCCGCACTCTCCAGCCCCTACAGGAGCTCGAGGACTATAAGCCCACGGCAGAGGAGAGCTATGCCCTCGGTACTTCACTCTATGCTAAGGGACGCTACGAAGAAGCGCTTCGTCCGCTGAGTACTGCCTCTGAGAGCAGCTCTGCTATCGGTGCACAGGGGCTCTTCCTCCTTGGTAATGCCCGCCTCAAGCTTCAGCGCACGAGCGAAGCTGCTCTGGCGTTCAGCCGTGCAGGCCAGCACCCTGGGGCTACCGAGCGAGTACGCGAGTACGCGCTGTACAATGGGATCCTCCTGCAGGACGAGACGCAGCGCTCGAACTTCGGTCAGACCGTTCGCATGGCTGAGACCTTCGTCACCGAGTTCCCCAACTCCAGCTACCGCCCTCAGATCCTCCAGCTCATGAAGAGTATCTTCCTGACGAATAAGGACTACGCTGAGTCGCTCGCTACGCTGGATCGTCTGCAGGTCAAGAGTGCTGAGCTGAGCGAAGCCAAGCAGTACGTCCTGCTTCGCCTCGGTGAAGGTGCTTTGGCTTCTCGTGACTATGCCCGTGCTAATGATTACCTGAATCGCGCCGTCACACTCGGCACGAAGAACGAGTACACGGCTCAGGCACATCTCCTCGCTGCTTCGAGTGCTCTGGAGCGTGGCGAGTATGCTGCTGCTGAGTCTGCTGCATCGAAGAGTATCGCTACGGGTGCAGCTCCTGCGCTGGCACATTATATCCAGGGCTACGCTCGCTACAATCAGAAGCAGTACGCCTCGGCTTACCGCTCCTTCGAAGCCTTCACGCAGTCAAGCTCTGGCGATGATGCTCTGCGTCGTGCCGATGCCCTCTCCCGCATGGGCGACTGCCAGCTCATCCAGAAGAAGAGCGCAGAGGCTCTGGCTCTCTACCGTCGTGCCGACGAAGGTATGCCCACAGGGAATGACGAAGCTCTCTATCGTATCGCTACGATCTACGGCCGCTGGGGGCAGTATCAGAAGCAGATCGAGACGCTCGACCGCATCATCAAGACGCACCCCGAGTCCACGCACCTGCCTGAGGTCCTCTATGACAAGGGTCGTGCGCTGGTGCTGAGCAAGGCGCGTCCCGAAGAGGCGACCGCTGTCTTCAACCAGCTCGTCAAGGACTATCCCGATACCCAGTATGCGCGCCTCGGTGCTATGGAGCGTGCTATGCTGGCCTACAATAACGGGCGTACCGAGGAGGCTATCAAGGCCTACAAGGACCTCATCGCCCGCTACCCTGAGAGTGAAGAAGCTCGCTCCGCACTCTCTGACCTCAAGAATATCTACGTCAGTCTGGACCGCGTCGATGAGTACACGGCCTATGCCTCTACCCTCGGCAAGCAGCTGACACCCTCAGAGAGCGAGAAGGCGCACCTGCAGTACCTCTCTCTTGAGAGCCGCTACAAGAAGGATAAGAATGCTTCTATCGCAGACCTCGAGTCCTTCGTCCGCTCCTATCCCGCCAGCCGTGAGGCCGGTCGTGCTGAGCTCCTCCTGGCTGGTCACTACGCCCAGCAGGGCCGCAGCGACGAAGCCGAGGCGCTCTACAAGAAGCTCTCTGCTCCCGCACGCTCCCTCGACCTGCGTATCCCCGCCCTCGAAGCTCTGACGAAGATCTATAACGATGGTGGTAAGAAGCGTGAGGCTCTCGATGCTTGGTCCAGCCTCTACGCTATCGAAGGGCTGGAAGCTCCCCAGCATCTGCGCTATGGGCTTGCTCTCTCTCGTGCAGCCTACGAAGCGAAGGACTACAAGCGCTCGATCTCTACGACCGAGAGCCTCCTGAAGCGTAGCGACCTCCCCGCAGCTACTCAGGCTGAGCTCCTCCTCATCCAGGGTAAGAGCGAAGAAGCTATGGGTGCTACCGGCAAGGCTATGAAGACCTATGAGCCCCTGCTCAAGAACTTTGATACCGCCTATGGTGCTGAAGGCTATATCCGCCACTCCACGCTTCTCTTCCGCGCTGGCAAGGTGAAGGAGACGAAGAAGCAGCTCGATGCCTTCATCGCCAAGGGTACGCCACAGCAGTACTGGCTGGCACGTGCCTTCCTGCTCCTCGCCGACTGCTACCACAAGCAGGGTGAGACCTATGTCGCCCAGCAGTATCTCGAGAGCCTGCGTGACAACTACAAGGGTACTGACGATGATATCGCTCAGATGATCAACGAACGTCTCACCTCCTACCAGAATAAGAAATGAAGAAGCTTGCAATCATCCCTATAGCTGCTATCGCGCTCCTCTCGAGCTCTGTACTCTCTGCTCAGGAGGCTAAGACGAAGCGTGCCGATACCCTGCGTCGTGAGCTTACTGTGATGACCGAGGAGGAGGTCTCTCTCTCCACGCGTCAGCCCCGTGACCTCTCCTATACGGTGCCGGCTCCCAACCTCAGCCCTGTGCGTCACTCCTATCTGGATACGCCCATCCCCTTCACGCTGCGCCCCAGCGTCTCACCCTTAGGTGCTCTGACGGCTCCCCGTGGGGGCTTTGAGCGCTCGAAGCAGCGTGGCTATGCCTTCGCCTCTGCTGGTATCCCCATCAGCTTCAAGGCGGGTGCGGGCCTGAGCATCCTCTCGACGAAGACCGACCGCCTCGATGTTTATGGGCGCTACAACTTCGCCAACCCCAGCATCCAGACCGAGCTTGGTCAGAGAGTCAAGGGCTGGGAGAAGGCTTGGCGCCTCGGTGCGAACTACGGCCATCAGTTCGAGGACGCTGCGCTGTCACTCGGTCTGGACTTCGGTCAGCACGGCTACAACTACTACGGCCTCTCGCTCGTCGCTCCTCCAGCTGGTGGTGGGGTGGCGCAGTCTGCTACGGTGCCCGACCTGCGTCGTCGTGCCACGGAGGTCTCGCTCTCGGCTCGCTACGCTACCGAAGAGGACTTCACCGAAGACTGGCTGTATGACTTCTCCGCTGGCTTTGACTACACGGCAGCTAATGTCGCCGAGGAAGCTCCAGGCGTGGTGCTCAATAAGTTCAAGGAGTTCCTCCCCGAGCTTCGTGCGAACCTTTCCTACCGCATCAGCAGCATGGCGCGTGTCGGTGCGCTGGGATCGTGGTCGCTGGGCCGTCTGACCAGCACGGAGCCTATCCTCTATGGCTTCCCTCAGAGCCGCACGGCCAGCTCGCGTATGATCCTCACGGGTGCGCCCTATATTCTGGCCGAAGATGCTAATGACCAGCTCTCTTGGCGTGCTCTCGGAGGTCTGCGTATTCTCACGGGGAATGACCACTACAACGCCCACTTCGTCCTCTTCCCGAAGATCGACGCTCGCCTGCGTCTGGGCTCGGCCTTTGGCCTGCGACTAGAGACGGATGCCTCTCTCGTGCGTCACAGCCTCCGTGCTCAGCCCCTCGAGTCGCCCTTCATCGATGCCGAGGCGTTCGCTGGACGCTATGAGCGTGTCTACGATGCTAAGCTGACGGCTTCTACGACGATCGCAAGTGCCTTCTCGCTCGAAGCCTTCGTCCGCTATGCTGACCATAAGGGTGCTGTGGATTACTTCCCCGCATCGCTGGCGCTGCCTTCGGGTGCTGCGGCTTCGACGGCCTACTTCATGCCCGTGCGCTTCCGTCCCTCTTATGTGGACTATAAGGAGCAGAACGTCGGGGTGCAGCTGGCCTACAACCACCGCGGTCTCTTCTCGGCAGCTCTGCGTGGGGTCTATGCCCACTATACGACGACGGCTACGATCCTCTCGCGTCCTACCTTCACGGCCTCAGCTCTCGTGGAGCTGAATATGGTGCCCAACCTCAGCATCCGTGGTGGCTATGAGTTCGCCACGGCACTGAAGAGCTATGACCTCGACGGCTCTATCACGCGTCTGCGTCAGCTCCATCTGCTCCATGCCGATGCAGTCTACTCGCTGACGAAGCGTCTGAGCCTGACGGCAGAGCTTCGTGCACCTATCCTCGCTGGGGCTACGCGCTGGTACGGCTATACGTCGCAGCCTATGCTCCTGCAGGGCGGTCTGCAGTTCACCTTCTAAGCGGATGCGGGGGCCTCCCCCGCGTCTTGCCTAAGCTAAAAGCGGTACGGCCGCCTTGAGCATCACGCTCGAGGCGGCCGTACCGCTTTTCTTTCGTGTGGACTTCGCCGTAAAAGGCGCTTAGAAGCCGCGAGTGATCATACCGCTACCGAAGCAGATGCGGTGCTCGGTGTCGTAGAGTACGGCATATTGGCCTGGGGCAATGCCTTGGATAGGCTCTTCGCTCTCGATGAGGTAGCCCGAGGCGGGATCGTAGGTGAGTCGCCCGCGTGTGAAGTCGGGAGTATGGCGCACCTTGAAGGTAATCTCCACCGACTCCTCACGGGAGAGGGGAGCATCCAGCCCGCGCACCTCGGCGGCGTACTGCCAAGGGTCGTGGCTGATGAAGTCGCAGGTCTCCATACCGATGTGCTCGCCGTACTGGTCGGCGGGGTCATAGCCCTGACTGACCAGGATGATATTGCGACGGATGTTCTTCTTCACGACGAACCAGGGGCCACCACTCAGCCCGAGACCCTTGCGCTGACCGATGGTGTGGAACCAGTAGCCCTTGTGCTTGCCGAGGATCTTCCCTGTCTCACGCTCGATGATGAGCCCTTCCTTCTGTCCGAGGGCGCGCTCGATGAACTCGTTGTAGTTCACCTTCCCGAGGAAGCAGATACCCTGACTATCCTTGCGGTTAGCGCTCAGCAGATGCGCCTCTTCGGCGATACGGCGTACCTCGCTCTTGAGGAGGTGACCGGTGGGGAAGAGGAGCTTGGAGACCTGGCGGAAGTTGATCTGCGCAAGGAAGTCCGTCTGGTCCTTCACGGGGTCGGGAGCCGTAGCCAGATAGAGCTGATCACCGATGAAGGTCGTCGTGGCGTAGTGCCCCGTAGCGATGAAGTCGAAGTCCTTGCCCCACTTCTCCTCGAAGCAGCCGAACTTGATGAGCTTATTGCACATCATGTCGGGGTTGGGGGTGAGACCACGGCGCACGGTGTCAATGGTGTACTGGACGACGTTCGCCCAATACTCGTCGTGTAGCGAGACGACCTCAAGAGGGCAGTCATAGCGGTGTGCCAGATGGCGCACGATCTCCAGATCATCCTCCCACGAGCAGTCCGTGAAGCCCTTCTCCTCCATACCGATCTGGATGTAGAAGAGGGTAGGGCGGTAGCCCGCCTCGGTGAGGAGGTGGACGACGACGGAGCTATCGACCCCCCCTGAGACGAGGGCGGCGATGCGGGGCTCGGTGAGCCCACTTCGGCGGATGCGCTCCTGTAGGGGCGCTATGAGATCTTGCTTCTGCATACTACAAAGGTACGGCAATTCCCGTGCTCTGTGGCGAAGGTGCTTCGTGCGCCCTTTCAAAGAGCCAGGGGGATATCGAGAGCATATCATCAGGAGGGGCAGGGGTGAAGCTCAAGCAGTCGGGCCTTCAAACAACTACTGTTCTGCACGCGTCCGACTATTGCTCCGTGCTCAATCCACTATTCGTTTGTACATCGAATGAATAGTGGTACGGGGTGTCATCCACTACTCGTTTGCACTTCATACCACTATTGCTTTGGAAGGCTCACCATATTAGGTTGTTGCTCCACGCAGGGATAAAAGTTGTGGACGAGTGGCAGATAAGTTTAGACTACGTACGTGGCTCTAATATCTACGTACGCGGATATTTGGATTGACGTGCCTGGTCTTTAAGACTACGTACATAGATGCAGAAAAACCACTACGTGAAGGCGCTTTTTCCTTCACGAGAACGATGCTTTTCCCTCCGCAGGATAAGAGAAATACGCGCGATAAGGCGAAGGGCTTGTGTATCTCTTCGGAAAGGGGTATCGGGGAGCTGGGTGTGCGATACCTTAGCACTCGAAATAGAGGACAGGACTCTCGGCAGTAGTCTCCTCTTATATTGCTCGCATCACGCTCCCGCATACGATCAAGCCAAGAGTGCCTATTGAAGCAGTCGCTCTGTGGGGGCTACACTTCTCCCCTTCACGCGTCATAATGCCCGATTTTGCAGCGGATAAGGGCTGTATATGGGGCGTTATACAAGGCACTTTGCCAGAAAAGGATCCATATAGGTAGGTAGAGGTGGGCAATAAATACCAACAAGATGGTAGGATAATGGGTTACTGTTTGCTCTAATTTTGCAATGCCGATAGTACACATTAATTTTGCAATGCCTATAGTATACATTCGATCTCTAACTCAGCCGATAGCGAATGAATCAAACCTCTACCTCCTGATAAGAGCTGTAAGCCACAGCCATATCTCTGACTACCATCTCATAGGTGAGCGAGCCATATGCCCGCGCCATGAAGCGGCCTCACGACCTTGACGAGCCCCTCCTCACCGACCTCCTTCCTATTATCCAACCCTCCTAAGATAGGAGTGATCACACACCACTCCGCCCTCCCCACGACTATGTGGAAAGCAAACTGTAAACACTACACTATGGGCTCGGTACGCCTTGGCCTCTTCGGTCTCGTACTCACCTCCGCCCTTGCCCTCGCGCCCCATCCCCTCGGGGCTACTACTACCGAGGAGCTCGCCCCCGCAGAGCAAAGTGCGCGGGAGCAACTCACGATCACCATCCTTGACCAAGCCACACGCCAGCCCATCATCGGGGCGGTCATCCGCTGTGCTACGGCGGTGAGCCCTACGATGACGGACAAGGCGGGGCATGCCACCCTGCGCTTCCGCTCCGCTCCCACGAGTATCCATGTCGAGATCTCTTGTGTAGGCTATCAGCGCCTCTCGCGTACGGTCGCTGTCCCCGCCTCGCGCAGCATCACCCTGCAGATGCAGGAGGATGCGCAGGTCATCTCGAAGGTCGAGGTCACGGCGCAGAAGCGTCATACCTCTAACCTCCAGCAGACGGCGACCATCGACCGTAAGACCATCGAGCGAGGAGGGGCTACTTCGCTTGCCAAGCTTCTGGAGACCGTCCCTGGTGTCAGCTCGATTAGCTCGGGTAGCACTATCGCTAAGCCCGTGATCCAGGGGATGCACAGTAGCCGTATCCTGCTTATGAATAATGGTGTCCGTCTGGAGAGCCAGAGCTGGGGCGCCGACCATGCTCCCGAGCTGGACTATACGGGCTCGAGTATGGTAGAGGTCGTCAAGGGTGCCGAGTGTATCCGCTACGGCTTCGGTGCTATGGGGGGGGTCGTCCTTCTGAATGACGCGCCGCTACCCTTTGGCAAGGAGAAGATCGAGGTCCACGGCAAGGCGAACGTCGGCTACGACACCAATGCACGAGGTGTCAGCGGTTCGGCAAGCCTCGAAGCGGGCTACCGCAAGTGGGGGCTTCGCCTGCACGGGATGTACACTAAGGGGGGCGACTACAGCACCGCCGACTATATCCTCAACAACACGGGCTACAATACCATCAGCCTCTCGGGAGCGCTCGGCTACCACGCCTCACGCGTGACGGCGACCGTCTACTCCAGCCTCTACTACCAGCGTAGCGGTATCTATTACGCCAGCAAGATCTCCGACCTTGATCAGCTCGTCAAGCGCTTCGAGTATGGGCGCCCTGACTCATCGACCTTCCGCCCCTTCTCCTACGATATCAAGCCACCCTTCCAACAGTCGCAGCACTTCACGCTCAAGGGTGAGGTGAAGTGGAATCTGAGCGATAACCACCGCATTGACTTCACGGCCTCGTTCCAAGAGAACCTCCGACAGGAGTTCGAGAATCGTAAGAAGGCCGACTGGAGCTGGATCCCTATGCAGGACCTCATTCTCAAGACCTTCAAGGCGGATGTCCTCTGGCACGCCAAGTGGAATCGCTGGGGGATGACTACCGATGTCGGTACGTCGAATACCTACCAGACGAACTACAACTACCCTGGGACGAAGCAGCCTGCCTTCGTGCCGAACTTCGCTGCACTCTCGATGGGGGGCTACTTCCTCCACAAGGCTGAGCTGGGCAAGCTCCAGGCTGCACTCGGTATGCGCTATGACTTCCGCGTGATGTCGGTCAGTGGCTACACCAGCCTGAGTAACTATACCTACTACGACGACTTCAAGCTGTATAGCAACTTCACCACGAGCCTCGCCGCTCACTATGATATCAATCAGAACTGGGATGTGCGTGCGAATATCGGCTGGTCGTGGCGCCCACCCGATATCAACGAGCTCTACGCTATCGGGCTGCAAGACGGCTCCTATTGGGTCGAGGGGAATCGTAACCTCGCCAGCGAGCGTGGCTATAAGTCCGTCATCGGGGCACGCTACCGCAATAGCTGGATCTCTATCGAGCCCAGCGCCTTCTACCAGCGCATCAGTAGCTATATCTACGACCATATCGGCGCAGGGAAGGACCGCTTCCACAACCACCCCAGCGGGAAGTACCCGAAGTTCATCTACGACCAAGACGACGTCAACCTCTATGGGGGCGATATCGAGGCTACGGTGCACCCACTGCCTGGGCTCGCTGTCGTAGGGAAGGGCGAATGGATGTTCGCTCGCAATATCACGCGTCAGGACTGGCTGCCCTTCATGCCCTCCGACCGCTACGGCCTCTCGGGGACGTATGACTTCGACCTCACACGGGATAAGAAGTACCACGCGTCCGTCTCGCTCTCCAGCATCTATGTGACGAAGCAGCGTCGCTTCGACCCAGACAAGGACCTCGTCAGCGACTCGCCCGATCCTTACTTCCTGCTCAATGGTACGGCTGAGGTAGGCGTGCGCCTTCCCCACGACCACTCCCTGCGCCTGATGCTCGTCGGGGATAATATCCTCAACGCCCTCTACAAGGAGTACACCGACCGCTTCCGCTACTACGCTCACGCCCGTGGCGCAAACTTCTCGCTGCGTGTGCTCTATAAGTTCTAATGACTGCGACTATGAAATCCATCATATCTCACTACCTCCTCCCCGCTCTCGGTGTAGCTTGCCTCCTCGGGAGCTGCTCCAATGAGCGTGTAGACGCCTTCTTCAAGAAGATCATCCAGGCCCCGCCCTCCGAGATCGAGCGTGACGTCAAGGGCCACGACCAGATCTATGCCGTGCATGCGATCCTGCGCATGGGCTATAAGGCGGGCCAGATCGGTGTCGGTGCGAATGCCGACGAGATGGTCGATGTCTACAACACCTATCATATCGCAGGCGAAGAGACCGTCATCCCCATCGTCCAGGAGATCGATATCGCCAAGGATGACAACGGACAGATGACCGTGACGACGGAGCGTGATCACTTCGATGTCGTCGCCTCGGACAAGATCGTCTACGGCCTCGAGCTGAAGTACTACGATCAGAACGGGATGCTCATCAATCACCAGTTCACGAACTTCCCCTATGTCAAGGGGAAGGACGGCTACAGCGAGCCTGACGAGGACAACTCCACGCTGATGATGCACCAGCACTTCTTCGGTGTCGGGCACTTTACCCTCAGCAAGGGCTCGAAGGATGAGGCTAAGACGCTCCAGCTCGCTTACCCCCGCACGCTGGCCGATGTACCGCACTACATCGACCGCTATACCTTCATGGAGCGTGGGGGCAAGGCAGAGCCTGCGACGAAGTTCTCCGCATCGAATATCTACGTGCCCGATGGCTTCGAGCTGGGGCGCAATGCTGTGCCTTTCGACAACGAACTCGCGTGGCGCTCTATCGAGGTGACGGGTCGCCCCGATGCCCTCCAGCCCTTCCGTGCCTCCAATGGTACGATGTACCGCCTCGTGCGCAGCATCGACAACCAGCGCCTCAATCAGCTCGTCCCCGAGATCTTCACCTATACCTACCGCGATACCGACCCCATCGAGGAGGAGCTGGGTAAGCTCTTCGACGAGTCATACAACGATGACTTCATCGACCCCGAGACGGAGGCTCCCCGTCAGCGCTATGGCGAGACAGTGGGTCTGCTGAAGCAGGAGCGTAGCCTCGATGCTGGGGCGCCGCTCGACCGACTGGGCTTCAAGGGGATCTTAAAGTTCCGTCAGGCGGGTATCTCCTTCCTCCTGCAGGTGCGTCTGTGTAATATCCTCACCAAGGGTCAGCAGCGTACGGGGGATGTCGCCAAGCCCGCGAAGTACACCAATGCCGCGAACCCCGATGGGGGCTACCTCTGGGACTTTAACCAGATCCAGCCTGGCTGGGATAGCTTCGACATTGACTACCCGCTACCCGTGCGCATCATCGCCGATACGAAGGATGGCGAGGCGAAGTGCTACGAGGACGTCCGCCGCTTCTACCCCTCGGTACAGCGCTCAGAACTCTGGCGTATGCTCTCCGACCCCGAAGCCTTCTTCTATCGCTATCGTCGCAATGTCGTCCTTATGTAATGCCCACTCCTCACTATGAATACTTCTATCAGTAAGCACCTCAAGCGCGCCACTGTCCTTGGCCTCATCGCCTTCTCGCTCAGTGCGTGCGATAAGTTCGTCTTCGGGGACATCCACCCCAACTACGACGACAACCCTCTCAACACGAAGACCATCCCCCACAGTGGCGCCGACCACTACGTCGATAGTATCACGAAGATCAAGGTCACCGAAGCTCTTGCCAACCCCGATCCCGAGGGTGCGTTCAAGGACTGGGCGACGTGTCTGGTGATGTTCAAGGAAGGCCACTCCCACGGTGACGGTATGATGCACGGGAACTTCGTCTACCCGAATGCCCCCTGGAAGCAGGAGGAGTTCGTCATCATCCACAACAACGCTGGCTCTTGGCCTACCGTCGAGGTGCAGCGTCAGAGCACGGTGACCTACCTCGAGCAGTACGACAAGAAGCAGGGTCCCGACTACATCCGCATCATCGGTGGGCGCCTCAAGCGCTGGGGCCTCTGCCTCTATTTCTTCGATAAGAATGGTCGTCTGATGAATGATGATATCCTGGATCACTCCGACGAGTACCAGATCTTCTTCACGGTAAGCGATGTCGATGACAAGGGTCAGCCCTATGAGGTGACCGATACGCGCGGCACTTGGCAGGCTAAGTACGACGAGTACGATACCTGGCAGCCTGGCGGTACGATCGACCACACGCCTGTGCCTTCGCCCTTCTTCGCGAATAAGACTACGTGGAAGGAGCGTGCTGATGCCACGCCGAAGATCTTCGAGTACACCTACCGCGACACGTGGATCCACGATGCGATGGGCGATGGTGCGCGCGAGCTCTTCAACCAGCGCCTCCTCCCTCCTCTCACGCGTAAGGAAGCCGACTGGGCTGTCGCTCCCTACGACCAAGACCGCGTCGGGCTGAAGGGTCACTTCAACTTCGATATCGATGCAGATGAGAATGACGACAAGCACAAGGACTGGCCGCTCGAGATCACACGCCGTACCGACCCCACGACGGGTAAGGGTGGGCGCTATACGCGTCCCTCGTTCGTCCTGCCGAAGTTCTACCTCTCGGTGCGCGTCATGAAGTGCCCGAAGGGCAAGAAGGCGCTGATCCCGAAGGACCCTTATCTCGCACGCCACTCTACCTACGTCTTCCTCAGCAAGTTCATCTGCTCAGACTGGTACAACCCCGACGAGCCAAAGGACTATGGCGCAGACTCGCAGTGGAAGGATGTCCTGCGCTTCAACATCCCTATCAAGGTCTTCTGCAGCAGCTTCGACACCGACCCCACGGCCATTGACCCCAATGACCCCTACTACTATTACCTCGGCCGTGAGATCGGCCTCACAGCAGAGGAAGCTCTCGAGGCTTCGCAGAATGTCCAGACGCACGGCATCGGTGGTGGCTCGGGCTTCGGCAACTGGTTCCTCTAATCATATCTTCACTAAATAATCTTCAGCTATTATGCGTACACACATATATCGCTTCGCCTTTGCGATGCTGTTCCTCTCGGTATTGATGTCCTGCGCTCGCAACGAAGCCCCCGAGCGTCGCTCCGATTCACGCTCTACTCTTGACCACTTGGTTATCAAGGAGGTCTTCTATATTGGGCATGCCTATACTCAGGATTTCCCCAAAGAGTATCCCCAGCCATCGAGGCAGAATTGGTATGCTGATGATGCGTACATCACGATTTATAATCCTACCTCAGAGGTCAAGTATCTCGATGGTCTTGCTCTCTGCTCCACGGCACTTGACCCGTCTACTTTACTTGAGTTCGAAGGGAACAAGGACTTCAGACGGGAGTATCTCGGAGTGGGTACTATCTCATACTTCCCTGGCAGTGGGAAGGAGCATCCTATCCAGCCCGGGCAAACGGTAGTTATCGCTAAGTATGCGATTGACCACGCCAAGGACTTCTTCACTCGTCTCGATAAGGAGCTCGCCGCTAATGGAGAACCCCCTGTTGACCACAACCTGTACAAGGGAATCGAAGCGTTCTTGAATCTCTCGAAGGTGGATTGGGAATGGACCAATGCCCAAGCCGATGACGAGCATAAAAACAACCCGAATGTACCAGACCTCGTCCCCATCTTCACGGGGTATGATGCCGAAGAGGATGATGACGTAGATTTCGGATTTAAGGAGGTTACCGAGACGAGTGGTATCGCTCTGATTCAGCTCCCTTGGACTGCTGAAGACTTCCGCCAGAACTACCCAGATGCCGAGGGACGCCGTGGCTATAGACATACGATCAATGCTCGTATTACCCACCACCGCAATCGTATTCACGTCATAGAAATTCCCTTTGACAAGGCTATAGACTGCATCACTATCTGCCCTAAGCAAGAATATAAGTTTAACCCCTATAGCAAGGAGCCTAAAGCGACCTTTGATAAGGGCTATAATGCAGTCACAGATGGGGCATATAAGAGGACGCCTGCAAGCGACTGGAAGAAGTATTCCGGTATGGCTCTGATTCGCAAGTGGGATGGTAAGAAGTTAGTCGACGATAACAACTCGACCAGCGACTTTGCTGTACAGCCTGCTTCGCTCGGATCGAAGTAGCCGATTCCTTCAGAGAAGTAAGTTGCTATTAAGGCTTCATTAGCCTTATCTATAGCCTCTCACGACCTTGCCCCCATGACTATTGAAGTTTATGGGGATGGGCTTCCTCTAATCTCCTCACAGCATTATATCCAGCTATGCGCACTTATATATATCGCTTCGCCTTGGCCGTGGTGTTCCTCTCGGGGCTGATGGCCTGTACTCGCAACGAAGCGCCCCAGCGTCGCTCGAACTCCCGATCCTCCGTCGACCACCTCATCATCAAGGAGGTCTTCTACATCGGGCACGTCATCACGAAGAGCTTCCCCGAAGAGTGGGGATATCCTCCCGTGAAGTCGTGGTATGAAGACGACCAGTACATCACGATCTTCAACCCCACCTCGGAGGTCAAGTACCTCGACGGCCTCGCACTCAGCACCACCGCCCTCGACCCTTCGGACGAGCGTACCTTCGCAGGGAAGGAGGACTTCCGCCGTAAGTATATCGGTGTCGAGACGATCTCTTACTTCCCTGGCAGTGGGAAGGAGCATCCGATCCAGCCAGGGCAGACGGTCGTCATCGCTAAGTATGCCATCGACCACGCCAAGGAATATTTCGTTCGTCTCAATAAGCAGGCCGATGATTATGGCGAAGAGCGTGAGGATCCCAAGCGCTACAAAGGCGTGGACTCCCTCATCGACCTGACGAAGGCCGACTGGGAGTGGACGCACAGTGACTACGACCCCCAGCATATGAACAACCCCAATGTCCCCGACCTCGTGCCCATCCTCACGGGCGTAGATAAGAAGGGTGCGAAGTACTCGGACTTCGGTATCAAGCAGATCTCTGGGCAGAACGGTATCGCCCTCATACAGCTCCCCTGGACGCCTGAGGACTTCCGCGAGAACTATCAGGATACCAAGGAGCGCCTCGGCTACCGTCACTATATCAATGTCACCAACAGCCTCTTCGCCGACTTCTACGCTATCGAGATCCCCTTCTCCAAGGCGCTGGACTGCATCACCGTCTGCCCCAAGCGACGCTACAAGATCAATCCCTATAAGAATACCTTCGATAAGGGCTACAATGCCGTCACGGAGGTCAGCGCAAAGAACCTCCCGAAGAGCGACTGGCAGAAGTACTCCGGCCTCGCTCTGATCCGTAAGTGGGACGGGAAGAAGTTCGTCGACGACAACAATTCGACCAGTGACTTCACCGTACAGCCCGCCTCTCTCGGCTTGAAGAAGCCCACGACATCGGAGAAGTAATCCCTCCTCCGAAGCACCGGCTTCCTCATCTACATTCTTTATGCCCTCGCCCCCTCGTGCTCTTTGAAGCCGTGGGGGCGAGGCCTTTTCTATGCCATCGCCCTAATTATTACGTACTTTTGCAGGTGAATTCTTAAACGAATCAGATTATGTATTCTGTAGAAGATATAAGAGCCCAATTCCCTATACTCGCAGCGGAGGTCTATGGTAAGCCCCTCGTTTACCTCGACAATGCTGCGACCACTCAGAAGCCTCGCTGCGTCATTCAGGCCATCGAAGAGGCCTATTATTCGGCCAATGCCAACGTCCATCGTGGCGTGCACTACCTCAGCCAGATCGCGACCGAGCACCACGAAGCCGCACGCCGCCGTGTCGCGGACTTCATCGGAGCGCCCTCAGCCGAAGGTCTTATCTTCACTCGTGGCACTACGGAGGCCATCAATCTCGTCGCATCTTCTGCTGGCGAAGCCTTCGTCTCCGCTGGCGACGAGGTCGTCATCAGCACGATGGAGCACCACTCGAATATCGTGCCTTGGCAGATGATGTGCGAGCGTCGCGGGGCGCATCTACGTGTCATTCCCTTGACGCCCGTAGGTGAGATCGATATGGATGCCTACCGCTCCTTGCTTAGCGAACGTACGCGCCTTGTCGCCGTCGCCCACGTCAGCAACGTCCTTGGTACGGTCAATCCCGTAGCCGAAATCACGCGCTTGGCCCACGAAGCAGGTGCCCTCGTCCTCATCGACGGAGCGCAGGCCATCGCACATACGCGTGCTGACGTCGAGGCGATCGGGGCGGACTTCTATGCCTTCAGCGCGCATAAGATCTACGGCCCGACGGGTATCGGTGCGCTCTATGGACGTCCCGAGGTGCTGGATCGTATGCCGCCGTACATGGGTGGGGGAGAGATGATTGAGCGAGTGACCTTCGAGAAGACTACATATAATAGCCTGCCCTTCAAGTTCGAGGCCGGTACGCCCGACTATGTAGGCTCTACCGCCTTCGCTCGTGCGCTCGACTTCGTGACGGAGCTGGGCATCGAAGCCATCGCAGCGCATGAGGAAGACCTCCTGCACTATGCTACAGCTCGCCTTAAGAGTGAATTCCCCGATAGCTTCATCCTCGGCGAAGCACCCAATAAGGGTGGCATTCTCTCCTTCGGCATCGGGGAGATCCATCCCTTTGACCTCGGGACGCTCCTCGACCGCATGGGTATCGCGATCCGCACGGGGCATCACTGCGCCGAACCGCTCTTGGCATCCTACGGACATCAGGCGGTGGCACGCGCTTCCTTCGGGCTGTACAACACCCGTGAGGAGGTGGACCGCTTCTTCGACGCCCTGCACCGCGTCGTCCCTATGCTGAGCTAAGCCCCCGCTTACGATGAGTAGGTCTATGAAGTCAGTGAAGGAACACGCACCCCTACGCGTGAGCTTCGGCGAAGATGGCCGTCTGGAGTGTGGCTGTGATGAGGCGGGGCGTGGGTGCTTAGCCGGCCCCGTCGTCGCTGCGGCTGTGATCTTGCCCCCGACTTTCTACCATCCACTACTCTTCGACTCCAAGCAGCTCTCCGAGCGTCAGCGCGACACGCTCCGCCCGATCATCGAGGAAGCTGCTCTGGCGTGGGGTGTCGGGATCGTCTCCCCCGAGGAGATTGATGAGATCAATATCCTGCAGGCCTCCTTCCTTGCGATGCATCGTGCAATAGACGACCTACTGCTTCGCCCCGAGCTACTCCTTATTGACGGCAACCGCTTCAAGCCCTACCACGACATCCCCCACGAGTGTATCGTCAAGGGGGATGCCACGTTTGCAAGCATCGCTGCCGCTTCGATCCTCGCGAAGACGCACCGTGATGAGCTGATGCTCGCCGAAGACGCCCGCTACCCAGGCTATGGCTTCGCCGGGCACAAGGGCTACCCGACGCCAGCACACCGTCGTGCCATCGCTGACTTAGGCCCGTCGCCCATCCATCGAATGACCTTCCGCTTGGTCTGATCCACTCCTTATATATAATGTATAGCGCCCCGCTGCATGGCTGTGTGTATAGCCAGCAGCGGGGCGCCTACTATTATGTAGGTAGTGAAATCGAGCAGTACTGGTCGGTGGTCGGAGCAGTACTGGTCACACGGCGAAGTAGTACTGGTTACTAATAGCAACCAGTAGTGGTTGGAATGGTGACCAGTACTGGTTGCTTTCTACTCTTCGGAGGGGGCGTGGGAAGGCTGCCTTTAGTAGGGTGGTGTGATTCTATATTGGTCGGCGGGTGAAGCTATATAGGTCACGAAAGCAATCTATATAGGTCGAAGTGCCGACCTATATAGGTTCGTCCGCCGACCAATATAGGATGATATCCCTCTTGCCTATATGTATTGAGTAGGGTAGGGGGGTATGCGGAGGCTTTCCCCTTCCCGTACGCCTTTCATCCCCGCCAAATACTGCGCCTCCCTATTGCCCTCTTACACCTACTTACAGAGTGTGTGCTGTGCTTCAATAGTTGTTTGGGATCAAACGACTATTGGTTTGGGGTGCGAAGCACTACTCGTTTGCTACTCGAATAAGTAGTGGTTTGCATTCAAACCACTATTGGTTTACCCGCGAATGACTATTGGTTTGCCCCACGTCCCCATATCACTACACAGCCGTCCCCACTCCTCTTTGCCCTTCATTCCCCCGCCAAGCGGACCTCTTCCCCGCTCAATCCTCTCGTTCTTCCCCCGCGAAATCGCCCATCTCCCCCCAAGAGAATGAAATTTTTTTTGCCCCCTGTAACTCTCTTGCTTATGGGGAAATGAGTACAACTCAACGGGTGTTCTTGAGAAATATTTTGCGGTAAGATTTGGTTTGTATTTAGTTTTTGCTCTATCTTTGCAACCGCAAACGAGAAACGAACCGCCTCGAAGAAGAGCTGACCCGAGCGAGGGTAGCTGAGGAAGGGAAGACAGACGTTAGCGAAGACGATATGAGTAAGGTGACTTACTTATGATTGACTCAAGGAGGAGTCACAAGGTTAACACCAGCGGCCCTCTTAGCGATCATTGACATACTTGATAAAAACAAACGAGAAAACAACGTAGAGCATATATAATAAGTTAGTATACAACCTGCGTGCTTTCTATTAATAGAAGTACGTTAGGCGCAAAAACAGATAAGGGCAGACGGTGGATGCCTTGGCTCTCGGAGGCGACGAAGGACGTGATAAGCTGCGATAAGCTACGGGGATTGGCACATACAAATTGATCCGTAGATTTCCGAATGGGGCAACCCGGTACATTGAAGATGTATCACACTGCAGAGCAGTGAGCGAACGTGGGGAACTGAAACATCTAAGTACCCATAGGAGAAGAAAACAAAAGTGATTCCCTTAGTAGTGGCGAGCGAACGGGGAACAGCCCAAACCAGTTTTGTTTCGGCAAAATTGGGGTTGTAGGACCTCGATATAGGAAGACAAGATTAGGAGAACGGTCTGGAAAGGCCGGCCATAGAACATGACAGCTGTGTATCCGAAAATCTTCGTTGGACTTAGAGGTATCCTGAGTAGCGCGGGACACGTGAAATCCTGTGTG
>NZ_CALPBU010000007.1:0-124029 GCF_943169685.1 Porphyromonas bobii
AAACTCTTCATTGTCAATATTTTTATTGTACTTTGTTCTGTTTGTCTTGCTCTAAAAATGATTCTTGCTTCAGATTTATTAGTGTATCTCTACCTAAGTAAAGGTCGTAATTGACGGTTAGGTCTTCATTTCCCTAAACGTTTGTTACTACACTTCTGTTTGTCAATATCAATTATCTCAAAGATCTCTCAAAGTCAAACCACCCGCGTCACCGCTAGGCCGTTCGTTTCTTTTGCGAGTGCAAAGGTAAAGCAAAGTTTTCACTCCACCAAATCTCGAGTGAAACTTTTTCGTTACCACTCTCGATCTAAACCCTGTCATTCGCTGCTCGTCCGCCTGACTTGCGACTGCAAAGATACGGCAATTCCCGCCGAATTTCCAAATCTAAGCGTAAGATTCTCACGACTTTCTCAAAATTCCACCCCTTTCACGCGCGTACATTATATATAAGCGAGCAATACGAAGGTGCATTGCGACATACATAAGCTTTGCAGATGAGGGGAGGAGACTTCTTACGAGAGGGGTGATATCAACCTATATAGATCGCTGGGCTGACCTATATTAAGACCGTTGCCGAGAGTCCTGCCCTCTACTTATTGTGCTAAGACATCGCGCACTCAGCTCCCCAATATACGTCTCCGAAGTGATACGCAAGCCCTTCGCCTTATCCGCGCGTATTCCACTTATCCAGCAGAGGAGAAAGCATCATTCTCGCGAAGGAAAAAGCGCCTTCGCGTAGTGGTTTTCCCGCATCTATGTACGTAGTCTTAAAGACCAGGCACGCAAATCCAAATATCCACGTACGTAGATATTAGAGCCACGTACGTAGTCCAAACTTATCTGCCGCTCGTCCACAACTTTTATCCATACGTGGAGCAACAGTCTCATATTGGTCAGCGGGTGAAGCTATATAGGTTGGCGTCGTAACATATATAGATCCGTGAGTGAACCTATATAGGATCGCCCAGCGACCTATATAGGTTCGTACCACCCCACCATAGAGCTTGGATGAGGTCGCTTATATATCAAGCTAAACTTCAGTACGATAGACTCACGCTCATCACAGGGCACCATAAGGCAGCATATCGGGGTGAGAATTGCAGTACCTTTGCTGGTAGAAGAATTGGTATAAGATTGCTTTGAAATAAGAACAGCAACTATGGCTACAATCAAATGTATAGGGGTACTGACCTCTGGCGGCGATGCACCCGGCATGAATGCCGCCATCCGCTCGGTCACCCGCACAGCTATCTATCACGGCATCCGCGTCAAGGGGATCTACCGCGGCTACAAGGGACTGATCACCGGTGAGATCGAAGACTTCGAGACACAGCACGTGAGCAACATCATCCAGCGTGGGGGGACGATCCTCAAGACGGCACGCTGCCCCGAGTTCTGCACGCCCGACGGTCGCGTCCTAGCCTATGAGACGATGCGCGCCCACGGGATCGATGCCCTCGTCGTCATCGGGGGCGACGGGTCGCTCTCTGGCGCACGTGAGTTCGCCGAAGAATTCGACATCCCCATCGTTGGGCTCCCCGGCACGATCGACAACGACCTCTACGGCACCGACCTCACGATCGGCTACGACACGGCGCTGAACACCATCGTCTCCGCCGTGGACAAGATCCGTGACACCGCCTCCTCGCATGAGCGCCTCTTCTTCGTAGAGGTCATGGGGCGTGAAGCCGGCTTCCTTGCCCTCAACGGCGCTATTGCTTCGGGGGCAGAGGCTGCGATCATCCCCGAGTTCGCCTTTGAGAAAGACCAGCTCGCTGAGACGATCGAGAACGGCTTCCGCAAGACGAAGAATAGCAGCATCGTGCTCGTCTCCGAGAGCGAGAGCACGGGCGGAGCGATGAAGGTCGCTGAGCGTGTGGAGAAGGAGTACCCACAATTCGACGTGCGTGTCGTGATCCTTGGTCACATCCAGCGTGGGGGCTCACCCAGCGCGCAGGACCGCATCATCGCGAGCCGTATGGGCGTCGCCGCCATCGAAGCCCTCCTTGAGGGGCAGCGCAACGTGATGATCGGGATCGTCAATGACGCCCTCGTATACGTGCCCTTCTCGAAGGCGATCAAGAAGAACAAGCCCATCGATACGGACCTCGTCGAGGCCCTGCGTATCCTCTCGATCTAAGGGAAGTACTCCCCTACCCTCACACGCTTCGCCGAAGCAGGGTAAAACAAAAGCACGAGCGGTCGCAAAGCAATAGATGCTTTGCGACCGCTCGTGCTTTATGCGTAATGGGAGAGTGCGGGACTTACAGCTCGCGACGCAGGCGTGCCACAGGGAGACGGAGCTGCTCACGATACTTCGCCACGGTGCGCCGAGCGATGGGATAGCCTCGGGCCGCAAGCAGCTGAGTGAGCTGCTCATCGGAGAGCGGCTGGCGCTTGTCCTCACCTGCGATGAGCTCAGCAAGAGCCTCGCGTACCTCACGGGTAGAGACGCTCTCGCCTTCGTCATTGAGGATACCTTCGCCGAAGAAGAACTTCAGCATATAGACTCCGTAGTCGGTCTGCACGGACTTGCTATTGCTCACACGAGAAATCGTACTGATGTCGAGGCCTGTAGCCTCGGCGATATCCTTGAGGATCATCGGACGCAGAGCCGACACTTCGCCCGTGAGGAAGAAGGCACGCTGGTGCTCGACGATGGCAGTCATCGTCTTACGCAGAGTCTCCTCACGCTGATGAATGGCATCGATGAACCAGCGGGCCTGCTCGACCTTGTGACGCAGGAAGGTCATCGCCTCACGACTCTGACGCGAGCCGTCGCGCTGGTCCTTGTGCTGCTCCAGCAGGGCAAGGTAGGTGGGACTTAGGCGCAAGGGGGGCAGATCTCGCTCACCGACGAGTGAAATCAAGAGCTCGCCATCACGCTCGGTGACGATGAAGTCGGGGGTGATGTGCATAAAGCGCCCTTCGCTATCATCGCCGTAGCCATTGGCTGGCTTGGGGTTGAGATGCGAGATGAAGGTATAGAGCTCGGAGAGACGCTCCTCGCTCACGCCGAGGGCCGCACATAGGCGGTCAAAGCGCTTATTGACGAAGTCCTCGTAGTGATGCTCGATCATACGCTGCGCCTCACAGTGCAGGGGGTCAGCTGGCAGGCGCTCGATCTGCAAGAGAAGTGACTCTCTGAGGTCACGCGCACCGATACCAGCGGGATCCAGCGTCTTCACCAGACGGATGAGTTCGGCGATCTCTTCGGACGTGACGGAGAGGCCTGCCTTGAAGAGCAGATCATCCTCGATCTCCTCGACAGAGCGTGTCAGATAGCCGTCGTCGTCAATGTTCCCGATGATGTAGCGTGCGATCTCGCGGCGCGTCCCCTCCAGCGGAGTGACGAGCGCGAGCTGCTCCATCAGGTACTCATCAAGCGAAGGGGCACCAGCCGCGAAGGGGATCTCTTCGCGGACCGACTGGCGCTCCTGCAGCTCACGGAGCTTGTAGTCGGGGATATCATCCTCGGTAGCGTATTCGCCGAGCTCCCAGTCTTGGTCGTCGCTATCGGAGGACGTCGACTCGTCGTCGGAGCCTTCTTGCTGGGGCGCCTCGTCGTTCTCTTCGAGTGCAGGGTTCTCCTCCAGCTCACGCTCGATACGTGCCTCCAGCTCCAGCCCCGTGAGCTCCAGCATCTTGATGGCTTGGATCTGTGCGGGCGTGAGCGAAAGCGATTGGTCGAGCTTCTGCTGCTGAGTGAGCTTATTCATCGGCGGTAGGGAGCGAAGAGGATGAGGGAAAAGGCAGGTAGGAGGTACGAGCTACAGATCTTCGTGGTCGTAAGTCCAGACGATCTCCTCGCCGTTGATGCGGAAGACCTCCTTACGTGCCAGAGCGAAGAAGTAGTCACTCAGACGGTTGACGAAGCGCAGGACATTCACATCCAGCGGCGTCTCGCTATTGAGGCGGTAGATGATGCGCTCGGCACGACGGCAGACGGCACGGCAGACGTGCGCAGCGGCCGTGATCGCTCCACCCGAGGGGAGGATGAAGGCCTTGATAGGTGGCACCATATCGTCGAGGCGGTCGATCTCACGCTCGACACGTGCCACGGCGCTCTCAGTGACGGAGGTCACGGTGTGCACATCGTCCTGCGTGGTGTCGGTAGCGAGGTAGCCACCGACGGAGAAGAGCTTGTGCTGTAGCCAGAAGAGGAACTTCTTATCCTCCTCCTCGAGCTCATAGGCCAGCAGTACGCCGACGAACGAATTCAGCTCATCGATCGTGCCGTAGCTCTCCAGACGGATGTCGTACTTGGGCACACGCTGCCCACCGACCAGGGAGGTGCGGCCCTTGTCGCCGCCCTTGGTATATAGCTTATACTTCTCGGTATCCATAGTGATAGGGGTAAGGCGGGGTGATGTACCCGCTCTGTAGAGATAACAGCGCTAAGGCTCTAAAAGATACATCGGCGAAGCAGTCGTGCGCTTCAGGGCCGTGAGCGAGAGGTCCTTGCCCACGCGAATACCCTCGGCGAAGAGGCGCTGCTCGACGGTCTTCCAGCAAAGATCGGGGTGGTTGTTGTCCTTACTCAGGTGGCACAGCCAGACGTTCTTCATACCCGTGTGATAGACACGAGCGAGGAGTTCGGCCGCCTCATCGTTGGAGAGGTGCCCCTGCGGCGAGGCGACACGCCCCTTGAGGAACTCCGGATAGCTCCCACTGCGTAGCATCTCGGGGTCGTAGTTCGCCTCGAGTACCACGTGGTCAGCACGGCCGATGTAGTCGGCGATATCGTCAGTGACGTGACCGACGTCGGTAGCGAGCGTGAAGCGGAAGTCGCCCTTCGTGATGTGGTAGCCCACGTTCTCCGCGCTGTCATGCGGCACGGGGAAGGGCTCGATAGTGAAGCCTGCTACGGTGAAGGGCTCGTAGATCTTGATCTCACGGCGCGAGGGGCCGATAGGGTCCTGCACGAAGCGGCTATTGGCTATGCTGTCGTGCACCAGCCGCGTGGCGTAGACGGGCAGGTGATAGACGCCCCCGATGACCCCGACGGTACGGATGTGGTCGGCGTGGTCATGCGTGACGATGACCCCGTGGATGGCACCGCCGTCGAGCGGGATGCCTTCAGCCTTGAGGGTCTTAGTGATAGTACGGATAGGGATCCCCGCATCGATGAGGAAGCCCCCCGCCTCGTCTCCTATGTAGTAGCAGTTCCCACTGCTCCCACTGGAGAGGCACATAAATCTTATCATTCGTGGATCTGGGTGTAGATACGTGTCGCCTCTATCGGCGATAGATGGAGATCTCGCGGGAGAAGCCCTCCATCTCCTGGTCAAGGCTCATCTCTCCGCGCAGAGGGATGGCCATCAAGCGGCTGACCTCCTCGCTGCTGAAGCCCTGACCGAGGAGGTACATCAGCTTCGTCAGTGCGGCCTCGGTCGTGGCATCACGCCCGCTGACCAGACCGATCTTCTCGAGGAGGACACCCGTCTCGTAGCGCGTCATATCGACGTAGCCCGTGACGCACTGCGTGACATTCACGATGACGACGCCACGTGCCACAGCGGCACGGAGTGCATCGAGGAACCAAGGCATCATCGGCGCATTGCCACTGCCGAAGGTCTCCATCACCACCCCGCGCAGCGAAGGCACGGAGAGGACGGCTTCGACGACCTCGCGTGTGATACCAGGGAAGAGCTTCAAGACCGCCACATGAGGATCGAAGTACGGGCGCACCGAAAGCGTACGCCCCACATGAGCGTTTGCGATGACGGCGTCGTGGTAGCGGATCTCAATACCGGCATAAGCCAGATGGGGATAGTTGTACGACTCGAAGGCGCTGAACTGATCGGCGCTGATCTTGCTCGTGCGGTTGCCACGCATCAGATAGTTCTCGAAGAAGAGCGATACCTCAGGCACACGTGGACGGCCTGCTTCGTCGCGTGCTGCAGCGATCTCGATAGCGGTGATGAGATTCTCCTTCCCGTCCGTACGGAGCTTCCCTACGGGGAGCTGTGAGCCGGTGAAGACGATAGGCTTCGCAAGCCCCTCAAAGACGAAGCTCAGCGCCGAGGCAGTATAGGCCATCGTATCGGTGCCGTGGAGGATGACGAAGCCGTCGTACTTATCGTAGTTCTCCTCGATGACACGAGCCAGCTGTACCCAGTGCTCGGTAGTGATAGCCGAGGAGTCTAGCGGTGGCTGAAACTCCACGCTGGAGATATCGCAACCCAAGAGACGCAGCTCTGGGACGTTGTCCTGCAGGTAATTAAAGTCAAGGGGTTCAAGAGCACCCGTCTCAGGGTTCTCAAGCATCCCGATCGTCCCTCCGGTGTAGACCAAGAGGATAGATGCGCGTGGTGCAACCATATTGTAGTGTAGTTGTAAGCACATTAGCGGGGCGAAGCAAAGCCTTTTCAAGCCCCGTCGCCCCCATGTTTATTCTCTACAGACAAAGATAACAATAATATACCGCCATTCGGCTTCTTAGCGGGGCTCTTCTTAGGGCTCGTAGGGGAGCGGAATATAGGATGGCGAAGAAAGCTATATAGCTTTGGACTGATTCCTATATAGCATTCGGTGCGAAGCTATATAGCTTTGTGAAGTGACCTCTATTAGGTTGTTGCTCCGCGTAGGGATAAAAGTTGTGGACGAGTGGCTGATAAGGTTGATCTACGTACGTGGCTCTAATATCTACGTGCGTGGATATTTGGATTGACGTGCCTGGTCTTTAAGACTACGTGCGTAGACAGAGGAAAACCACTATGTGAAGACGCTTTTTTATTCACGAGAAGGACACTTTTCCCTCCGCTGAATAAGAGGAATACGCGCGATGAGGCGAAGGGCTTGTGTATCACTTCGGAGAGGTGTATCGGGTAGCTGGGCGTGCAATACCACTCTAAAAGGAGGGCAGGACTCTCGGGAACAGGCTCCGATGACGAGCGAATAGGGATAGGCCGGATACAACTTCCCCCGCTATACACCCGACACACGGGGTATAGCGGGGGAGGAGAAAGAAAGTGAAGTGGTGCGCTTCTATCCCTTAGAAGCGGTAGGTCGCAGAGAGGCTCAAGTGACGTGGCGAGCCAGGGAAGGAGCGCAGACGGTCGTAGCCCGAGACGTAGTAGCGCTTATCCAGCAGGTTATTCGCATTCAGCTGGAGCTGTACATCGCGCACCTTATAGTAGAGTGCCGCATCGAGGAGGACATAGCCAGGGTAGCTGACGACGTTGGCACGGCGGCCGACCTGTCCGAGGCGCTCACTCACGCCATGCACACCGAAGCCGATACCGAGCCCTTCGATAGGGCCTTGAGGGATGACGAACTTCGTCCAGACGTTTGCCGAATGACGGGGCGTACCAGGGCGCTGCAGGTTGAGGTCCTTCGTCCCATCGGCAGCCTTAGTGATCTCAGCGACATTGTAGCTATAGCTGGCCATCACGCTCCAGTAGGGTAGGATCTTCCCAGCGACATCAAGCTCTACGCCTCGCGAGAGTTCTTCGCCGATGGGCACCATGCGGTTGGGCTCACCCGTGATCCCCGCATTGTAGAGCGTATTGCGCTGGCGGAGGCTGAAGAGGCTGAGCGTCGCCGTGAGGCGGCTATCGAGGTAGTCGCCCTTCGCTCCGATCTCCCACAGCTCACTCTGCACGGGGTCAAAAGGCCCTCCCGAAGTAGGATCACTCTGCACGGAGACCGCCTGAGGCTCGAAGCCACGGATCCACGTAGCATAGACATTGGTAGAGGGTGTGATACCGTAGACCAAGCCGACACGTGGGGTGAAGGCATGCTGGTGCGTGCGGGTCTTCGCTCCCTTGGCATCCTGCACGACGTCGGTGAACCACTCTATGCGAGCACCGAGGAGGAGCTGCAGGCGCTGCCATGAGAGCTGCTCCTGCAGGTAGATCCCATTGGTGTACTGATCTGAGGGGCGTACAGCCTTCGACTCGTAGATGTACTTCGTGACGTCTTGATACTGATTGCCGACGGTGGAGTTGAGGTCGAAGGCAGGGACGTTCGTACGTGGGTTGCCGTCCTTATCCAGGAGGTACTTAGCGATATCAGCCTTCTTGAAGGTCTTGGCCATGCCACCGTTAGCTAAGAGGTAGCCGCCTGCCTCGATGTAGGACGAGCCTGGGGCCAGCTGCGTATTGAAGTGGTCGTAGCCGAAGAGGAGCTTGTGCTGGACGGCTCCCGTAGCGACATTCCACGTCAAGTAGTTATTGAAGGCGTGATTGCGGAAGTTGCGGAAGCGCTTGGTCACACGCATCAGGACGAGGGCGGGGTCATCCGTGCCGTCCGCCTTCTTGACGAAGGCATTATCCTGCGAGTGCTCCATCATATCCTCGCTGTAGGAGGAGTAGAGGTAGGTACTATTGAAGAGGAGCCCCTCGGCGATCTGATGCGAGAGAGCGAAGGTCAGGTTCAGCGTCTGCTCACGCAGATAGTCATTGGCTGCCGACTGCGTAGAAGAGAGCGGACGAGAGAAGAGATCCCCATCGCCGAAGATCGCGACGCCACGGTCGAGCTTCCCCGCACTGCTGGTGTACACCAGGTCCACATTGAGGCGAGTACGATCTGAGGGCAGGTAGGTGATCGAGGGGGCTACGATCTGCGTCGTAAGCTTCTGCAGATCACGGAAGGTATCCGAATTCTCATAGCCGAGATTGAGGCGGTAGAGGAGCGTCTTGCGCTCATTGAGCGGGCCCGTGAAGTCGGCATAGGCGCGACTCGTATTGAAGCTCCCAGCCGTCAGCGATACCGAGCGACGGGCTATATTGAGGGGCTTCTTCGTCACACGATTGATGACACCACCAGGGGCAGCATTCCCAAAGAGTGCGGAGGCAGGGCCCTTGATGACCTCGACACGCTCGATATTCGCCAGCGACGACTGACGCCAGAGGCTCGTCTGAGCACGCATGCCGTTGAGGAGATTCCCTGAGTTGCGGTTCCCCGTAGCACGGAAGCCACGGATCGAGAAGTCATTGTAGAAGGAGTACTGGTTGATACCGCTGATATTCTTCACCACATCATTGACGGTGATGGCACCTTGGTCTAAGACAAGCTCCTTCGTGACGTATCCGATAGACTGCGGGACGTCTCGCAGGAGTGTCGCTGTCTTCGTCCCAGCGAAAGACATCGCATTGCGGTACGACTGCTCACGGCGCCCGATGACGTCGACGGTAGGCAGTGCCTGCTCGCGCTCATCGAGGATGAAGTGCAGGTCTGTGCCTGCTCCCTCTCCGAGGAAGAGGAGACGACGCTGCGTGATATAGCCCATCGCCTGGATGATGACAGGCTGGCGTCCTGCGGGAAGGCCGTCGAGAGCAAAGCGCCCCTCCTTATCGGTATGAGCAGTAAGGCGAAGCAGTGGATCCCCTACGGCGATGACCGCTCCTTCGACAGGAGCGCCATGAGAGTCGGTGACACGACCACGGAGCTGTGCTGCAGTAGGTGTCGCAGCCTTAGTAGAGAGGGTATCTGGGGTAGCTACGGGCAATAGCGTCTCGCCTCGAGCTGCAGTACTCCACACGAGCAGCCCCAGGAGTATACATTTCTTCATTGACGGATATACAATTAGTGAAATTAGGGAACGGATGTAAATGCCGTGCAAAGGTATAGCGCACACGAGGTGAGCACAATACCTAAAAGTGAGTATTTCACGGCCTCCTATCTCCCCACTGCTGGGGTACTCCGCGACACCGATATAAAGCGCCGCCGCCCGACCGTCTCCGTGAGGGAGAGGGCCGGGCGGCGGACTATTGGGGGATATAGAGGGGAGGCGGAGCTTACTGCTTACCTTCGGTCTCTACTGCGGGAGCGATCTTCTTGACCAGCCCCTGAAGGACAGCACCAGGGCCTACTTCGACGAAGCGCGTAGCACCGTCAGCGACCATAGCCTGTACGCTCTCCGTCCAGCGTACGGGAGCCGTCAGCTGAGCGATGAGGTTCTTCTTGATGCCGTGCGTGCAGTTGACAGCGTGGGCAGGTACATTCTGATAGATGGGGCAGCGGGGTGAGTGGAACTCCGTAGCCTCGATAGCTTCGGCGAGCGCGACACGTGCTGGCTCCATCAGAGGTGAGTGGAAGGCACCACCGACGTTGAGGCGAAGAGCACGCTTAGCACCAGCTTCCTTGAGGGCTTCGCAAGCGCGGTCAACAGCGTCGACATCACCCGAGATGACGAGCTGACCAGGGCAGTTGAAGTTGGCAGCGATGACTACCCCACCCTCGATGGTCTTGAGGATCTCGACGACCTTCTCATCGGGCAGACCGAGGATAGCCGCCATCGTACCAGGGTTAGCTTCGCAAGCCTCCTGCATAGCCAGAGCACGCTTGGAGACGAGACGCAGACCGTCTTCGAAGCTCAGCGCACCAGCAGCGACGAGTGCGGAGAACTCACCGAGGGAGTGACCAGCGACCATATCGGGCTGGAATTCGTCACCGAGGCAGAGCGCACGGATGACGGAGTGCAGGAAGACCGCGGGCTGCGTGACCTTCGTCTGCTTGAGCTCTTCGTCCGTACCAGCGAACATGATGTCCGTGATGCGGAATCCGAGGATATCGTTGGCCTTCTCAAAGAGCTCCTTGGCTAAGGGATGATTCTCATAAAGCTCCTTCCCCATACCCACGAACTGGGCGCCTTGGCCAGGGAATACATAAGCTGTCTTACTCATTTACTAAATTCTTCTTGTGATGATATACTTAGGGTCTTGGTATGCGAATTAAATCAGCTCCAGTGCCTTGACAAGGACCTTCCAGGTGCGCTCAACAGAGGCGATGTGTACCTTCTCGTCGGGGGAGTGGGGCGAGCGAAGGTCAGGACCGATGGAGATCATATCCATATCAGGCATGACGCCCTGGATGATACCACACTCCAGCCCTGCGTGGACGACGGTGATCTCGGGGGACTTGCCCGTGACCTCTTCGTAAGCACGGCGCATCGTCTTGAGGACGGCGGAGTCAGCATTGGGTGCCCAGCCGTTGTAAGCTCCTGCAAACTCGACCTCTGCACCCGCCAGATTCATCGCGCTCTCGATCTGAGAAGCGACGTACTCCTTGCGGCTCTCCGAGGAGCTACGCAGCATGAAGGTAGCGGTGAAGGTACCGTCGCCGACGAAGATCTTCGCCATATTCGTAGAGGACTCTACGATGCCAGGGAAGTCGGTGAGCATACTCTGCACGCCATTGATGCACGCATCAAGGGCGCCGATGACGCCATCCTGGATCTCTTCGGGGATGACCGTCTTCGGTAGATCCGTGCGCTCGAGGCTGAGGCTGATGCCGTCCTCGATATTCTTATACTCCGTCTGCAGGGTGTCAAGGAAGTCCGAAGCGAACTCCCACAGGCCGTCAGCCTCTGCTTCGGGGATGGTCACGAGCGCGAAGGCTTCGCGAGGGATCGCATTGCGAGCTGAGCCCCCTTCGAGATGTACGAGGCGAGCACCGTAGCTGGCGATAGCCTCCTTGAGGAAGCGCACGAGCTGCTTATTAGCGTTGGCACGGCCGAGGATGATATCCATACCCGAGTGACCACCGCGCAGACCCGTCAGGCTGATGCGCACAGCGATATCCCCTTCGGGCGTAGGCTCCTGATCCTTGTACTCGAGCTTGACGTTGACGTCGAGGCCACCTGCACAGCCAGCGAAGAGAAGACCTTCGTCCTCGCTGTCGAGGTTGATGAGGATATCCCCCTTAGAGAAGCCAGGCTGTAGGCCGTTGGCACCGACCATACCAACCTCTTCGTCTACGGTGAAGAGGGCTTCGAGAGGGCCGTGCTTGAGGGTATCGTCGGAGAGAACGGCCATCATATAGGCTGCGCCGATACCATTGTCTGCGCCGAGCGTCGTATCACGTGCCGTCACCCACTCGCCATCGATGTAGGCATCGATAGGGTCCTTGGTGAAGTCATGCTCGATGTGGCTATTCTTCTGGGGCACCATATCGATGTGGGCCTGCAGGGTCACCACGGGGCGTCCTTCGAGGCCAGGAGTAGCAGGCTTGCGGATGAGTATATTGCCCGTAGCATCATGCTGAGCCTCGAGGTTCAGACGCTTTGCCAGAGCAAGGAGGTACTCTTGGACCGCCTCAGTGTGGAACGTCGGGCGGGGGATCTGTGTGAGATCATAGAAGTAGCTCCACACGTGAGCAGGAGACAGGGTCTTGATTTCAGCAGCCATAGTCGATTCGTTCTTAAGATGAATAATGGATAGTTATGCTCAGCGCACGCTCGCAGTGGGTGCGGTGCGTCTGCGCGTGTAGTGTCTATTGATGATGGGAAGAGCGATGATCGCGATGAGGCCCACGAGCGTGATCCACAGCGTCTGCGCCGTGTGCACGATGAGGGCGAAGTCCTTCGCAGGCTGGACAGCCATACCAAAGGTAGTGAAGGTAATGATGACCGCAGCATGCCACGCTCCCATACCCGCCTGGACGGGCACGATGACCGACATACTACTCATGGCGAAGGCGATGCTTGCCACGGAGAGGGGAAGGTCGCGCGTAGCCTCGAAGGCAAAGAGCGCGAAGTAGAAGTAGCAGAAGTACCCGATCCAGATGAGGAGCGTCAGGAGGAGGAAGCGCCCGCGATGTGGCATATAGCGGATGCTCATCATCCCGTCCCAGATATGCAGGAAGAACTGTGCGATACGGCTCCCACGGCGGTAGCGTAAGAGCCAGACGAAGCCTCCAAGAGCGAGCAGCCCGACCACCACCAGCACCACCGACCACGGGGAGTAGATAAAGGCGCGGAGTGAGGCCTCCAGCTCGGGGTGGGAGGCGAAGTAACCGATGAAGAAGTCTGTCGAGCTGAGGATAATCCCGAGGAGGATCAGCGCCAGCATCGTCACGTCCGTCAGGCGGTCGACGATGAGCGTACCGAAGAGCCCAGCGAAGGGGATGTCCTCACGGCGCTCCATCTCGACGCAGCGCCACACCTCGCCCGAGCGAGGTATCCCCATGTTCACCGTATAGGAGCCGAGCACCGTGCAGACGGCATTGATGCGCCGTGGAGGTGCTTCGCCAGCGGTGAGCGGGCGCACAAGGAGCTCCCAGCGCAAGCCTCGGCAGAGGTTGCTCATAAGTCCAAAGAGGAGGCTAAAAAGGAGGATGGGATAGTTGACCCCCGTGCGGAGGGTCTCCTGCAGCTCGTGCCAGTCGGTATCACGATAGAGGCCATAGAAGCCCAACCCACCGAGGAGCAGTGGGACTACAATCCAGAGAATGGACTTAAGGGTAGGATGGATCTTCATTCGACACACACCCACTCGAGAGGCGGGCAAAGCTCGAGGCTCGGCACCACGCAAGGGAGTGTACTCTAATAGCTCTTAATAAATTGTACTACTTTAGTATAGCAAATGTAATAAGTTTTTAGTTATCTCCCATGCAGCAAGTTAAAGCCAAGAAGGCATTAGGCCAACATTTTCTCACCGATCTCTCTATCGCCGAGCGCATCGCCGACAGCATCTCCAGCCACCGCGATCTGCCTGTACTTGAGATCGGTCCTGGCATGGGAGTGCTGACCCAATTCCTCCTGGAGAAGGGCTACGACACGCACGTCATCGAGATCGACACCGAGTCAGTAGCCTACCTCAAGGCGCATTTTCCCGCGCTCGAGGGGCGTATCATCGAGGGTGACTTCCTCAAGATCCCCATCGAAGACTACTTCCCTGGTGACGCTCCCTTCGCCCTCATCGGCAACTACCCCTACAACATCTCCTCGCAGATCTTCTTCCGTATGCTCGACTACCGCGAGCGCATCCCTTGCTGCGCCGGTATGCTCCAGCGTGAGGTCGCCCAGCGTCTGGCGTCCCCTCCAGGCAATAAGGACTATGGCATCCTGAGCGTCCTCCTGCAGGCGTGGTATGATGTGGAGTACCTCTTCACCGTCGATGAGCACGTCTTCAACCCGCCCCCCAAGGTCAAGAGCGGCGTCATCCGCCTCATCCGCAATGAGCGCACCGACCTCGGTTGCTCCGAAGCCCTCTTCAAGCAGGTCATCAAGACGGGCTTCAACCAGCGTCGTAAGACCCTGCGCAACTCACTCAAGGCGCTCTTCGGAGCCGACTACCCGGGCTACACAGCAGAGATCTTCTCCAAGCGCCCCGAACAGCTCGGTGTCGAGGACTTCGTCACACTGACGCGCCTCCTCGAGGAGCATCAGGCGAAGGCCGCTGCTAAGGCGTAGCGCCGACGACATCAAATAGAAGCGGGCTCAGATGATAGTCATCTGAGCCCGCTTTCGTATCTCTATTCACCATGCTTGGGAGCCGCATTCTCCATCCTTATAGTGAAGGGTGGCACGAACCTATATTGGTCGATGGGCGAACCACTACTGGTCAGCGATCGGACCAGTAGTGGTCACGATGCGAAGCAGTACTGGTCGATATTAGTTACCAGTACTGGTCACTTCGTCTACCAGTACTGGTTCACCCAATGACCTCCCGAAGGAGGCATTCTGAGTTACGTCTTCTCACGCACGGAGTAGCCTGTGAGTGAAGCAAATAAACGACCGCTCCCCCACCCCGTGCTGCTGTGGCACGAGGCGGGGGAGCGGTAGGATTTTTTAGGAGCGGTGCGGACTATTCCGTCAGCTCGACGCGCTCTGCAGAGGGAGGAGGCGTAGTCGCCCCCCAGCTCTTATTGGGGCGAGAGCCCATGGTGAAGACGAGCTTACCACCGGCAGCCAGATCGCTGTGGCGGATCCAGGGGCGATCAAGTGGCTTGCCGTTGAGCGTAGCCTTCTGGATGTACTTGTTCTCCGAGGAAGCGCCTTCCGCCTCGATGACGAAGGTGCGACCCGAAGCCAGACGCAGCGTCACCTTCGAGAAGAAGGGCGTACCGATGTTGTACACGGGTATCCCAGGGGTCACGGGGTAGATACCCATCATAGAGAAGACCACGAAGGCCGTCATACCGCCACCGTCTTCGTCACCGGGCATACCCATCAGGTCGCCACGGAACCACGTGTCGATGAGCTTACGCACCAGACGCTGCGTACGCCAGGGAGCGCCAGCGTAGTTGTAGAGATAGGGGATGTGGAGGCTGGGCTCGTTCGACATAGCGAACTGCCCGACATTCCCCGTCTGGTCGGGGAGCTTGCTGTAGAACTCCCACTTGGACATACTGAGTGGTGTACGTAGGGTCTCGTCCAGGCGCTCGATGAAGCGCTCACGACCGCCCATCAGATAGATGAGGTCAGCGGGGTTGTGCTGTACGTCCCAGCGGTAGGTGTAGGCATTATTCTCATCGTAGTAGTCACGTGCACCGAGGCCACCAGAGAGCTCATAGTTGAAGGGCTCAATGAAACGACCCTTCTTATTCTTGGGGTGGAAGAAGCCCGTATCGTAGTTGAAGAGCTTGCGGTAGTCGTAGGAGCGACGCAGATAATCAGCACTCTCCACGTCGTGGCCGGAGAACTTCGCCAGCTGCGACAGGCACCAGTAGTCGTAGGCAGCAGCGAGGCTGACGGCGACACTCTGGCGCTTCTCCCACAGCGTCACCTCGGGGACGGTCTCCTTCTCCCCGATATCCAGACCAGGGAAGTAGCCTTCCTTATCCATAAACTCCGAGAGTACCCCCTTGGGGCGACGTGTCCAGGGCAGGTAAGACTTCTCCGCCATCGTCTTCTTCGCTGCTTGGTAAGCAGCACTCAGGTTGAAGCCCGAGAGCCCCTTAGCATAGGCATCAGCGAAGGTGGCGATGGTATGCGAGCCGTTCATACGGTGTGTGTCGCCCGTGACTTCGGGGAAGGTAGGTAGCCATCCCTCGGGGCTCTGCTCGGCCATACGGAGGTAGCTCGTGAGCATCTGCTGCTCCTTCACGGGGTCGAGGAGGATGCGTAAGGGGTGTGTAGCGCGGTAGGTATCCCACAGCCAGTCGTCGGTGTAGAAGGGTACGCCCTCGTCATCGTGGACCTTCTTGTCGAAGCCACTCCAGTAGCGACCGTCCTCCGAGAGGCAGATCATACGCTCATAGGTGCGGTAGAGTGAGGTGTAGAAGACACGACGCTCCTCGGGAGTACCGCCCTCGATCTCGACCTTATCGAGAGCCTTAGACCACTCGTTGCGCCCGTACTTAGCCACGAGATTGACCTCGAAGGACTGGATCTCCCGCTCGACGTTGCGCTTAGCCTGCTCGACGCTGATGTACGACACGCCGTAGCGGAGGGTCACGCCCTGCTTAGCGAAGGAGAGGCAGAGGGTATTGCCACGTGCCACGCCATCGACCGTCGCGAGGCGACCCGTGAGTGTATCACGCACGAGGCGCTCCGTGGGCTCTGCGTCCAGCTCGGCATAGAGGTAGACACGCGTAGAATCCTCGAGCTGCTGGTAGCCGAAGAGGTTCTTCCCCGAAGCGACGAGCTCCCCGTCGGGTGTAGAGAAGACAAGGTGATGGCCTGCCTTAGCCCGCTCGAAGTTGAACTGATAGATCGCACTGCGGTACGAGGGAGCATAGCGCACACGTACCTCGGGCTCCAGCAAGGTCACCTCATAGAGGTAGGGACGGACGCTCTCGCTATCGTAGCTATAGCGTGACACCTCGGGAAGGCTATCGCTGAGGGCACTCAGCGGACTGATAGCGAAGGCCGACACACCACGGTGCGACGTCAGGATCACGGGGAGGCCTGCGATCTGCTCAGAGGCATAGTCCGTACGCTGCGGATGCACACGCATCATCCCATTAGGCAGATGCACTGTGGGGAAGGTGGGTACAAGGAGATGGCTAATATTCCCCATGTAGGGGTCTACATAGTCGATCGGGTCAAGGCTCTTTGAGCGACCAAGACCCGCCGAGGAGCAGCCTACCAGTACGAGGCTGAGCAGGAGGCCCGCCAGGAGCGAGCGTGTCTGATGAAGCATGGGCGATAAATGAAACTTGGGAGGATAGCCCCCTATAGACGAGATGCCTTAGCACGCACCTGCAGGGCATATTCTCCTCAAAGATAACGAAAAAGCCCCATCTATCAGCGGGATAGATGGGGCTTCTTGCTATGTGGATAGCGTGCCGATGGGCTTACTTCTTCAGCTCAATGTCGACACGTCGAGCGCTGCTCTTGAGGTCGGTATTGCGATCGACACCACCAGCGATGCTGATGAGGCGATCAGGAGATATACCGCAAGCGATGAGGTAGTCGAGGACAGCCTTACTACGGCGCTGCGAGAGACGCTCGTTCACGAGGGCATTCCCTTCTGGGGAAGCGTAGCCCGTGAGGTAGAGCTTCATATCGGGATCGCCGGCGAGGACGCGATAGACTTCGTTGAGAGCGAGGCGTGCTTCGGGGAGCAGATCGCTCTTACCTACGGCGAAGAAGACCTGACGCTTGAAGTAGGAGACGACGACCGTGTCCGTGCGGACCTCTGTCTTCGTCTGCACCTCGGGCTGCAGGGGCTGCTGAATGACCGTAGGAGCGGGCTGCTGGATCACCGTGGGAGCAGGCTGCTGGATGATCACCTGAGGCTGCTGTGCGGGCTGAGCCTGCTGAGCGGCACGCAGAGCTACGAGCTCCTGCTGGAGCTCGCGCAGGAGCGAGTCGCTCGAGCTATTATCTACGACGGGCTGCCGGATGATCGTCTGCTTCTGGCTCTTAGAGCGAGCGGGCAGGACGATAGCATCGCGGTCCGAGTCACGGCGCTGCAGGAGGAGGAGCATCAGCTGCTCGAGGCGATCGAGACGGCTATTGCTCACCTGAGGCTGTACCTGGGGCGCAGCTTGGGGTGCGTAGGTATAGTTCACGCTACCAGCAGGTGCGTAGGGCATGGGCTGCTGGACGGGTGCTACACCACCGAGACCGAGGGCACTGAGGAGCATCTGCAGCTTCACCAGACGGAGGTCTTCGGCCGTGAGGCCGTAGGTCGTCTGCTTGGTCTGCTGCTGGCTCTCCGATGCGATACGAGCTTCGGCGACAGCACGCACGGCACGCATCAGATCTTCCTCAGAGAGGGTGATGAGCGTGTCGGCCGCAGTGAGAGGCTGACTCACGCTCTGCCCTGCGCTCTGTGCCAGGGCGACAGAGCTAACAGAGAAGAGGGAGAGAGCAAGGAGGAGGGACTTCATAGGACGCATGTCTCTTAGAAGTTGAAGCGATAGCCTACAGCCAGCTGGTTGTTGCGGAAGGCACCACGAGCGGTGTAGTCAACGAAGACATGACCACCGAGGACGTTGCCGAGGGACGTACCGACGACAAAGTTGGGGAGGAAGCGTGATACACCACCGATGCTATTGACACCCAGACCGACACCGAGGTAAGGCGTGATAGCCCCGTCGAGGAAGGTAGGCAGGTTGTAGAGGATGTTAGCGTTCAGACCGAAGCCCGTCTTCTTACCGAAGGCTACATAAGCATCGGGAGCGAAGTCGAACTGCGAGTCAAGGATCTGCATGTAGCCGCGAGCACCTACGTTGACACCGGACTGATCACCGAAGTTAGGACCTACGAAGAGGGCAGCGCGGTTGAACTTCAGCGTTTCCTTAGCAGGCTCTACCTTGACTTCCTTAGCGTAGACTTCGTCCTTCTCGTTCTGACCAGCGACGATGACGCGGTCACGACGGTTCTGCTCATTCTGCAGATACTGCTCGATGAGGCGGATGTCATCGCTGGACTTACCCGACTGCTGAGCACCAGCGACCTGCTGAGCCTGCGTCGTGTTGATAGCGTCGAGGCGGTCGATGACCTGGTCGAGGCGCTTGACGAGAGCGATGCTGGGGTCTACCTTAGAGGCGTCCTGGCTCTGCAGCTGCTGGGGCTGTACCTGAGGCTGAGCCTGTACGGGCTGGCCGAGGAAGTTAGGAGCAGCGTAGGGGCTACGATAGAGAGCGTTCAAGAGGAGGATCTTATCGAGGTCAGAGAGGTTGCTACCCGTGACATCAGATACAGATACCTGTGAGCCCTTCTCACGCTTGAGGTCGCTGACGACCTGATTGACGAGAGCGTCGAACTGAGCCTTGGTCAGCGTGACCGTACGGCCCTGCTGAGCAGACTGCTGAGCAGACTGCGTAGCGACCTGAGTCGTCTGGTTGTCGACGTGCGTGATGCGGTCAGCTACTTCGTTCTTCTCACGCAGTACGCGGGTCACCGTGACGGTGTCGCGGCGAGAGACTGCATCAGCCAGCTCTTCGTTGAGCTTCTTGATACGAGCATCGTAGTCAGCACGCTGAGCATTGAGCTTCTTGATACGAGCGTCGTAGTCAGCACGCAGAGCGTTCATTTCCTCAAGGTTGGATTCCTGCAGGCGAGCGACTTCAGAGCGCGTCTGAGCATCGCTGTAGCTCTGGTAGAGCTCACGACCGTCGCGGTTAGAGCGACCGAAGTTGAAGCGGACACCAGCCTGGTAGAAGGCGTTGACCTTCACGTCAGCAGGGTCGGTGACGCTCGTGATAGCAGGATTTTCCTGTTCGCTCAGCATAGCGTTGACGCTACCATAGAGAGCGACATACTTGAAGAGGGGGATCTCAAGACCACCACCACCGAAGAGGAAGAGGCCGCTCTTAGGCGTAGCACCCGTGATGGTAGGCGTGAACTTACCCGTGACTTCGCGATAACCAGCACCGAGGTTGAGGTAAGGCGTCAGACCGCGAGGCATGTTCAGACGAGCGATGAAGTTACCCCCGTACATGCGGAGCTCGTTGTTCAGGTTGAAGTCGAGCGTACCAGGAGTCTTCGTAGCTGAGTAGTAGAACCCACGGATACCGAAGATCGACGAGAGGTCAAACCCTGCAGAACCACCGAGGAACCACTGAGGCTCAAGACCCGAAGCAGAGGGATAGTCTACGTAAGCGACACCGGGCTCGAGGACGAACTTAACGCCACGGAAGCCATCGGAGTACATATTACGGTACGCGCGAGAGATCGCATCGCCAGAGTTGTAGTTCGTGCCACCGAAGTAGATGTCAAGCGAAGCCTGACCCGTCCAGTTGTGGAGCTGCTCACCGCCGTTAGCGGCAGAAGCGAGGTAGCGGTTGCTTGGGTTGACGTTGAAGATAAGGTCCTTACCTTCGAGCGAGAGGGATACGCGACGGCCCATGTTGAACTTCAGACCGACACCACCAGCGCCGTAGATCTGCTTTTCCTTGTAGCTCGTAGCTGCACCACCGACGGGCGTAGCCGTGTAGCCGAACTCCATGATACCACCACCTGCGGTGAGGTAAGGAGTAACGAAGGCGTTAGACCAAAGGTTGAGCTTCAGCTCACCACCGTAGCGCTTGATGTCTACGTTAGAGTCTTCGAGCTTGTCAGCCCAGTTGAGGAGCCATGAGGGCGTCGAGGAGTTGTTCTTGAGCTTGCCCTTGAGGTCAAAGCTGCGCTCATAGATCCCGCGGATCTCAACGAGGGGGCCGAAGCCGAAGCCAGCGCGCACACCCCAGAAGGGTGAGTCACCGAGGTTAAGCTTGTTGTCCCAGTGGGTGTAGCCTACTACGGGTGCGACCGTGAAGCTGACATCCTGTACCTGAGCCATAGCCTTGCTACCAATGCCAGCAAGCATCGTAGCGCAAAGAACCAAAGAAAGTTTCTTCATATATACATTCTAATTAGGAGTTGTCATGTTACTTGTCTTGACGAGGGCTGAAGCAGTATGCTAAGGCTTCGTAAATAGCCCTCTGGGAGCAAGATGGCATTAGATTCAGTGGGTCGTAGACTCAATGGATCCTCCCTCTAAAGGGAAGCCACCTCACCTGTTTAAACATTACAAAGATATAAAATTATTAATACCCCGAGACACAAGCAGTCTATTCCTATATAGACAATGGTTGTTCCTTGAGAAATGTCTCAGCCCCTATGTAGGAATCTCTCATCTTCTTCGGGGCTTCACATTTTCATCACCCCAATTGCGACCTATATCTATACAATATATACAGCTCTTTTACGCAACGCAAACGCTTCCATCCACCCAAGCACCAGTACAGCGTGCGAGGCAGGAGTCACGCGAAGCAATATACGTCCCCTCCACCGTTCAAATAGATATTCGTATTCAAAGCAGTAGTGGTTCACCACCCCCAATAAGTAGTCAATTGTACCACCCTACTACACTGGCACCACCACGAAACAAGTCGGGCAACCGCAGGACGGAAGAGACCGACCTACGATTGCCTGATTCCCCGCTCATAAGCGGGAGGCACTATCGCCGACTAATAGCGGTAGCTCAGCGAGAGTGTGACCATACGCCCATTGCCCTGCGTATACTCCGCATCGCGTGCTACGAGCTGAGACTGGATGGGGTAATAGGTAGTATTCAGCAGGTTCTCGACACCGAGCCCCACCGTGAAGGCACCGAGACGATAAGCCCCCTGGAGGGAGAGCAGCGAGATGGGCTTGACCACCCCTTCACCCTCGGCGTATTGGCTCTCCATCGTAGTAGGATTCGTCTTGGGAGCAAAGCGATCACGGCTACCCGTATGCAGAGCAAAGAGACGTAGCGATAGATCCTTGATGGGACGATAGCTGACGTGAGCCGTGAGCTTGAGCGGAGGAATAGACTGCCCCGACATATAGCCATTCCACGAGCCATCAGCGAGACGCTTACGCCCCTCCAGAGCGGAGAAGGTCGCACCCAGTGAGAGCTTCGGACTCAGCGTAGCTTCTGCACTCAGCTCCATACCATAGATACGCTGTGGAGAGCGGTCAACTACCCAGAAGCCATTCTGACTGATGAGATCACTCCCCAGAGCTGCATAAGTATAGTAGAAGGCCCCCTGCAGGTCTAAGCGCGTACCTTCCCCGAAGAGATCGGAAAGATGCGAATAGAAGCCTGCCTCATAATTGTGCGTACGCACTGGATCGGTCTCGATCTTCGAGAGTGCATCCGCCTTAGCCGAGCGAAGGGTACGCCCGAGGTCATAGATAGAGAAGCCCTCAGAGTAAGAGACAAAGGGCTGGAAGGCCTTGAGCCCGTTGTACGTCGCGCCCACATTGAGCGAGAGGTTGCGGTAGCCGAGCGTACCTCCAGCGACCTGCACGAGGGGATCCGTCTTCTTGGCACGCAGGACGGTATAGTCAGGGACGTGGACATCGATCCAGTCGTAGCGCGCTCCAGCCTTGACAGTCAGCAGGTCAGACAGCACCGCCTTACCCTGCACGAAGGGAGCATAGTTCACCGAAGTCATCTTAGGCACCCAGTAGCGACCATCGACCAGAGGCTGACTTGTCTGATCTAAGAGGAAGTCCGCCCCATAGAGCAGCTGAAGATTCAGCTGTGACGAAGGGGTGAGACGTGAAAGGAGCTGAGCACGCGCCCCCCCCTGCGACGCCTTGGTAACCGCCTGACCGCTGGTCTCTTCCCAGCGCGGACTCTTCGGATTGTGCTTGCGATAGTCAGCGACCGACTTGATGCTGCGCCCGAAGAGCGAGACTTCGAGGTCAGTCTGAGCGAAGACTTCGCGAGAGCTTAGCTTGAGATACGCATTATGGTTGTAGGGCAGACCCTCAGGCATCGCTTCAGCAGGCTGGGTCCCTGGGACGCCGATACGAGGCGAGACCAAGTACTTCCCGCCCGAAGCCACTAAAGGACCATCCTGCTCTGTGCGGAAGAAGTTGTACATCAGCTCCAGCTGCGTACGGTCGTTGAAGCGGTAGCCTAACTTCGCCAAAGTGTTGATCGTACGCGTATCTCCGAGCCCATAGCGAGGCGAGAGATAGACGCCATTGGCGGCAATAGCCGATCCCGTATGCTGGTAGACACCATCGACGAGGTAACTCAAGGAGCCAGCCTGCCCGTAGACTTGCTGCGAGAGACGATAGCCCGCCGTCTTCTCTGAGCTCTTGAAGAAATTGTGATCCGTATAGCTCAGCTGAGACTGCCCGCCGAAGGGACGTTTCTCTTTATTCTGCTTGGTGACAATGTTGATAATCCCCCCGTTGGCACCATTACCGAAGATGGCGGTAGCCCCCTTGATAACCTCGATACGCTCTACCGCAGCAGGGTCGATGGAGCGGAGGTCACGACTCGTGGCTCGCAGGGGCGTAGACTGGGGGATACCGTCAATAAGGACGAGGATGCTACGCCCACGCAGGGTGTTGTAGCGCTCGTTCACATTGTTGCCCGTAGGAGGCACTCCAGGGATGAAGTAGCCAACGATAGCCTGCATATCAGGCAAGATCTGGCTCATCTCCCGAATATCTCGCTCGGGAATAATCGTGATACTTGCAGCGGCGCGCTGCTTGATCTCCGGTATACGTGAGCCTACTACGACGACGTCCTGGAGCTCGTGATCGGGTTGCTGTGTCCCGTGCACACTGGGACTCTGTGCCATAGCCAAGAAGCTGTGACAGCCGAGGCCAAGCGTAAGGAGTAACTTACGATGAATCATTCTATTTACGATGAATCATTCTATTTATATGATAAGTAGGCCCCCCCTACTCAATCCACGAGCAGAGGAGCCACTTCTTGCCTCATCAAGAGGGCGATACAAAGGTACATCACGGCTGAGGCAAATGAGTCCTATTGATGAAAAATAGCTATATATAGGTAGTCATCGAGACGTGCGGCGATCCTTTTCTACTCTATTTTTATGAGTCGGCGCCCTCCTCTCCTGACGTCCACAAACGAACCTATATAGGTCAGCCCTCCAAGCTATATAGGTCACCGCGTCGACCTATATAGGTTCACCCACCGACCAATAGTGGTTTGAAGCACCCCCTTATAGGAGACTGTCGCCACGAGTCTTGTACTCTATTTGGAATGCTAAGGCATCGCACGCCCAGCTCTCCGATATACCTCTCCGAAGTGATACACAAACCCTTCGCCTTATCGCGAGTATTCCTCTTATTCAGCGGAAGGAAAAGCATCTTTCTCGTGAAGGAAAAAGCACCTTCCCGTAGTGGTATTCTTCTATCTATGTACGTAGTCTTAAAGACCAGGCACGTAAATCCAAATATCCACGTACGTAGATTTATCGTCCACGTACGTAGCCCAAACTTATCTGCCACTCGTCCACAACTTTTATCCCTACGAGGAGCAACATCCTCATATAGGTCACGTCACAAAGCTATATAGGAAGCAGTCCAAAGCTATATAGCTCTACCCCACACATCCATATACCTATATATTGGATCGACAGGTAAAGGGGATGCAGGAACAATTATCCCCACGTGAGCGTTATGAAGGAACATTCGCTACGAAGCCATTTTATCCATACATATATATACGTGTGCTCCTATGAGTAAAATCAAGCGCCGCCTTATGACACTCCTCATTGCCCTCGGTATCATCGTCGCCGTCCTCTTCGGCGTCGGCTACCTCATCCTCCACAGCCCCTCCTTCGGGGCGCTCCCCTCGGGTGCACGACTGGAGCGCATCCAGCACTCGCCGAACTATCGTGACGGGCGCTTCCAAAATCGCTACCCCATGCCCCAAGCTATGCAGACCAGCTCTATGGGCGATCGCATCAAGATCCTCTGGAAGTTCCTCTTCGACCGCCCCGATAATATCCGCCCTGTCGATAGCATCCCCGTGGTGCGTCACGACCTGAAGAAGCTTGACCGCTCGGAGGACCTCATCGTATGGTTCGGCCACTCGGGCTATCTCCTGCAGATGGACGGCGTGCGCTACCTCATCGATCCCGTCTTCGTCGAGGGCGCACCCTTCGGCATCTCCAACGCCTTCTTCAAGGGCACGCAGGTCTTCGACGTCACTGACCTCCCCGAGATCGACTACCTCGTCATCAGCCACGACCACTGGGATCATCTCGACTACCACGTAGCTAAGGAGCTGCAGAGCCGTGTGCGCAAGGTCTACACGGGACTTGGCGTCGGGGCGCACCTCGAGCGCTGGGGCTACCGTCCCGACCAGATCGTAGAGCTGGACTGGGGCGAAAGCAGTCCGACGGCAGAGGGTGGGCGCATACACTGCCTCCCCACGCAGCACTTCTCAGGCCGAGGGCTCACACATGCCCAGTCACTGTGGGCTTCCTTCGTCCTGCAAGGCCCGAAGCACTCGGTCTACGTCGGTGGTGATGGTGGCTTCGGTCCACACTATGCCGAGATCGGGAAGCAGTTCCCCCAGCTGGATCTAGCCATCCTCGAGAACGGGCAGTACAACAAGGAGAACTGGAGCGGCATCCACATGCTCCCCGAGCACCTCGGCGAGACGATGCACGCCCTCGGCGCTAAGCGCTTCCTCACGGTGCATCATGCGAAGTTCGCTCTGGCGATGCACCCCTGGAAGGAGCCCCTGCAGAACGCAAAGCGCCTGCGCGATGAGAAGGGCTTCCCTATCCTGATGCCTCGCCTTGGCGACGTCGTCCACTACACCGACAGCACCTTCACCACCGACGACTGGTGGGAGAAGCTCGACTAATCCCCACAAAACAGAAAGGCCTCGGGGCACCCCTCTCCACCGAAGTGGAGGGAGGTGCCCCGAGGCTTTTTCGCGCGAAGTAGTCGCCAGGACTACGCCACGATTAGAAGGTGTACTTCACACCGACCTGAGCTCTCCAGCGAGAGTCGATGTCGGAGTAATCCCAAGGCGTGCTGCGGTGGTGCGTGAAGCTGTAGACTGGACTACCCGAAGCAGCGTTGGAGATCGCGATGGGGGTAATGTTGTCGTACTGGATGTATGGGCTCATACCCCAGCCACGATTCAGCAGGTTGCCGAGGTTGATGATATCGGCATTGAGCTGGAGCGTGTGACGACGACCACCGATGTTGAGGAAGAAGTCCTGAGCGAAGTGGAGGTCGAACTTGTGGACAAACTCAGACATGAAGGCATTGCGAGGAGCGATGCGGCCACGCTGCTGAGCGAGGTCACCGCTGCTGGCGATGAACTGCTCGAAGCTGTCTGCCATCTCCTTGTTGGCCTGAGCCTGGCGGAGAGCACGGTCAGCAGGAGATTCGCCGGGCTTGTTAGCGATCGTAGCGGTGAAGTAGCCGTTAGCGACTTCGTCCTTCGTGGGGATGTAAGCGAGGTCATTGCGCAGACCGGGGATCGTACGAGCGTCGCCGTTGGCGTCACCGTAGTAGAGGATCGAGTAGCGACCACCCGACTGGCCGTTGTAGATGATACCGATGGTCGTAGCGAAGTGCTTAGCATACTCTACGCGGTAGTTGAGCTGACCGATGATGCGGTGACGCATATCGAAGTTGGAGTAAGACAGCTCCTCGCCGTTGATATCACTCGAGTAGTTGTAGCCCCAGTTCGAAGCAGCCTGCGAGCTCGTACCGTCGTTGCCAGCCTTAGCCTCACCGAAGGTATAGGCGATCGAAGCATCAAGGCCGTGGCCGAAGTCCTTCGCCAGCGTAGCGGTGAGGTTGTAGCTATAGCCGAGGTTGTTGCTCGAGAGGAGGATCAGATTCGTGTACTGCTGAGCAAGCGCAGCATCGATCTTGTAGACAGGACGGACCTGACCATGGCCATGGTCGAGCGTACCGTTGTCACGGAGGAGGAGGTTGCGGTAGCGTACGCTATTGAGGTTGCGCGTGTACATCCCTTCGAGCGAAGCACGGAAACCACCGGGGAGCTTAGCATCGAAGGCGAGGTTCGAGCGCCATACCTGAGGATAGCGGAAGTTCGTACCGACCATATCGATCTCAGTCGTCTTACCAGGCTGCGTGAACTGATGGTTGACATCAGCGTTGAAGCGCAGGGTGGGGACGTTCGTACCGAGGACAGCCGTACGGAGGTATTCCATACCGCTATTGGAGAAGCTATTGGAGATCCATACGAAGGGCACACGACCGGTGAAGATACCCGTACCCCCACGGATGACGTAGCGACTATCAGCGTCGACATCGTAGCGGAAGCCTACACGTGGCGAGAAGAGCGGACGGATAGGAGGCAGGTAGTTGTTCGTGACACCGTATTCCTTAGCGACAGCAGAGCTATTGAAGTCGGGGTTAGCCGTAGGACGGTCGAGGAAGAAGGGCATATCGACACGCAGACCGTAAGTCAGGCGGAGGTGATCGGTAGCCTTCCACTCATCCTGAGCGTAGAAGCCCAGCTGACCAGCGCGGAAGCGGGGAGCCCAGCGAGCGTCGCCCGTACGAGAGACGTCAGCAGCAGAGTAGCCGTAAGACTTAGGAGCTACCTCATTAGCCGTACCGATAGCGAGGAAGTCATCGAGCGTGGAGTACTCATAGTTCCCGTAGTAGTTCGTGAGGTAGAGGTTACGCATGCGGAAGAGCTCGTTGTGAGTACCGAAGGTCAGCGTGTGGTTGCCGAGTGCGAGCGTCAGGTTATCCGTCAGAGAGAAGATATCCTGATCGAGTTCGTTAGCAGGCGTATCCTTGTCGACCCCAGCGAGGACCTGATAGCGAGCCTTGCCAGCCGTACCATTGATGAGGACGAAGGGGAAGGCACCACCGAGGTAGGTGCGCTTGTCGCGGATACCGCTGTAGCTGACACGAGCTTCGTTGGAGAGCTTGTCGGTGAGCTTAGAGTTCAGCTCAGCGACGATGGTATTGGTGACGCTGTGCTTGTGGTAACCGTTGTTGTAGAAGCGCAGGCGCGTAGGAGAGTTCGAGAAGTTGTAGGGCTTATCGTTGATGTGGCTGTAGCGCAGCGTGAGGCGATGAGCGGAGTTGATGTTCCAGTCAAGGCGGACCAGCCCCTTGAAAGTTTCGCTGGGGATGTCCTGCGTAGCGTAGCTGCCACCATTGTAGCCGAGGCTCGTGAGCTTGTCAGCGATCTTCTTAGCATCTTCCTCGGGGACGACAGAGCCGTTGCCAGGGGTGAAGGTCGAGGGACGGATACCCTTGACGTACTCACCGTTGGCGAAGAAGAAGAGCTTGTCGCGGAGGATAGGACCACCGAGCGTGAAGCCGACGGTGTTCTCATACTGCTTGTCGAGAGCCTTGCGGGTCTTGACGTCCTTACCAGCAGTCGTGCCGAAGAAGTCCTGGTTGTAGTAGTAGTCGTAGACCGAGCCGTGGAAGGTGTTGGTACCCGACTTCGTGATAGCGTTCATACCGCCACCCGTGAAGCCCGACTGACGGACGTCGAAGGGAGCGATGACGACCTGCAGAGCGTCGATAGCTTCGAGGGAGATAGCATTCTTACCCGAGGTACCGAGACCGAAGACGTCGTTATTGACAGCACCGTCGATCTGGAAGCTATTGAAGCGGCTGTTAGCCCCAGCGAAGGAGCCACTACCGTTAGCCTGAGGCGTGAGCTTAGCGATGTCCATAATGCTACGCGATACGGTAGGGACACGCTCGATGTTCTTACGAGAGAAGGCTGATCCAGCGCCAGTCTTCTGAGAGTTGAACTTGTTACCCTTAGCCCCCGTGACGACGACCGTGGTGAGCTGCTTGGTATCGTCCTTCATCTCGATGTTGAAGGTCTCCGTCTCACCGAGAGCGAGGTTGACGTTCTCGATCTTCGCAGACTGATAGCCGATATAGGAGATAGTGAGGGTGTAGGGACCACCTGGGCGCATACCTACGATGCTGAAGTTCCCCTTGGCGTTAGTGATAGCGCCGTAGGTCGTACCGGTAGGCAGGTGCTTGGCGACAACGCTGGCGCCGATAAGAGTCTCCTTGGTAGTAGGGTCGGTGATCGTACCGTTGATCGCCGAGGTCGTCACCTGGGCCCATACGGCTGGGGTGGCGAAGGCAAAGAGAGCCAGTACCAAGAGACGAAGTAAATACTTCTTCATACGCTTTGTTTGTACAGGTGGCTGTGACGGCCGTCACAGCCAGAGGACTAAGTGTGAGTGATGGATAAAGGTGGATAAGACGACAAAGAAGCGGACGCCCACCGCATCACCCCACATAAGTGAGGTAATGGGTAGGCGTCCGCTATTTCTTTATCGGAGACATCTCTTACGAGGATGCAGCGGTCGACTATTCTGCAGCAGCTTCTTCCTGAGCAGGAGCCTCTTCGGCTTCAGCGGGAGCTTCAGCAGCAGCCTTAGCTTCAGCTTCGGCGAGCTTCTTAGCAGCTACAGCAGCAGCCTTGGCCTTGTTGGCAGCCTGTTCGGCTTCCAGAGCAGCCTTAGCAGCGTTAGCCTTGTCCTTAGCCAGGGTCTCACGGATAGAGCCAAGGGCACCATCCTTCTTAGACTTCCATGCTTCGAACTTAGCGTCAGCGGCCTGCTGGTCGAATGCGCCCTTAGCGACACCACCGAGGAGGTGCTTCTTCAGGAGAACGCCTTCGTGAGAGAGGATGCTACGAGCCGTGTCGGTAGGCTGTGCACCAGTCGTGAGCCAATACAGAGCGCGCTCGAAGTCCAAATCTACTGTGGCAGGATTGGTGTTGGGGTTGTACGTACCAATCTTCTCAATAAACTTGCCATCTCGTGGCGCTCTACTGTCAGCGACGACGATCTTATAGAAGGCATAAGCCTTGCGACCGTGGCGCTGTAAACGGATTTTCGTTGCCATTTAAATCGGTAAAATTGTTAGAACCTTCTGCTTCGTTGCATTAGATCGGGTGCAAAGATACGGAATAAAACCATACCACCTATCTTCCGCTCTAATAAAGAAATAGGCACGCCCCTCATCAGATGAGGGGTGTGCCTATTATATAGGTGTACGGGGCCTTAGTTGGCAGGCGCAGCTGCGGGAGCAGGAGCTTCCGTGGCAGGAGCGGGAGCTGCTGCAGGAGCACCCTGCTGAGGAGCAGCACCACCACCGAGGGCGGGCAGAGCCGTAGGAGCAGCACCCTTAGCGGCATTCTGCTCGAGGACCTGCTGCGTCTTAGAATCAGCATCCGCACCCGTGCCAAGGAAGTGCGTCGAGGCGATGCAGAGCACGGCTACGATACCGAAGAGCCACCAAGTAGCCTTCTCCAGTACGTCGGTAGTCTTACGGACCCCCATGATGTTATTCGTCGAAGCAAAGGGTGAAGCCAGGCCACCGCCCTTAGACTTCTGTACGATCACCAGCAGCACCAGTGAGATGGATGCTATCAGGATCAGTACCGTGAGTAGGTAGAACATGTCTTATACTAATTTGTGGTTTTATTATTCTCTATCAGGCGCTCCAGGAAGCGTATCTGGTCTGCAAAGAAACGATTTTTCTCTGGATAATTCAAACTGAGAGAGCGGATAATCCTCAGTGCCTTATCGTAATGCTGCTGCTGAATATAGATCTTAGAGAGGGTCTCCGAGAGGAGTTCTTCAGCGGCAGGCTCCTCTGCCGATGGGGCTACAGACGGGGCTACGTTCGGGGTGCGTGGCTCGAGAAGCTCGGAGAGTCCCTCCGCGGGAAGTGGCTCTGCCGTCTCGCCAGCGAAGTAGTCTTGACTCTCCCCCACCCCCTCATAGTGGAGCACTTCGGGGAGGTCTTCGCCTGAGGAGCGTGCGCCATCGAGGAAGTGATCAATGAGGTCGAAGGCATCAGCTTCGGCAGGCACATCGGGTGTCGCTGCGACGAAGGCGGGGCGATTCCCCTCGACGAGGCGGAAGAGTTGCTCCCGATCGGGCAGGAGCACAGAGAGACGACGCAGCTCTGAGGCATAGCGCACGTCTCCCGTCAGCGAGAGATTATATAGGTAGAGGAAGGCGAAGGGTGCGCAGTAGGGATAGGACTCATAGAGCGCACGGATCGGCTCGAGCGTCTCGGCGGTGAGGCGCTTGGGATCAGCCAAGTAGCTATAGAGTTCGTCGCGTGTCATCTACCAGTTCTCTACCGTAGCATTATAGATCTGCTTCAAGAGGTCGTCCATGATCTCACGCAGCAGGTCGTCCTGCACAGCGACGAAGGGCTGGCTACGTGGGAAGTCGCGGTAAGCCTTGAAGCTACGCTCGAAGCTCTCCTTCTCATTCACATGGTTGACATACTTCACCTGCACCGTCACGGTGAAGACCGTACGCTCGGCGAAGTTATCCTGACTGACGGCCATAGGCGTCAGATCGTAGCCCGTGATCGTGCAGTAAAGCTCGAGGTCACCCGCCTGCGGGACGAGGGAGAGGCGCGTACGGCTCTCGTAGTAGTCCTTGATCTTCTCGGTGAAGCTGGAGGCGAGGATGGGGTTGACGATGGGCGCCTTATTGATGACCTCACCGATGGTGATGGTCTTGAGCTGGGTGTAGTCGAGCGCACCACCATTGGGGCTGTAGCGGATGCTGCAGCCTGCGATGACGAGGACGAGCGCCCCGATGAGGGCGAAGGCACGGCGGTGGAGCTTATTCTTCCAGTCCATATTCCTTGATTTTGCGGTAGAGGGTACGCTCGGAGATCTTGAGATCCTGGGCAGCACGACGACGACGTCCATCGTGGCGAATGAGTGCGGCCTGTATCAAGCTACGCTCTGCCTCCTCGAGCGAGAGGGGCTGCTCCTCGAAGTCTGAGACCTCGGCATGATGGCCCGTAGCGTGCGGGGTAGCAGGGATCTCGATGACATCCTCCACGGGAGCATAGCCCGAGGGACTCGAGAGGACATTGCGGTAGTCATCACGGCCAGCGAGCGTCGTGGGGTGCGCGCTGGGGGTATGCACCTCGGCGGGGGTGTAGTCGCCGTGAGCCTTGGGCTGAGCGACTGGCACCTCACCACGCATAATCCCGGCGATGAGATTCTTCATCTCCGCCATATCCTTCTTCATATCGAAGAGCACCTGATAGAGGATCTCACGCTCGTTGGCGAAGGACGTAGCGTCCTCACCGAGCACGGCCTGCTGGCGAAGAGCAGGGTGATAGTCTACGCCCAGATCCCGTGGCAGGTAGCGCGAGACAGTCTCTGCCGTCACGGTGCGCTCCTCCTCGAGGACGCTGATGCGGTCGGTGAAGTTGCGCAGCTCACGGATATTCCCTGGCCAGCGATAGCCCTCGAGGAGCTTAGCAGCCTCGGGCGTCAGGCGCAGGGGAGGCATATGGTAGCGCTCGGCACTCATCGAAGCGAAGAGGCGGAAGAGCAGGGGGATATCCTGCACACGGCTACGCAAGGGTGGCACCTCGATGGGCACGGTATTGAGACGGAAGAGGAGGTCTTCGCGGAAGCGACCACGCTCGACAGCCTCCTGCAGGTTCACATTCGTCGCAGCGACGATGCGCACATCGGTCTTCTGGGCTTGGCTTGCCCCGACGGGGATGAATTCCCCCGTCTCGAGGACACGCAGGAGACGGGCCTGCGTCGAGAGGGGAAGTTCCCCTACTTCGTCGAGGAAGATCGTACCGCCCGAGGCTTCCTGGAAGTACCCCTTGCGGTCGGTGATAGCGCCCGTGAACGAGCCCTTCAGGTGACCGAAGAGCTCGGAGTCGATGGTGCCCTCAGGGATAGCCCCACAGTTCACAGCGATATAAGGGCCGTGCTTGCGGATACTATTCTGATGGATGATCTTCGGGAAGCTCTCCTTCCCGACACCACTCTCACCGATGACCAGCACCGACATATCGGTGGGCGCCACCTGCACTGCCGTGCGGATAGCGTGGTCGAGTAGAGGGCTTGTGCCGATGATACCGAAGCGGTGCTTGATCTGCTGAATATCTACATTCATCTTCCGTCTGTCATTTTGTCGCACAAAGATACATAAGTTCGAGGACTATCAGGACTCACAAGGCGGGGGTACAACGAGGCCTCCGCATCACACTCCGATATACCTCTCCGAAGTGATACACAAGCCCTTCGCCTTATCGCAAATATCCCTCTTATTCAGCGGAGGAAAAAGTACCATTCTTATGAAGAAAAAAGCACCTTCACGTAGTGGTATTCTTCTATCTATGCACGTAGTCTTAAAGACCAGGCACGTAAATCCAAATATCCACGTACGTAGATATTAGAGCTACGTACGTAGTCCAAACTTATTTGCCACTCATCCATAACTTTTATCCCTACGCGGAGCAACAACCTAAATATAGGTTGCTTCACAAAGCTATATAGGTCAACCCGCGGACCAATATAGGTTTATATCTCTACCCTCTACGGGTATGTATTGCTCCCTTCGCACAAGAGCACACATACAAGCAAAGCAAAAAACCACCCTTCCCACGAAAAGGCAGACAGCTTCACACGTTTACCCCTCACCACACGCCCTTTCTCTACATTATTATAATAAGTGCGAGCAAAGCGCCACACAACCCGCTGACAGCCTGCTATTCAAGGGCCTCACTACCCCCTTGCTGAGAACGAAAAAGCTGTAACTTTGCCCTAAAGTTTAATACACCTTATTAGTAACGACATCATACTATGGCTACTTCAGGCAAGGACTTTCGCCTTGAAAGTGACCTGATCGGCGAACGCCAGATCAGCAATGAGCACCTCTACGGTGTGCAGACCCTCCGTGGGATAGAAAACTTCAACATCAGCAACTTCCACCTCTGCGACTACCCCCTCTTCATCCACGGGCTCGCATGGACCAAGGAAGCTGCCGCTATCGCTAACCACCGCCTTGGCCTTCTCACCGACCAGCAGAAGGACGCTATCGTCCAGGCTTGCCACGAGCTCCTCGAAGGCAAGCACCACCAGCACTTCCCCGTCGACATGATCCAGGGGGGCGCAGGTACGACGACGAACATGAACGCCAACGAGGTCATCTGCAACCGCGCACTCGAGATCATGGGTCACGAGAAGGGTGAGTTCAAGTACCTCTCTCCTAACGACCACGTAAACGGCTCGCAGTCGACCAACGACGCGTACCCCACGGCTATCCACCTCGGTCTCTACGCTTCGCACCTCAAGCTCCGCCCCCACTTCATCCAGCTCATCGAAGCTCTCGAGAAGAAGTCTAAGGAGTTCGCACACGTCGTCAAGATGGGTCGTACACAGCTCCAGGACGCTGTGCCCATGACGCTCGGCCAGACCTTCGGTGGCTTCGCTTCGATCCTCCGCCACGAGATCGCTAACCTCGACTACGCTGCTCACCAGTTCCTCGCTATCAACATGGGGGCTACGGCTATCGGTACGGGTATCTCTTCTGAGCCCGAATACGCTGGCTACTGCACCGAAGCTATGGCGAAGATCACGGGCTGGGATATCACCCTCACTGAAGACCTCGTCGGCGCTACCAGCGACACGAGCGAAATGGTCGGCTACAGCTCTGCTCTGCGCCGCATCGCTATCAAGGTCAACAAGATCTGTAATGACCTGCGCCTCCTCTCCAGCGGTCCTCGCTGCGGTCTCGGCGAAATCAACCTCCCTGCTATGCAGCCAGGCTCCTCGATCATGCCCGGTAAGGTGAACCCCGTCATCCCCGAAGTCATGAGCCAGGTATGCTACAAGGTCATGGGTAACGACCTCTGCGTCACCATGGCTGGCGACGCTTCGCAGATGGAGCTCAACGCTATGGAGCCCGTCATGGCACAGTGCTGCTTCGAGTCCATCGACCTCCTGATCAATGGCTTCGACACGCTCCGCACGCTCTGCATCGACGGTATCACGGCCAACGAAGACAAGTGCCGCGACAACGTCCGCAATAGCATCGGTATCGTCACCGCCCTCAACCCCATCATCGGCTACAAGAACTCTACGAAGATCGCTAAGGAAGCTCTCGAGACGGGTCGTGGTGTCTATGACCTCATCATCGAGCACGGTATCCTCTCTCAGGAAGACCTCGATACGGTACTCGCTCCTGAGAACATGATCAAGCCCGTTCGTCTCGGCATCAAGGCCAAGAAGTAATCCACGCCTGACCGACACGACTGAGCACGCTCAGCACTAAGCATAGTAGCCCCAACTCCCTTACCCAATGTAGGCAAGGAGTTGGGGCTACTTCGTTTATCTCTACGAAACCAAGGGAAGCTACCGCCTCCCTCCCCAACTTCCCTCCCCGCTCACAGCACCGACATCCCTCTTATGCGCCAGCTCGCTCCCACCCAATACGCCCTCTTCTCGCTCGCCCTGCTCCTCACCGCAGTGCTTCCTATGAAGGCTCATCGCCGCGTCATTCAGCTCCCCTCCTTCGGCCCACGCAAGGGGAAGCAGATCAACGCCACGCCCGTCTTCCGCAAGCTCCTCGAGGGCTTACACCCCGACCTCGAGAAGGGAAGCGACACACTGGAGCTACGCTTTCGCCCTGGGCGCTACCACTTCACCCGCGAGGGAGCCGTAGAGCACGAGTACTTCATCTCCAATCACGACCACGCAGGGAGCCGTCCGATAGGCCTTCTCCTCCGAGGCTGGCGCCACGTCATCGTAAGGGGCGAGGGGAGCGAACTGCTCTTCGAAGACCGCATGCTTCCCATCGTCCTCGACAGCTGTCAGGGCGTCGAGCTCCGAGGCCTCACCATCGACTTCACCAATCCGCAGATCTCACAGCTGCATATCCTACACTCCGACACCGCGCGCGGTATCGTCTTCACCCCCGCCCCTTGGGTCAAGTGGCGCATCACGGACAAGGGACAGCTGGAAACCTACGGCACGAGTTGGCGCTCTACACCCGACCATGGTCTCGCCTTTGACCCGAAGACGCGTGAGCTCCTCTACCGCACCTCCGACATGCTCCTCCCGAATAAAGACATCCGTCAGCTCGCTCCGCGCGAGGCTGCCGCCATGGGTGTCACGGGCAAGCATACGAGGCCGCTTCTCTATGCTCCCCACTGGAAGGACTCCCACCTCCCCGCAGGGACGGTCTTCGCCGCCCGCACCGGCTACCGCCCCCAGCCCGCTATCTTCATCACCGAGAGCCGGGATATTCGCCTTGAGGATATGAACATCCACTTCGCCGAGGGCATGGGCGTCCTCACCCAGAACTCCCGCGACATCACGCTGGAGCGCTTCCACGTCCAGCTCCGCCCCCGCGGTGGACGCTACTTCACCACCCAAGCCGATGCCACGCACTTCGTCGCCTGTGAGGGGAAGATCTCCGTACAGCACTGCCGCTTTGAGAACATGATGGACGACGCGCTGAACGTCCATGGCGTCTACCTCAAGGTCACAGCACGTGAGGGTAAGCACACGCTCGTCGGGCGCTTCATGCACGAGCAGGCCTTTGGCTACACGTGGGCCATGCCTGGTGACTCGGTGCGTCTGGTCACCTCGCGCGATATCCAGGGGCTAGAAGGCTCCTTCCACGTACGCTCCATTAGCCCAGCTGATGGCGAGCAACTCAAGGGCGCACGCGAGCTGCGCATCACCTTCGACGAGGAGCTACCCGCAGACTACACGCCCGAGCGACAGATCAGCATGGAGAACCTCACCCGCACGCCGAGCGTCGACTTCTCCCACAACCTCGTGCGGCACAACCGCGCCCGAGGCATCCTCATCAATACGCCCCGCCCCGTCCTCATCGAGGACAACACCTTCGACCACGTCAGCGGCTCGGCGATCCTCTTCAGCACGGACAATAACATGTGGTACGAGTCGGGGCAGACGCGTGAGGTCACGATCCGCCGCAACCTCTTCCAAGACGTACTGACGAGCCTCTACCAGTTCACCAGCGCAGTCATCAGCATCCACCCCATCATCCCCGAGCTCGCCTCACAGCGCCACCCCTTCTATGGGCAGGGGCCGAAGAGCATCCGCATCGAGGACAACATCTTCCGCACCTTCGACACGCCGCTCCTGCACGCCATCAGCACCGACGGTATCCTGTGGCGTGGCAATAAGATCGAGCCGACGACGAGCTACCCAAAGTTCCACCCCAATCAGAAGCGCTTCCTCCTCGAGGGCTGTCGAAACATAGATATCGAGGGGAGCGACCTCACCGAGTAGCCCTTCATAAGGAGGGGCATTCACCCACACATAGACAAAAAGCAAGAGCCACGACCAGAGGATCCCTGGTCGTGGCTCTTGCCAATAATTTGAGTTTAATGATAGTTCGCTAATTCGCTTGGCGTCGGATCTACGGCTACGACGACCCCGTGATCATCCACAAGGTAGGTGTGTAGTCCGTCGAGGAGTCCTGCACTTGCCATATAGCGGCTACGCTCCGTGGGGGCGATGTAGCGCTGGTCCTCTTGATCCACTTGGTCGAGGGAGATCGTCTGTGACCAGACAGCATCGTCGGTATCAAGCGAGATGGCTTGGTAGTCGATAGCCGTCTGTGCCTTACCAGCGAAGTAATGATCCCATACCACATTCGCTGCGCGACTGGTAGCATCATAGGCTGCCCAGAAGTGGATGAGACGATAGCGCTGTGCTGACTCCGTGGTGGAGGCACGACCTTCCGCGTCCAGAGACTTCATTTCCGGTAGCACGTCACCCACACGCAGACCACCCGAGGAGGGCTGGGAGGGAAGGCTTGCTGAGGTCGCTCCTAAGAGCACCACGCCCGCCAGTGCGCCGAAAAGAATTCCTTTCAACGTCATAAAATTTGGTTTAGGTACAACATACCTTCAGCGACTCGCTCCATAGCTCGAGACAGGCCCCGAGATCAGGATAAAGACGAAGAAGGTCCCCGGCTTTCGGGTCTGTAGGCCACCGTCTGAGGCACCGCTTGTGCTCCCTCGGGTGACACGCAAAGGTAAGAAAAAGCCAAAATATGGAGCTTTCACGCCCGCGAAGCTCCACTTATTTTACACTCCGCACCTCCCGAAAGCCCGCTGACGATGCACCTTCTCGCGCAGTCAGATCTCCGCTCCTCGAGGAGCTCCTCCGACGTCCCGACGAAGGGGGATGAGTGAACCTATATTGCTCCGCGGGTCGACCTATATAGGTCACGTCACCGACCAATATAGCTTCGCTCAGCGACCAATATAGGTGCGAGGATAGAGCTATATAGCTTTGTGAAGTGATCTCTATTAGGTTGTTGCTCCGCGTAGGGATAAAAAGCTGCGAACGAGTGGGAGATAAGTTTGGACTACGTACGTGGTCCTAATATCTATGTACGTGGATATTTGGACTGACGTACCTGGTCTTTAAGACTACGTACGTAGACAGAGAAAAACCACTATGGGAAGGCGCTTTTTCCTTCACGAGAAGGACACTTTTTCCTCCGCTGGATAAGCGGAATACACGCGATAAGGCGAAGGGCTTGTATATCACTTCGGAGAGGCATATCGGGAAGCTAAGCGCACGATACCTTAGCACTCGAAGTAGAGGGTAGGACTCGCGGCGACAGTCTCCATATAGGTTCGCCCCCTCCCCACCGAAGGAGGCACCCACACTGCCCTACCCCAGGGCCGAAGATATTGCGTACCTTTGCAGCGGAAGGTACACACGGATGCACCTTCTCTACACGAACGAATGGTAGGACCCTATCTATAGATGACAGTCACCTTCTCCATCGAGTACTGGGCGCAGCCCCACGAGCGGCTCACGCTCGTAGGTCGAGCTGCCGACAGCCCCGCCCACTCTGGAGCGCAGACCCTCCCCCTCGAGCATCTCGGGGAAGGGCATTGGCAAGCGACTCTACACCTCCCCTCCGCCACCTCCCCTATACATTATATATATAGCTACCGCCTCACCGATGAGACGGGTGCCGTACTGCGCGAGGAATGGCGGATCCCCCACGAACTTCATCTCCCCGCTGGCGACACGGCCGTCTTCACACAAGACCGCTGGATCGACTGCCCTGAGGACGCCCCTGCCTTCTCTGCGGCCTTCTGCGATATCCTTGGTCAGCAGGCGGTAGCACCAGAGGAAGCACCACAGCCTGGCCTCACCTTCTCCGTCCACGCTCCCGCCCTACGTCGGGGTGAGCGCCTTCTCGTGACGGGGAGCTGCGAGGCACTCGGGAGTTGGGATCCTAAAAAGGCTCTTCCCCTCACCTACCGCGGACAAGGACGCTGGAGCGCTACGCTCCCCGCCTCTGCCATAGGCTCCACCCCCACTTCGCTTCGCTACAAATACCTCCTCAGCACAGACGCTGGCTATACCTACCTCTGGGAGGAGGGCGAAGACCGCTGGGCAAGCCTCCCCGACAGCACCGTCTATCCCTACTGCTATGTGCAGGATAGCTACCTCCATCTTCCCAGCCGCCCCGTACGTACGGCAGGCCTTGTCGCACCGCTCTTCTCACTGCGCAGCGACACCGACTGGGGTATAGGCGACTTCGGCGCGCTCAGAGAAGCCATTGACTTCGCAGCCGAAGCAGGTATGCACGCCGTCCAGCTCCTCCCCATCAACGATACCACCAGCACACGAGGCACCGCCGACTCCTATCCCTACAATGCGATATCCGTCGACGCCCTCCACCCCATATACATCGATCCCGAGGCACTGCCCGCCCTCCCCTCCGAGGAGCGTAAGGCATTCCTCCGCGAGGCAAAGGCGCTACGCCAGCTCCCCGCCGTGGACTACCCACGCGTACTCGAGCTGAAGGAGCGCTTCCTCCGCCGTGCATTCGAGCTACAGGGTAAGGCCGACCTCACAAGCGAAGACTTCCGTCTCTTCTACGACGAGGCCGCTGCTTGGCTCCGTCCCTACGCCCTCTACTGCGTCTTGCGTGACCAGTTTGGTTCGGGCACACCCAGCGACTGGACGGGATGGGAAGCGTATGACGAGGCGAAGGCTGCCGCCTATCTCGACGATACGGCATATGCCGAGGAGGTAGGTTATTACTACTGGATGCAGTTCGTCCTCGACCGCCAGCTCCAGGCTGTGCGAAGCTATGCTGAGGAGCGAGGTATCTTCCTCAAGGGTGACCTCCCCATCGGCGTAGCACCCCACAGCGTAGACGTCTGGATGGCACCGCATCTCTTCCACACCGAGCAGTCCGCAGGCGCCCCGCCCGATGACTTCGCTGCCGACGGGCAGAACTGGGGCTTCCCCACGTACAACTGGGAGCGTATGCAGGAGGAAGGCAACTTCCGCTGGTGGCGCCAGCGCTTCGAGCGTCAGGCCCGCTACTTCCACGCCTTCCGCATCGACCATATCCTCGGCTTCTTCCGCATCTGGGAGGTACCGCGCACGCAGCGCTCTGGCCTCTTGGGGCACTTCCACCCCGCCCTCCCCTATAGTCTCGAGGAGTGGCAGGAGAAGCTCGCCCTCCCCTTCCCCATCGAGCTACTCACCGCACCACTCGTCCACGAAGACGAGCTGACAGCACGCCTTGGCGATAGCTTCGATGACCTCCTCGACAGCGGCTATCTCCATAGCACCGCCCTTGCAGGGCTCTATCAGCTCACGTATGGCGAGCAAGCCGACTACGAGACGGAGGCCGCCCAGCGCGCTCTCGGAGCCGACGTCGCAGCCGTACTCGCTGAGCTCTGCACGGAGACAGCCCTCATCGCCGACCCGTACAAGGCGGGGCACTACCACCCACGCATAGCGCTGGAGCGCAGTCGTCTCTTCGCCCGCTTCCCCGAGGAGCTGCAGGAGCGCTGGCGAGCCGTCAGCGATGACTACTATTACGTCCGACACAACGAGCTCTTCCGCACCACCGCCCTGCTGCGTCTCGGTGCGCTGACGAGCCACACGCGCCTTCTGCTCTGTGCCGAGGACCTCGGGATGATCCCCGCCTCTGTACCCGCCGTCCTCGACGAGCTACAGGTCCTCTCCCTCGAGCTGGAGCGTATGCCGAAGGCCTTTACCCCCACGGGCTGGGCACGCCCCGACAGCTTCCCCGCCCGCTCGGTAGCCACGACCTCCACCCACGATATGCCTTCGCTACGTGGCTGGTGGCACAGCCTCTCGGCGAGCGAGCAAGAGCGCTACTATCGCCAGGAGCTCCTTCTCACCGAGGAAGTTCCCGACGAAGAAGGCCTCTACCGCCGCATCATCGAGGCGCATCTCGCCTCCCCATCCGCCGCCGTCCTCCTACCCCTTGCCGACTGGATGAGCCTCGACAGCCGTCTCTGGCTCACCACTCCCGCCGAGGAGCAGATCAACCGCCCCGAGGATCCGCATCACTACTGGGGCTATCGCTTCCCCCGCAGCCTAAGCGACCTGCAGGCGGCAGCCCCCGAATGGCGCACCCACATCAAGCATCTCATCACCCTATCCCAACGACTATAAGCCTATGATGGAGCGACTCTACGTCTTAGAGGAAGCCGACACGCAGGAGTTCGTCGGTGTCAACCGCGCGAACCTCGTCACGCTACAGAACCTCTTCCCTAAGACGAAGCTACGCATTCACCAGAACGTCATCAAGGTACTTGGCGAAGACCAAGCCGCCGAAGAGCTCCTGCACATCCTCTCCTCTCTGGAAGCCCTGTGCAGTCGCCACAACCAGCTGACCGAAGCACAGATCATCGAGGTCGTGCGTCGGCACCGCAGTAAGGCCGCCGACACCCTGCCCACCACCGAGAGCGACGTACTCATCTACGGCGTCCACGGCAAGGCGATCCTCCCCCGCGGGGAGCGTCAGCGCCGCATGGCTCGCGAGTTCGCCGAGCGTGACCTGTGCTTCGCCACAGGTGCTGCCGGCTCGGGGAAGACCTTCATCGCCATCTGTCTGGCGGTCAAAGCCCTCAAGGCAAAGCAGGTGCGCCGTATCATCCTCTCCCGCCCTGCCGTCGAAGCAGGCGAGAAGCTCGGCTTCCTCCCTGGCGAGATGAAGGACAAGCTCGACCCCTACCTCCAGCCACTCTATGACGCCCTCGGCGAACTCATCCCCGCCCCCAAGCTCAAAGACCTCATGGACACAGGCGTCATCCAGATCGCCCCGCTGGCCTTCATGCGTGGTCGCACGCTGAGTGATGCCGTCGTCATCCTCGACGAAGCGCAGAACACTACACCACAGCAGATGAAGATGTTCCTCACGCGCCTCGGCATGGGCTCGAAGATGATCATCACGGGGGACTTCACGCAGATCGACCTTCCTCGTGGCGTGACCTCAGGCCTCAAGGACGCGCTCGACAAGCTCCACGGACTGAAGAGTATCAGCTTCATCCACTTCGATAAGACCGACATCGTGCGCCACCCGCTCGTCTCCGAGATCGTGGCCGTCTACGATGCCAAGGACGAAAAGACGTCCGCCCCCTCCGACACATCACAAACTAATCACACAAGATAGCACTATGGCACAGACACTCGTCCGCACGGACTTCCAGTTTCCCCATCAGGATCACGTCTATCATGGCAAGGTCCGCGACGTGTACTTCCTCGGCAGTGAGCAGGTAGCGATGATCGCCACCGACCGCATCTCCGCCTTCGACGTCGTACTCCCCAAAGGCATCCCCTACAAGGGACAAGTCCTCAACCAGATCGCGACCTACTTCCTCGAAGCTACGCGCGACATCGTCCCCAACTGGCTCATCTCTGCTCCCGACCCTATGGTATCGCTCGGCCTGCGCTGTGAGCCCTTCCGTGTAGAGATGGTCATCCGTGGCTACCTCACCGGCTCAGCTTGGCGTGCCTATAAGGCAGGCGAACGCACCCTCTGCGGTATCCAGCTCCCCGACGGCATGCGTGAGAACGAAGCCTTCCCCTCGCCCATCATCACCCCCACCACGAAGGAAGATGTCGGCCACGACGAGAATATCTCCCGCGAGGAAATCATCCGCACCGGTCTGGTCAGCGAAGAAGACTACAAGCAGCTCGAGGCCTACACCTACGCTCTCTTCAAGCGTGGTCAGGAGATGGCACGTGAGCGTGGCCTGATCCTCGTCGACACGAAGTACGAATTCGGGAAGAAGGACGGCAAGATCTACCTCATCGACGAGATCCACACGCCCGACTCCTCCCGCTACTTCTATGCCGAAGGCTACGAAGAGCGCTTCGAGCGTGGCGAAGAGCAGAAGCAGCTCTCCAAGGAATTCGTCCGCCAGTGGCTTATCAAGAACGGCTTCCAAGGCCGTGACGGCGAAGTCGTCCCCGAGATGACCGAGGAATACTGCAAGAGCGTCTCCGACCGCTACATCGAGCTGTATGAGACCGTCACGGGTCGTGCCTTCGTCGCCGAACCCACCGATGACCTCACGGCTCGCATCGAGCGCAACGTCCTCGCCGCCCTCAAGTAAGCCCCGCCTTACCTCCCCCACAAGCGTCAGCGCCCCATGATCCCGAGCGGATCATGGGGCGCTGCTGTATAGAAACGTGAGGGGAAAGAGCGGAGGGAAAGGCACGAAGGAATAGAGGTACTCACTCGTTTTTCGCGCGGTATTTCGTGCGAGGTGTAGGAGTATTTCTAAATCTACGTACGTGGATTTTAGGACTACGTGGGGAAATCCTTTGAACTACGTGCGGGGATCTTAGGACCACACACCAAGATAGAAGAATAGGTGTAGACCTCCGTGGTTTTGGCTGCGGTGAAGCGGAAGTTTTCTCGGGGGAGGGAGAAGGTAAAGGAGTAGTGCTACGGAGCACCAAGGCCGTGAGGAGCACGCATAAAAAGAGGCTGTCCGCACGCTTCCACGAGGGAAGGGTGCGGACAGCCTTCATAGGATGAGGATGCGAGCTTCGGTGAGGAAACTCAACGGAGGACGGTTAGCGGCCTTCGGTCAAGCGCGCATAGAGGTCGCGCATACCTGCTACAGCGCCCGCCTGGATATGGATGAGGTCGGGGCGGTAGCTACTACGCACGGGCTTCGGGTCAATGCAGTAGACGGGCGCCTTCCCTGGGACGTAGCCCAGCAGTCCCGCTGCAGGATAGACCTCCAGCGACGTGCCGATGACGAGGAAGAGATCTGCCTCTTCAGTGGCTTCGATAGCAGGGATCATCTCCGGCACCTCCTCGCCAAACCAGACGATGAAGGGACGGAGCTGCGTGCCATCGGGCGCTAAGTCCCCGATATGGAGCTCACGTGTCGCCCCTTCTGCTGGGTAGGTGGTGAAGGGATCACGCACGGAGCGGTTCTTCATCAGCTCCCCATGGAGGTGGATGACACGGCTACTACCCGCACGCTCGTGCAGGTCGTCGACGTTCTGCGTGACGATCGTCACACGATAGTACTCCTCGAGGCGGGAGAGCAGACGGTGCCCTTCATTGGGCTCTGCTCCGACGAACTCCCGACGGCGCTGATTGTAGAAGTCCAGCACGCACTGGGGATCGCGGTACCAACCTTCGATGCTGGCGACCTCTTGGACGTCATGCCCCGCCCACAGACCATCGCTATCGCGGAAGGTCGACAGGCCGCTCTCGGCACTCATCCCCGCCCCCGAGAGGACGACGAGGTGCGGACGCCGGGGGCTCTGGGTATTCATCGGCGTGAGACGAGCGACAGCTCCTGGATGAGGCGGGGGCACTCACCGAACTGGTCGATGAGCAGGAGGACGTAGCGGATATCACAGATGATGCTACGCTGGTAGGAGGGCAGGTACTGGATGTCACCACCGACACCTTCCCAGTTGCGGTCGAAGTTGATACCGATCAGGTCACCGTACTTATTGAAGACAGGGCTACCGGAGTTACCGCCCGTGGTGTGGGTCGTAGCGGCGAAGTTGACAGGCATCTCATACGTGCCGTCTGCCTTCTTAGCTGCCCAACGCTTGCCTTCGCCGTAGAGCTGCTTCTGGTAGATCTCCTTGAGACGAGCGGGGACAGCGAACTCCCATGAGGTGGGGTCTTCCTTCTCCATCACACCACGCAGGGTCGTAGGCACCTGATACTCGACACCGTCGACGGGCGAGTAGCCACGGACCTGACCGTAGGTGAAGCGCAGCGTGCTATTGGCATCGGGCCAGAGGTTGTCCGTGCCACGCTGAGCCATGATACCGCCGACGTAGGTACGACGAGCCAGATCAATGGGGTTATCGAAGGCACGGAGATCCTTCGTCAGCTGCTCGCGCTTGGTGCGGACAGAGGCAGCAAAGCGCGACATCAGGTCGGAGGAGAGGACAGCCTGCTGCTCCTTAGCACCCAGCTTCTTGAAGGCCTCAAAGCCCTCGGGCGTGGTGAAGGTCGACTGAGCGAACATCGCATCGACGTAAGCATCTACCGAGCCGAACTTATCGATACCCTCAGCGATAGCCGTGGGCCAGTCCTTGCGGTCGATCTGACGCGTGTATTCGGCGAGCTCAGCCTTAGCGATCTTAGCATCCAGCGAGGGGAGGTAGTCCTTGTTGTTGTAGGCGGTGAAGGCCTTGTCCGTAGCGGTCAGCGGGTCATCAGCACCAGGGGCGCGCGTAGCTTCGATAGCCTGCCACAGGCCTTCGTCGAGGTAGCAGAACTGGCGACGTAGGTCACGACGGCCCTCGATAGCACGGTCGATCGTGGAGACAGCATCAGCGTAAGGCTTGTAGAAATTAGGAGTCTTCTCCTTTAGTGAACGGAAGAGGGATTCCATCTCCTGCTGCTTGATAGCCTTGATGTTATTCTTCTCGATACCAAAGTTCGCACCGATAGCACGCTTGTAAGCGTTCTGCGAACGGGCGTACTTAGCGGCGTACATGATGTTCACCTTGGGGTCGGCAAGCATATCCTTGAGCATGACCTCCTGACGGATGCTGCGCATGCGGATGCGGATATCATTGTCGATGGTCTTCCACTCCTCTACTTCGGAGGGGAGGAAGAAGTGGTTGGTACGGCCAGGGAAGCCCATGATCATAGCGAAGTCATCACGCTGTACGCCATCGGTAGAGATGTTGAACCAGCGCTTGGGCTTCAGAGGCACGTTGCTCTCTGAGTAGGGAGCAGGGTTGCCGTTGGCATCAGCGTAGATGCGGAAGATGGAGATGTCACCAGCGTGACGGGGGTACTTCCAGTTGTCCGTGTCGGCACCGAACTTCCCGATAGCGCTGGGAGGTGCACCGACGAAGCGGATGTCGGAGTAGACCTTCTTGGTGAACATGAGGTACTTGTTCCCATTGTAGAAGGGACGGATCTCGACCTCCGTGCCTGGGTGATCCTTGAGGAAGTTGTCACCGACACGCTTGCGAGCTACCGAGCGAAGGAAGGCGGGCGAGAGGTATTCCATGCCCGTACCCTTACGCACCTTCTTGAGCTCTGCCTGTACGAAGGCCGTGACGTCCTCGATCTTGTCGATGAAGGTCACGACGACGCCCTTAGCGGGGAGCTCTTCGGCGAAGCTCTGCGCCCAGAAGCCGTTCTCGAGGTAGTTGTGCTCGACACTGCTGAGCTTCTGGATCGCGTCATAGCCGCAGTGGTGGTTCGTCAGGACGAGCCCCTGCGACGAGATGATCTCACCCGTACAGCCACCGTCGAAGCTGACGACAGCGTCCTTGAGCGAGGTGCCGTTGGGGTTGTAGAGATCGTACTCCTTCATCAAGAGCCCGCGCTTGACGAGCTCAGGGTACTTCTTGGAGAGCTGCTCCAGGAGCCACATACCCTCGTCAGCACGTGCGATGGAGCCGACGCCGAGGGCGATGAGGAGCGCAAGTAGGGTTTTACGCATAGTCATTGATACGATATTGAGTGGTTAAGTAATATCCGTGTGATGGGCGGGCGGTAGGCTAAGCCTCATGCCAGCCGAAGGTGAAGAGGTAGTCGGGGCGCAGTGTGTAGTGCACCGTGAGCGAGGTAGCCTCACGAGCGTAGCCGAGGCGTAGCTGCTGCGAGGCAGGGTCGATACGCTCCAGCGTGAAGCTATGGAGCGAGGCATCGGGCGGGCCGAAGATCTTGAAGGCGGTCTCCTTCGCTGACCACAGGAGGGTGCGGAGCTGAAGCTCCGAGAGCGAGGGAGCGCTATGCTCAAGCAGATCCCATTCGCTCTCTGTCAGGTAGCGCGAGGCTACGGCACGGAGCTGCGGGCGGTAGGTCTCTATATCCACCCCGGGACGGAGCGTGGAGGTCGTGAGAAGTACAGCCGCGTGGCCCTCGGCATGCGAGATACTCACGCTCTGCTCGGGCGCACTGGGGAGGAAGGGCCGCCCCGTAGCGTCATGCTCACGCTCAGGCGGTGTAGCACAGCCGAAGAGGTCACAGAGGATAGCGCCCACAGCAGCCTCTTCGCTACTACGACGCTCCCGTCGCCCCACTACGGGGAAGTGACCAAGACAAAGGGCTACCCCAGAGGGTAACCCTTCTATGTGCTCCAGCGTCATACTGTACCCGATGTCGTGTCGTCCGCTGGAGGGGGAATGACTTGGACCTCGGTGATGCGGAACTTCTCCAAGCTCGTGACTCGGAAGCTCCACTCGCCAGCCGTGACCAGATCACCCTTGCGGGGCAGGTCTTGCTTGAGCTCGAGGACGAGCCCACCGAGGGTATCGACTTGCTCCTCGGCCTTGCCGAAGGTACCTTGCTCGAGGTCGAGCGCACGCAGGACGTCCGTCAGAGGTGTCCCTCCCTCGAAGAGATAGCTCCCGTCGGGTAGGCGCTTGTAGGGTAGCTCCTCCTCGTCATATTCGTCCGAGATCTCTCCGACGATCTCCTCGAGGAGGTCCTCCATAGTGACGATACCGCTCGTACCACCGTACTCATCGACGACGACGGCGATGTGCTTCTTCGTACTGCGAAACTCCTCGAGGAGGTCGTCCAGAGGCTTGTTCTCGGGGATGAAGAGCGCATCACGGATGAGCTTCGTCCAGTCGAAGTCCGCCTCCTGCTCCTTGTAGGGAATGAGGTCCTTGAGGTAGAGGATACCGCGGATATTGTCCTCCGACCCCTCGTAGATGGGGATACGTGAGTAGCCCGAGTCGAGGGCGAAGTGGAGCATACGATGGAAGTCCCACGCCACATCGATATCGACCATATCCACACGGGGCACCATGATCTCCGAAGCGGTCTTGTTGTGGAAGTTGATGATGTCCTCGAAGAGCTCCTTCTCCTCGGGCTCGTGTCCCTCGAGAAGGTCAACGGCCTGCGAGAGGTCGTCCACGGAGAGGTCATAGCGCTTGGGCTGCATACGACTCGTCAGCATGCTCGTCGAGCGCATGAGGAAGGAGGAGAACGGATAGAGGATGCGCGAGATCAGCGCCATCTTCCCCGAGGAGAAGCGGCTGAAAGCGAGGGGGTGTGCTTGGGCATAGACCTTCGGGATAATCTCACCGAAGAGCAGCAAGAGGAGCGTCAGGATGACCGTCTGGAAGATGAAGCCCAGGGCGGGAGCATGCGTGAAGTCGAAGATCTGCGCAAAGGCATAGCCGGTCAAGATGACGATAGCCACGTTGACCAGATTATTGCCGATGAGGATCGTCGCCAGTAGGCGCTCCGAATCCTTGAGCAGCTCTACGAGGCCTTGATCCGCAGGATGCTCCTCCTCCTTGATCGTGTCGATGTCGGAGGGAGAGAGCGAGAAGAAGGCGACTTCGGAGGAGGACATGAAGCCCGAGACGACGAGTAGAAGGCCCGATATAGAGAGGGCGATCCAAGCCGAGACGGGGATCACCTCATTGATTACCTGACTGAATGATTCCAAATGCGTAGAGGATTGGGGGGGATTAGCGCACGCCTTCGTGGCGGCGTACGGCGTTGAGGAGGTCGCGGTGCTGCTTTGCCTTCTGCTGGACAGAGGCTTCGAGGAGCTGAAGCTCGCTACGCAGCTCACTGCGTACGGAGGCATCACCCTCTCTCCAGCGAGCACGGAGCTCACTAAGGCGGGCTTCTTCACGGGCGAGGGATTCGCGTAGAGCTTCGGCCTCAGCGAAGGTGCGACGGCCAGCGTCACTCTTGAAGTCTGCCCAGCGGTGGTAGATGACTGCGCCCTGCAGGTGGAAGGTCAGCTCCGCCTTCTCCTCGCGCTGCGTCGTAGGCTGTACGGCTATGGCCTCGCCTTCGTAGAGGACACCCGAGAGGGTCGCACGGCGGTAGGCTTCTTCAGGCGCAAGCTCCGTCGTCTCACCACCCTGACGACCAGCGAGGAAGGCAGGGCGACCAGTGAAGCGATAGACGTGGACCTGCCCCTCGGGAGCGAAGCGGTCACTGATGAGGATCCCCCAGCCTTCGCTTTCGTGATAGGCGAGCAGATAGTCGTTGTAGGGGGAGTTGTACGGCATGCCGAGGAGGGTAGGCTCGAAGAAGCTATTACCCTGCTCGGTGAGGCGTGTCATATAGAGGTCATAGCCACCGAGGCCTGCGGGAGAGCGGCGAGCGAAGAAGAGCGTCATACCATCCTCGAGGAGGAAGGGTGAGCGGATAGGCGCATCGGCCTCCAGCGTCTTGGTTGCTACCCCCTGACGCTCCCAGCTACGTCCTGCCTTAGCATACCAAGCGAGCGCATGAGCATCGGGGATGATGCTATTACGCCCCAGCGCATCGACGAAGCCGAAGATGGGGAAGACGGGAGGTGCCGGCTGCAGGCTGTCGCCTACTACGGGCGTCTCCACGGGGAGGAGCGAGCGGATATCGGCGGGGAGCTGCTCGGCGACGAGGAAGCGCCCACTGCCCTGAGGGAGGAGCTCGGCTATGCGATCGATCCCGACGAGTGTGCTATCGACGACGCGGAGCTCATCGGCTGCGCCATACATACGCTCGGCACGTGCTATCTGCCCCTGCAGCATCGTGATGCTGTCGGGCACCGCTTGACGGCGGCGCTGGAGGCTGGAGATATACTTGGAGAGCGCTGTCGAGGCAGGGCCAAACTGATAGGCGTGATAGGCACGCTCCGCCTCACGGAGGAGCTGCTCGGGGCTCTGCGTGGGAGCCTTGGGCTTCACGACCTTCGCCTCACCCCATAGTGGGACGAGGACGAGGGTGGAGAGAAGTAGGATCGATCGTAAAGACATATCGAATGATTAGAATACGAACTGCGCGCGTAGCTGCAGGGTATGGTAGCTCAGACCATCACCGCTGTTGGAACGCAGACGGCCGAGTGCAACAGCATCCTTGCTGAAGGAAGTGAAAGTATAGCTGAGGCCGAGCATCATCGCGGTATTGGGATACCAGTTCACCGCTCCAAGGGCTTCATAGGCCTGCCCCATATAGCCCTGGGTATCGATAGCGCTGGCACCGATCATGAGCTCGACATTGCCCCCAGGCTCCACCTCATTATTGACATTAGAGAAGACTGCACCGCTATTGGAGTAGCTACGCTGCTTCCCACGGAGCATATAGGAGCCTACGAGATATCCGCCCCAGAAGGAGACACTCTCACTACCATCAATATTATACGTCTTCTCTCCATTCGTAATAACCCCTGGTCTTTCCTTTGTGGCAAAGGTCGAGCACAGGGCCTCACCCTGGACGAAGAAGCGGTCATCACGGTAAGCAGCCTCCAGGTCAAAGATGGTGTAGTGGTCGATCCCTGAGAAGCCACCAGCGATGAACTTGCGGTTCTCTACGACAGAGCCCGAACGACCGCCCAGGACGACGATGCCGTCATCCGACGTCACACGCTCGGGAGTACGAGCCACAGCCGAGAAGCCGAAGTGCACAGTCGTCTGATCCGTATTGATGGGGCGCCAGACGGCACGTGCCGAGACACCATAGCCCTCGCCCATATGGTTCTCACGAGCATTGACGCGCTCGCTGCTACCAGCGAAGAGGCCTGCACCGAGCCAATACTTATCCCCCCAGTGCGAACCAGCAAGCCCCCAGTGACGGGTATAGGGGATGAGGAAGTCGAGAGGTAGTGGGGTCGTGACCGAGCCGTGACGCGTGGAGGTATTCATCCCGATGCTCAGCGGCTCGAGCTGGTGCCCGAGGACAAGACGCGTCTGGGGATTGAAAGCGTAGGCAGCGTAGACATCACAGAAGGTGACGCGCTGCCCCGTGTAGTTGACGTCGATACGACCCGTCCAGTTGCCATAGCCCCCGAAGAAGCCGAGACGAGCCTGCGTGATGGAGGTCCCAGCCGCCATACGGAAGGGCTCTTCTTGGGTCGCCCCTGCAGGCAGGTAGGTGAAGTTAGACTTATCAACGGGAGCGAAGGCTGCCACATCGAGAGTCAAGCGACCATCGACACCGAGGGTCACCTCATCAGGTTGCCCCAGACGCAGGGCGATACCCGTCTGGGCAGCTGCCTTTGTGGACGAGAGGAGAAGGCCACCAGCGACGATGACCGAAGCGATAAGCGCGTAGTTCTTTCTTCTATTCGACGATGCCATTAGAGAATGCGTATTTGTTTACCTTAGACAAAGATAGCCTTTTCTGCAGTACAACGACGGAGAGGAAGCCCATACAGACAGCGTCCCCACGGGGGAGGAGGATAGCTAAGCTACCCAGCCTCACCCATGGGGACGCTCCATTTATATAGGAGGGATGGACTTACAGATCGACTACGAAGGATACGACTTCGCCCGTCTCGGGATAGAAGCCACGCAGCTGGAGGGCGGAGCGACGAGAGCGGCTCTGGCTCCCAGCCTTGTCGAGAGCGGAGACGACCTGATTGAGGTCACTCTGTGAGCGCAGAGGCACGTTGTTAGCCGTCAAGAGGACGAAGCCTTCGCGGACCCCAGCCTTACGCAGGGCACTATTCGACTGGAGGGACTGGACGACGAGGCCGTAGGAGAGACCGTAGGCACGGAGCTCATTGGCACCCAGCTCCTTGAGGGTAGCACCAAGGCGGTTGTTCGCCCCATTGGAAGACTGCTTGAGGAGCTTAGAGCCACCTTCCTGATTGCGCAGCGTGACCTTGTAGGTCTTCTCTGCGCCCTTGCGGTTCACCGTGACCTGCACAGCATCACCAGGACGGAAGCGAGAGAGCTGCTCCTGGAGCTGAGCGAAGGAGGTGATGCGGTGGCCGTCGATGGCGGTGATGACGTCACCCTTCTCGATACCAGCAGCCAGTGCGGCGCTGATCTCTGCGAAGTCAGCGACATAGAAGCCTTCGTTGACCTTCAGCCCTTCCTTTTGTACGAGCTCGCTGGTGACATCAGCCCCTGCGACCCCGAGCATACCACGCTGTACGGTACCGTACTTCTTGATATCGGAGACGACCTTAGCAGCGATGTTGATGGGCACTGCGAAGGAGTAGCCAGCATAGTTCCCCGTCTGAGAGTAGATCATCGTGTTGATCCCGACGAGTTCGCCTGCAGCATTGACCAGGGCACCACCACTGTTACCAGGGTTGACGGCAGCATCGGTCTGGATGAAGGCACCTACACCGAGCTGGTCGCCCGTGGCAGCGGCACGCGACTTAGCGCTGACGATACCAGCCGTGACGGTGCTGGTGAGGTTGAAGGGATTCCCTACAGCCAGGACCCACTCGCCGAGACGGAGGTTCTCTGAGTTACCGAAGGGGATCGTAGGCAGGTCCTTAGCCTCGACCTTGATCAGTGCGATATCGCTGGAGGGGTCGGAGCCGATGAGCTTAGCCTTGAAGGTACGGTTGTCATTGAGCGTCACAGAGAGCTCGTCACCACCCTCGACGACATGGTTGTTCGTCATGATGTAGCCATCATTGCTGATGATCACACCCGAGCCATAGCCCACGACGGGTTCGCTACGACGTGAGCCCCCACGAGGATCGCCACCGAAGAAGAATTCGAAGGGGTCAATCATCTGCTGGGACTGCACCTGCTGGGTCTTCTTCACCTTGATGTGGACGACCGCCTTCACCGAGCTCTCGGCGGCAGGTGTGAGGTCTGGAGCATTACCTATCTGGCGCGAGCCTATGGCATAGGCTGTATTCTGGAATCCATATTCATTCGCTGAGGTCACACCCTCGACACCTGACTGAGCGGTATAGCTACTTGAGCTACCACCATTGCGGGTCATTACGTGGACCGTAGCAGCCGAAGCTGCAATACTTACCGCTACCAAGCCTAAGACAGCGGCTGATTTCTTCAATACCTTGTTCATAGTCGTTAAGTATAATTCTTTATCTGATTAAAAAAACACTCCGGAGCTCCTCATCGCGGGCTCGAGACGTGCCGTGCTTCGTAAGGAACGGCTACGCACTCGACCTCAGATATAGGTGGGTGGCGGGGAAGCCCCTTTACCTTATGAGAGTCAAAGAGGGTGCCAATGTTTAATTCACCCCTACAAAACTTCACATTCTGCCAAAAGCGCAGACTTTTTCTCGGCAATATGACAGCATCTCGCCGACTTAATATGACATATGAAGTAGTGGATGCCCCGCGACGAAGTGTCGTCATCGGAAGGGAAGGAGTATGAACCGATATGAGTACGTGGGCAGAGCTATATAGCTTTGGACTGATCCCTATACAGCTTTGTGAAGTGACCTATACTTAGGTAATTGCTCCGCGTAGGGATAAAAGTTGTGGACGAATGGCAGAAAAGTGTGGACTACGTACGTGGCTCTAATATCTACGTACGTAGTCTTTAGGATTTGCGTACGTAGTCTTTAAGACCACGTGCGTAGACAGAGGAAAATCACTACGGGAAGGCGCTTTTTTCTTCGCGAGAATGCCACCTTTCCCTCCGCTGGATGAGAGGAATACGCGCGATAAAGCGAAGGGCTTGCGTATCACTTCGGAGAGGTGTATCGGGGAGCTGGGTGCGCGATACCTTAGCACTCGGAATAGAGGACTGGACTCGCAGCAACAGTCGCCTATACAGGTCCACCCAGCGACCAATATAGGCTCGCATCACCCCTTCACGGAAGAGCGGAGCGTCACGCTCGTCAGGAAGGCAAGTAAGATCAATAGGAAAAGCTGAATGCCAGCGCCTCAGCGGAGGGCACTCGAACAAGAAGACAGGGAGATGGAGAACGGACAGCGATGACACCTCCGAGGGGTGCAGTAGTCGGTGTGAAGCTGGAGGAGGGCCTGCGACTCCTGAGCGGAGCGTGCGGTGAGACCAGCTTCGGCGAAGAGTCGGGTCACGTGGTTCGTCTCCGCAGGGAGCTTATCGAGGCGCAGCTCTTCGCCCACCGGCTCCCCTACCCGCTGGTAGTGGGCACGCCAAGCCTCTCGATAGGGTACAAGGACGTTGATAGCGATATGTGCGACGGCTTCCTCGGAGAGCATCCCGCTTCCTCGCCACTTCCCTCCGCAGTAGTGCGCAGGGAGGGGGTGGCGCAGGAGGGTCATCAGCGCCTCCATACTCGGCATCTCGGGGAAGGTACTCCCCCAGAGTGGGGCATGCACGATGAGCGTGGCGAGCTGGAGGAGGCGGTACTCGGGGAGGCCGGTGGGGCGAGTTCGCGCCCGACGGAACGCACCTTGCGGAAGAGGCGTCAATCCATACTTATGGGCGAGGAAGGCATATTCCCGCTGCCGCTCCTCGCGGAGCGCTTCGTCGGGGAGGTAGTCGAGGAGGCCTGCCGAGCCGAGGAGGAGCGCCTCGACCTGCGGGAGCTGATCGCGGTGCTTGAGGAGGAGATGCAGGGGCAGGGCGAAGGCCAGGCGCTCCATCGCATCACCATTGAGCCCGAAGCCCAGCGCACGGAGGAAGAGCGCATAGAGGGTCTGCGCCCAGTCGCCTTCGCTCCGCTCGAGGAGCTGACGCACGGCCGTGACCTTGCGGGAGAGGCGACTACGCGAGAGACAGGAGAGCCACATACGGCGCTCTTCTTCGGGGACGGATGCGAGGTGGTCTGCGCAGGGGAGCTTGGCTTCTGCGGAGAGCAAAGCAGCAGCCTCGGGGCGAAGCTCTTCAGGCACCATCAAGAGGCAGGTGGGTAGCGCCTCTCCTGAGGGGAAGATGACGGGGCGATTGTCCTGCTCGACGACGTGGAGGATGACGGATCGGTAGGCGGGGTCGGCATCGTGATGATGCTGGTGCCACTCACTCGAGGCGTGGTGGATCTCCACCGCCCCTACCCAGAGGAGGTCATCGATCCGCACCTTAGCGGCGAAGAAGTCGGGGCCAGCATGCACATTGAGCACCCCGGGATCGAGGACCTCAATGCGAGCACCTGCCAGAGCGCCCTGCGGGATCAGCTCCGTATAGCGGCGGTGTGCCCATATATAATGTAGGAAGGCTTCCATGGTGTGTCGGTATTAGGCGGTAGGGGAAGCTCCGTCACTCTAAGCTATCATAGGAGGGGAATTCGGAGAGGAAGGTATAGCTCATCGTGTCGTAGTCGATACGGCAGACGAGATGGTCGAGGCCGTTGCTCAGGACGAGGTACGGCACGCGCAGGACATAGTTGTAGCGGACGATCTGCTGCAGCACGGTCTCTGTCAGCGCGACGTGGGGAGCCTTGTACTCGAGGATCATCTGCGGGCGGAGCGCCTTGTCGTAGAGGAGGGTGTCACATCGCTTCGAGGTCTCACCGAGGCGCAGTGCCACTTCATTCTGCATCAAGGGCTGGGGATAGCCTAAGACATCGATAAGATAATGGACGAAGTGCTGGCGCACCCACTCCTCGGGCGTGAGGCGGACGAACTTACGCCGCAGCTCATCATAGACATAGGGCTTGCCCTCACGCTGCTCCAGACGCAGGCGACACTTCGGCAGGTTTAGCTCGATCATGCTTATCTTTGTAGAGAGTACTTCATTGGGCTCATACCCACGAAAGTACATAAATATAGTATAGATGCCCACGTACGACGAGATCATCCGTTCGCTCAAGCAACGCAAACCCCAGCGAGTTTACCTGCTCGCTGGAGACGAACCCCTCTTCATAGACCAGATAGCCTCCTTTGCGGCCAAGGAACTGATTCCCGCCGAGGAGCAGGACTTCAATCAGAGTATCCTCTATGGTGCCGAGGTCAATGCCCGCACGATACTCCTCGAAGCCCTGCGCTTCCCTATGATGGGTTCGCAGGTCCTCGTCTTGGTGCGCGAAGCCCAGCAGGTGCGCGACCTCGACACCCTCGCCGCCCACCTCGATGAGCTCCCCGAGAGTACGTGCCTCATCCTCTGCTACAAGAAGAAGGCCGACAAGCGCAAGGCGCTCTACAAGGCCATCAGCGAGCGAGGTGGCGTCTTCGAGTCGGCGAAGATGTACGACTCGAAGATCCCCGACTTCATCATCAAGAGCTTCGCCGCACGCCAGCTTGATATCGACCCACGCACGGCCCATCTGATGGCCGACAGCACGGGGAATGATCTGGAGAAGATCCTCAACGAAGTCGAGAAGATCGCCCTTGCCCTCTCCGAGAAGGGCACCCGCACCGTCACCCCCGAGGTCATCGAATACTACATCGGCGTGAGCAAGGAGTACAACAACTTCGAGCTACTCACGGCACTCATCCGCCGTGACGCAGCGCGTGCCTACCGCATCGCCTTGTACTTCGCCTCCGACGAGCGCAACCATCCCATCCAGATGACGCTCTCCACGCTCTTCGGCTTCTTCTCGAACCTTATGGCGGTCTACTACATCGCACAGCCCAACGAGCGGAGCATCGCCTCCCTCCTCGGGGTACAGCCCTTCGTCGCCCGCGACTACGATCTGGCACGTCGAGGCTACTCGGCCGCACAGACCTTCGCCATCATCCACCAGATACGCCTCATCGACGCTTACTCGAAGGGGGTAGATGCCAACATCCCTACGAGCCAGCTCTACTCTGAGCTCGTGTCACGTATCTTGGCCGCCTAAGCATGCAGCGCAAAGAGTACCTTCAGGCCTTCATCGCCCATACCAATCGCAACATCTTCCTCACGGGGAAGGCTGGCACGGGGAAGACAACCCTACTACATTATATCAAGGAGCACACCTACAAGAGCTGCGTCATCGCTGCTCCCACGGGTATCGCCGCACTCAATGCAGGCGGTACGACCCTCCACTCCCTCCTACAGCTCCCCATCGGCGCCTTCATCCCCGACTCGATGGCCCAGCTCCCGTCGACGCCCAATCAGCTACTGGTCACGCCACGGGACTTCCGCCGACACATCCATCTGCAGGAGCGTAAGATCCGCCTCCTTCGAGCCCTCGAGCTGCTGGTCATCGACGAGGTGAGTATGCTCCGTGCCGACACGCTCGACCTCATCGACCTCCTCCTGCGTAGCGTCCGTAGAAGCCCGCTACCCTTCGGCGGTGTGCAGGTGCTCTTCATCGGCGACCTGATGCAGCTCCCGCCCGTGGTCAAGCCGCAGGAGTGGGACGTACTGCGCCAGTACTACCCCAGCCTCTTCTTCTTCCACGCACACGTCCTGCAGAAGTACCCCCCGCTCTATATCGAGCTCACACACGTCTACCGCCAGCAGGATGCCGGCTTCATCGACCTACTAAACCACCTGCGCTACAGCGCCCTCACCCCCGAGGACATACAGTGGCTCCGTGGACGTATCAACCCCGCCTTCGACCCCATCAAGAGCGAGGGCTACGTGACGCTGACGACGCACAATGCCCGTGCTGACGAGATCAATCGCAAGGCTCTCGAGGCCCTCCCTGGGGCATATCAAGACTATCACGCCAGCATCGCAGGGGACTTCCCCGACCACCTCTACCCCATCGAGCCCATGCTCCGCCTGAAGGTCGGCGCGCGCGTCATGCTCATCAAGAACGACCTCCAGCAGCCCCGCCGCTTCTACAATGGTATGCTCGCTACCGTCGAGGAGATGACCGAGAAGAAGCTCATCGTACGGCTGGAGAATGGCGAGCTCCTCGACGTACCCGCCTACAGCTGGGAGAATGCCCGCTACCGTCTCAATGAGGATACAGGCGATACCGAGCCCGACATCCAGGGCACCTTCAAGCACTTCCCTATCCGCCTGGCGTGGGCGATCACGATACATAAGAGTCAGGGGCTGACCTTCGACCGTGCAGCCATCGACCTCGAGGCCGTCTTCGCTTCGGGGCAAGCCTACGTAGCGCTCTCCCGCCTGAGAAGCCCCGAAGGCCTTGTCCTCCTCTCGCCCTTAGGCTCCGACACGCTCTCCGTACCGCCCGAGATCACAGGCTACGAAGCCACCCGAGCCAGCGACGAGGAGCTACGTCAGTGCCTCATCGCCGACAAGCTCAGCTATTGGCTCCAGCAGGCTGTCCAAGCCTTCAGCTGGAGCGACGTCGCCGACCTCTACCGCCAGCACGCCTACAGCTACCGCATGGAGAGCGAGCGTAGTCAGAAGAGCCGCTTCGGAGACTGGGCGCATGAGCAGGCCTTCAAGGTCGATGAGCTGCGTCAGGTAGCCGACCGCTTCGTCCAGCAGCTCCACGGCCTCTTTGCAGAAGGGGAATCCGCCCTTCCCTCCATCGCTGAGCGCACCCGTAAGGCCTTCGCCTACTTCCTCCCCCGCTGGACGGAGGTCTTCGTGAGCCTACTACAGACCCAGCGCGACGCCCGTGGCATGAAGAAGGTGAAGGAGTTCATCGCCGAGCTCGACCTCCTCTATGCCGAGACCGTACGCCTGATGCGCGGCCTCATACGCATCGAGAGCTGCATACAGGCCCTCGCTACGGGAGAGCCGCTCAATCGTGATGACCTCCAGATAGACGAGCGCCACGGCAAGTGGCTCCAAGCCGCAAAGGCCGAGGTCAAGACGCCCTACATCGTACCCGACAGCGGTGCGCCTTCCCCCAAGACCAAGAAGAAGACCGCCGAGCGAGAGCCCCGTGTGAGTACACAGGAGCAGACGTGCCACCTCATCCGCGAAGGGAAGACCGTACTCGAGGTAGCCAGCATCCGTAAGCTCAGCGTCGGCACCATCTACGGACATATCACGCAGCTTCTCGAGAAGGGCCTCCTCACGGAGCAAGAAGCAGGTATCGACAGCCGTCAGATCGATGAGCTCGCGCCACTCTTCGCCAAGATGGGTGATGAGGCGGGGCTGAAGGACATCCACGAAGCCCTCAAGGGGCGTCTCGACTACTACGAGCTACGCCTCTACCTCACCGCCTTCCGACTGCATCGGACCCGCCGATAGAGGTAAGTCGGAGAGCATTAGGACAATACACCTTTTTCATTATCTTTGATAGGCGCTACACCTGACACTAATAAGGCGCTCAGATAAGATATGAAGCAGTTCAGCCAATTAGCCATCCGCATCTTCCAGGAAGCTATCCAAGCCTACGAGCTACGAGGCAGCGTGGACACACCCTGCACAGGCAATCCCTACCCCGAGCACACGATCGAGCATGACCTCTTCCGCAAGAACTGGATCGACAACGCCCAGTGGTGCCTCGAGGACATCATCCGTGACCCCGAGATCGACCCCGTCGAAGCGCTGAAGATCAAGCGCCGTATCGACCGCAGCAACCAAGAGCGCACCGACCTTGTGGAGCTCATCGACAGCTTCTTCTACACCCACTTTGCAGATGTGAAGCCCCTCCCCGATGCCAAGATCAACACCGAGAGCCCCGCTTGGGCTATCGACCGTCTCTCCATCCTCGCGCTGAAGATCTACAATATGAACAAGGCCGTCCAGCAGGCTGGCTCCGATGAAGCACTCCGTGAGAAGTGCGCCTCCAAGCTCCGCACCCTACGCGAGCAAGAGGTCGACCTCACGACAGCTATCAACGAGCTCCTCGAGGACATCGCCGCTGGTCGTAAGTACATGAAGGTCTACAAGCAGATGAAGATGTACAACGACCCCGAGCTCAACCCCATGCTCAAGGGTCAGACCTTGTAGTCTCACCACTCCTACCCGCTATCTGTGGCCCGCTACCTCATCATCCGCCTCTCTGCTATGGGCGACGTGGCGATGCTCATCCCCCTGCTCTACGCCGTAGCACGTGCCAACGAGCAGCATGAGTTCATCCTGCTCACCCAGCCGTTCTTCACGGAGCTCCTCCTCGATGCCCCCGACAATGTCGAGGGGATGGCTATCGACATCCGTCGTGGCGAGGAGCGTAGCTTCCTCGGACTGCTACGCTATGCTCGGCGCCTCAGGCATGAGCACTTCGATGCGGTACTGGACCTACACGACGTACTGCGCACCAAGGTACTCCGCTCGATCCTCCGACTGACGGGCGTACCCACGCAGCACCTCATCAAGCCCCGTGAGGGGCGACGCCGCCTCGTCGCCGACAGCGCGACGAAGGATCTCACGCCGCTACCGCCGATGTGGAGCCTCTATCAGCAGGTCTTCCGCTCGGCGGGGCTGAGCGTCCCCGAGGCCATTCCTCCAGTGGCCATCCACCCCAGCCTCCGTGCGACCTTCGAGCGGCTCCACCCCGAGCTGACTCAGTCTGTGCCAGGACGCCTGCGTCTCGGCATAGCTCCCTTCGCCTCGACACGGGCGAAGACCTACGACCCCGCTCTGATGCAGGAGGCGCTCCGCCTCATCGAGGAGAGCGAGCGCTTCGAGATCTTCCTCTTCGGTAGCCGAGGGAAGGAGCAAGCACAGATAGAGCAGTGGGCTACGAACCGCCCTCATATCCACTCCGTCGCTGGGCGGCTTGACCTCTCGGACGAGCTCATCCTCATCGCTTCGATGGACGCTATGATCTCGATGGACAGCGCGAATATGCACCTGGCGTCTATGGTCGGCACGCGTGTCTTCTCCGTCTGGTGCTGCACACATCCCGCAGCTGGATTCCTCGGTATAGGCCAGCGCCTGGAGGATTGTCTACAGCCCGAGGATGCTCCTCGCCGTCCATGTAGTATCTTTGGGGACAATAAGCACTGCCACACGGGGCCCGACTTCGCTTGCTCAAGGGCACTTCGCCCCGAGCGCATCCTCGAGGCAGTCCTCACTCTCAGCGAAGGCGCAGCTTCATAGCGCCACCTTTTTTCCGCCCTTTCTCCACGAATGAAACTACGTATCAATAAGCTGATCAGCGACGCTGGCCTGGGCTCTCGACGTGATGTCGAGGAGTATATCCGCCTCGGTCGCGTCAAGATCAACGGGCGTCGCGCCCAGCTCTCCGACCTTGTCTCGGAGACCGATGTCGTCTTCTTCGACGAAGTAGACCTCCCTGTCAAGGAGCTTATCCAAGAGCATGCCGCCGAGGAGAAGCTCCAGACCAAGCTCAAGAAGGATAGCGAGCGCCCTCGTACCCGCGACCGCCGCAGCGAGCGCGCCGAGAGCCAGCGTATCCTCTCCGCTCCGAAGAGCGCTGCCCTGCGCAAGACGAGCAAGAACAACCCAGAGAACAAGCGCACCCATAAGGCTCGCACCGAAGGCTGGGGCGACGAAGAAGAAGTCTTCGACGAACGACTCCTCCGCCACCACAATAGTGGCCGTCGCGGCAGTGCACGCAATACCCGCCCCGCACGCTCTGAGCATCGTGGGCATAGTGGCAAGCGCCGCTCCTTCGACGAAGAGTAGTCCGCACGGCGTGCGGGCTTCACCTCTTCACGCTCTTATCCCCACATCTTTATGCACGTATATATTGTACGCCACACGTCTGTCGTCCTCGACGGCAATGAGACGTGCTACGGCGATATGGACATCGACGTACGCCCCACCTTCGAGGAGGAGGCCAGGGTCACACGCGCCGCACTCGAAGGTCTTAGCTTCGACGGCGTCTTCTCCTCGCCCCTACAGCGCGCCCGCAAGCTCGCGGACTTCTGTGGCTACGGCTTCGCCACCCTTGACGACCGCCTGAAGGAGATGAACTTCGGTGATTGGGAGGGTCAGCCTTGGGCCGAGATCATCAAGGACGAGCCTGTGGATCAGTTCTTCGCCCGCTACATCGAGGGCGTACCTCCTGGCGGTGAGTCGCTGATGATGCAGTATGCTCGCGTACGTGACTTCTTCCTCGAGAAGCGTCGTGAGGGCTATAAGCAGATCCTCGTCTTCTGCCACGGCGGCGTCATCAACTGCGCCCGTGCGATCACCGGTGAGGTGCGCCTCGTCGATGCCTTCGCGACCCTCCCCGGCTTCGGCTCCGTCACGCGCCTCGACTTCACCCATCTCGAGGACTAATCGACATCACGAAGGACGCGGAGCGAACAATTATGCCCTGTATCTTGTAGTTATATAAATAGGGATCCCATGGGTACGCATACCCGATGGGACTTCCCCATACAGACAAGACGCAAGACCCGCTATTTACTATTATCACTTCTACATAAACAAGACAATGAAATTCTCAGAAAGAATGCAGGCTGCTATCAATGAGCAGATCAACTTCGAGATGTTCTCCGCGAACACCTACCTCTCTATGTCCGCCTACTTCGCTCAGCAGGGCCTCGACGGCTTCGCTCACTGGTACTATATGCAGTACAAGGAGGAGCTGACTCACGCTGAAGACATGATGCGCTACGTCCTCACGCGCGGTGGCAAGGTCGAGATCAAGGCTGTCGCTGCAGTAGAGACGGAGTTCAACTCTCCCCTGGAGATCGCCGGAAAGGCTTACCAGCACGAATGCCTCGTCTCCGAGAAGATTGAAAACCTCGTGCGCATCGCTTCTGAAGAGAAGGATATGCCTTCGCAGGACTTCTTCTGGAAGTACATCCGCGAGCAGGTCGAAGAAGAAGCTAACGCTACAAACCTCATCGACCGCGTCCGCATGGCTGAGGGTGCCGCTATCCTCTTCCTCGACAAGGAGCTCGCAGCACGCCAGTAATCCCTTCGTCTCCCCCCAAACGACGAGCCGCCAAGTCACCCGCTCAGGGTACTTGGCGGCTCGTCTGCTTTATACAGCGACCGCTCAGAGGTGTAAAAAGCTCCCCAATATGCCTCTCCGAAGAGGTACGCAAGCCCTTCGCTTTATCGCGCGTATTCCTCTTATCCAGCGGAGCGAAAAGTGTCCTTCCTGCGAAGAAAAAAGCGCCTTCACGTAGTGGTTTTCCTCTGTCTACGCACGTAGTCTTAAAGACCAGGCACGAAAACCCTAAAGTCTACGTACGTAGATATTAGATCCACGTACGTAGTCCAAACTTATCTACCACTCGTCCACAACTTTTATCCCTACGCGGAGCAACAACCTAAATATTGGTCACTTCACAAAGCTGTATAGGGATCAGTCCAAAGCTATATAGCTTTACCCACGTACCCATATACCTATATATGGGATCCTTGCGGAAGACCTACCCGACCCGCAGTACTAAGGCTATTTCGCCTATATTTGCAGCCATGAAAAAGACATTACTCTCTCTTATCCTCCTCGCTTGCCTCGGGGTCAGCCAGCGAGCCGCTGCGCAGAACGAAGACCGCGTACACTCCGCCACCGTCGTCGAGCTCGGCCTACATAGCCGCTTAGCCTACCACCAAGCCCTACCACTGGGACTGGTGGCGAGCGCACACGTCGGCTACGAGCTCCACACCAACCCCGTCGGCTTCCTCGACAAGGAGAATAGTGCTCCCCTCGAGTACACCTTCCCGATGCTCCTCCCCACGGCGGGCATTGAGCTTCGCTGGTACACAGGGCGGGAGAAGAGCCAAGAAGAAATCAATAGCGGGCTCTATGTCGTGGCAGGTGGTGACGTGCAGACGCGCACCGCAGGCGTCGTCTTCAACCGCCTCTACCGCGGTCCGTGGCGCTATCGCTACGGAGCAAAGGCAGGCCTCGGCCTTGTGTCCGTCCTCGGCGATGTCATCTACGCCAAGATCGAGATCGGCGGACGCTATAGCAGCCCCTTCCTCGGGAGCCAAGGCAGCGAGTACTTCGCCCCCTACGGCGACATCGGGATCGGCATCAAGCTGTAGACGGCTGGGGAAGGACTTGATATGAAAGCTCTATCTTTGATCGTTTCGCTTATATAGAGTAGCACGATCATTATGAAAGCAAATAAGATCCTCCTTGGCTTAGCACTAAGCCTCTCCGCCCTGACTGCTTGCAGTAGTGGACAGAGTGAGCAGTCCGCACAGGATAGCACCACTCAGCCCTCTGCCAGCGTCGTCGCGAACCCCGACAGCCTCCCCTACCACATCGCGAAGAACTACTTCGCTGCCGAAGACTCGCTCCCTGCGACGCTCACAAGCGAAGAGGAGCTGAATCGCCACCTCGGTATGGCTACGACTATGGCGGACAAGCCCACCGAGATCGACTGGCAGCGTGAGTTCGTCATCCCCGTCGTCCTCCCCGCTACGACGATCTCCACGGAGATCCTCCCCGTACGCCTGAAGAAGGACTCTGAGGGCAACCTCGTCCTCACCTACAAGGTGCAGCGTGGCGAAGACATGAAGACCGCTGAGATACGCCCCTTCACCGCGATCATCGTATCGCGTGACTTCCTCGCACCTGTACGCCTCGAGGAAGCTAACTAACCTCCTTATTCCCTACGAAATAGGGCATGCGCAGCCCCGCTTCCGAGCCTTCGGGAGCGGGGCTGCGTGCATCTATACAGCCGGCTCTCGGTGGGGCAGTCGCAGAGTGTATGAAAAAAGACAGTGACAGTGGGGGATAAGTACGTGACTTTTTCGTACATTTGCGCTGACTTTTGCGGGGGTAGTGCATCGCTTGATGTCCACTTTGCTGGGTCACAAGTCATGTGCTATGCACCAGCAGAAGCACTCGTGTGTAATTCATAGTAAGTTTAACAAATGGAAAATTTGAAAGAGATCAAGCCCATCGCGGACTTCAACTGGGATGAGTTTGAGAAGGGAGAGGTAGCGTGCTCTGCTTCTCGTCAGGAGCAGGAAGCCGCTTATGATGGCACCCTGAACAACGTTAAGGATCAGGAGATCGTCATCGGTACGGTTACCAAGATTGGTAAGCGCGAAGTACTCGTCAACATCGGCTTCAAGAGCGAAGGTGCGATCAACTCAGCTGAGTTCCGCTACAACCCTGACCTCCAGGTAGGCGACAAGGTCGAGGTCTTCATCGAATCACAGGAAGACAAGAAGGGACAGCTCGTCCTCTCACACCGTCAGGCACGCGTCGCTCGCTCATGGGATCGTATCAACGAAGCCCTCGAGAAGGACGAAGTGGTACGTGGCTACGTCAAGTGCCGCACGAAGGGTGGTATGATCGTCGATATCTTCGGTATCGAGGCCTTCCTCCCCGGCTCACAGATCGACGTCCGTCCTATCCGCGACTACGATGCTTATGTCGACAAGACCATGGAGTTCAAGATCGTCAAGATCAACCAGGACTTCAAGAACGTCGTCGTATCGCATAAGGTTCTCATCGAAGCTGAACTCGAAGCTCAGAAGGCTGAGATCATCAGCAAGCTCGAGAAGGGTCAGGTCCTCGAAGGGGTCGTCAAGAACATCACTTCTTACGGTGCCTTCATCGACCTCGGTGGTATCGATGGTCTCGTCCACATCACCGACCTCTCTTGGGGCCGTGTATCTCACCCCAGCGAAGTTGTTAGCCTCGACCAGAAGCTCAACGTCGTTATCCTCGAGTTCGACGAAGCTAAGAAGCGCATCGCTCTTGGTATCAAGCAGCTCCAGCCACATCCCTGGGATAGCCTCGACGCTAACCTCAAGGTGGGCGACAAGATCAAGGGTAAGGTCGTTGTCCTCGCTGACTACGGTGCATTCATCGAAGTTGCTCCTGGCGTAGAAGGTCTCGTCCACATCTCTGAAATGTCTTGGACGCAGCACGTCCGCTCGGCTCAGGAACTCCTGAAGGTCGGCGACGAAGTCGAAGCTGTCATCCTCTCTCTCGACCGCGAAGAGCGTAAGATGAGCCTCGGTCTTAAGCAGCTCAAGGAAGATCCATGGGAAAACATCGACAAGCGCTTCCCCATCGGCTCTCGCCACACGGCTAAGGTCCGCAACTTCACCAACTTCGGTGTCTTCGTAGAGATCGAAGAAGGTATCGATGGTCTTGTACACATCTCCGACCTCTCTTGGACGAAGAAGATCAAGCACCCCAACGAGTTCACGGAAGTCGGTGCTCCTCTGGAGATCGTCGTCCTCGAAATCGACAAGGAAAACCGTCGTCTCTCTCTCGGCCACAAGCAGCTTGAAGAGAACCCCTGGAACGCCTTCGAAGCTGACTACCGCGTAGGTACGATCCACGAAGGTACGATCCGCGAATTCGTAGAGAAGGGCGCTGTCATCTCGCTCCCCGAAGGTATCGAAGCATTCGCTACGCCTAAGCACCTGGTCAAGGCCGATGGTACGCAGGCTGTCAAGGGCGAAACGCTCCCCTTCAAGGTTATCGAATTCAACAAGGATTCTCGCCGCATCATCGTCTCTCACAGCCGTACCTTCGAAGACGAAGCTAAGGCTGAAGCTCGTGCAAGCGAGCGTGCAGAGCGCGCTGAGCGTCAGGCTCGCCACCAGGATGCTTCTGCTGCCGTCGCTGCTACCAATGCTGCTACGGAGAAGGCTACCCTCGGTGACCTCGATGCACTGGCTGCCCTCAAGGAAAAGCTCTCCTAAGAGACGCTTCGCATAGCCTACCCGTGAGGTAGGTGCAAAACAACGGACGCCCCGTCTTCCACTGTGGAAGGCGGGGCGTCTTCTTTATATCGTTGGGCGCTTAGGCCTATCGCTTCTGAGGCGCAGTGCGCTTGCGGGAGATATGGGCAGTGCCACACTCGGCATCCTTGTCATAGCTCAGGCGAGCAAAGACGGGATAGTGGTCGGAGGGAGCGCGACGCACGTGCTTCTTCAGGCGCACCTCGGCGGGAGCTTGGCTACTCCCCTCTTCGGTAGCGTCCTCACGCTCCGTCCAGTAGCTATCGGTACGCACGGCATAGCGCAAGACACGGTAGTCAGGAGAGACGAAGATATGGTCGATACGGCTCGGCGTCTTCAACTCGGTGTCGAAGGCATTGAACGTCCCGTTGGGTGCCAGCTTACGCTCGGCGATAGCATACGAGTCACGCAGGAGGGCTGTTGAGGTCAGTAGGCCATAGACCTCATCGGTCTGGTCGACATTGAAGTCTCCCGTGAGGATGTGAGAGGCACCCGTGGGCACGAGACTGCGGATACGACTCATCACGAGGCGAGCGGACTCCATACGCGCCCGACGCCCGACGTGGTCGAGGTGGAGGTTAAAGAAGTACAGACGCTGATGGCTGCGCAGGTCTTCAAATTCGCCCCACGTACAGATACGGATGCAGGCAGCATCCCAGCCGAGGGCGGGGCGGTCGGGTGTCTCGCTGAGCCAGAAGTTACCCGAGCGGATCTTCTTCAAGCGGCCCTTGTGGTAGAAGATGGCGGAGTACTCACCTTCCTCACGCCCATCATCACGGGCGACACCGATGTAGTCATATTCGGGGAGCCCTTTCAGAAGGTCGTGGATCTGCCCGACCTTCGCCTCCTGCGTGCCGAAGATATCAGGGCTTTCGTAGGAGAGGATTTCGCAGATGACGGGGCAGCGCTGGCTCCAGCCATTGCCCTGCTTGGCGTCGGATTCATTCTGGTAGCGGACGTTGTACGTCCCGACGAGAAGCTCTTGGGCCTGCACGCCGAGGACGGCGACGAGGCTAAGAGCGAGGGTGAATAGTCGCTTCATGCTGATTGATTCATGTATTCAGTGTGTATCTATACAAATATACGCCATTCACCAGACTGCCCTGCAACATACAGCCCCCTTCCTAAGATGCATCATCCCCTTCAAAAAAGTAGCCACATTGAACATTCTTCCAGAAAAATAGTAGCCCAATGAGGGATTCTCACTGGGCTACTACTCTAATAACTATGAGCTAGCTATTATTCCTCTCTGATAGGGAACAGTATGGGATCAGCTGCTTTCTTCTTCTTTTTTACGTCGTTGTATAACTCCTGATCTGCCTTCATGACATCACGTGTATTATCGACATAAATCCGAGGAGCACCAGAGACTGTAAGCTCAATTTCTCCCAAACTAAGTTTGCACTTTGGCGTATTGTCTACCGGGAATTTTAAGGTTTCATCATATAGATTCCAGGCCAAATGACAGTGACAACTCCACCCTGATGATTTTAGAGGAACCCTACTATAAATATAAGCATTGTTCCCCTGCTGCTTCTCCTTCCCATTGATGGTCTTTTTAAACGGCTCATTAAGCTCTCGAATCATCTTTTCAGCAGTATGATGAACGATGATTCCGTAATATTTTAGCTCCTGATCTCCGAGTCGGTAAGCATCAACTAGAGGTAAACCAAAGAAAATACTTTCGTCTGCATCATAGAGGAACTCTCCATGGGCTAGACAGCCCTTAACAGCAAAACCATTCTTGAATGATTCCTGCATAAGAACTACTCCAGCTTTTGATATTCGATTTAGATCCTCAGGAGTATCACTCTCTGTAACAACCAGAATTGAATCTGAGAAGAAAGCCAGTTTTAGGTGTCCTCCCTTAAGCAGATTCTCTGATCGATTATCCAAGGATCTCCGAAAGCACTCCAACTTCTCTCGTGCCTCCGCAAAAGGTGTTTCTTGGACGAATGCACTAAATCCCATGATATCAACGAGCAGGACAAAGCGCTTTTGCTTATCACTTGCCCATTTTCTTTTCTTGTCTCGCACAGGTTGTTCTGTAGTCTTTTCCATTGATATTACTCTGTTAATTAGACTGTTATTGATCTGATTATATCTTTCTAAGGCGAAAGAGTGTATGTGTTTCAGTACCAAAGATAGTATATCTATGCAAATATACGCGTATACGCCATTCACCAGACTGCTCTGTGCCCCACTCCTTGCGCACATCACTGCTCCTCCTCTGATTCTGGAGGCGTGACGACCTATATTGGTCACTGAGTCGACCTATATAGATCCACGTCGCGACCACTATAGGTTCGCATGCGGACCAATAGTGGTTCACCCGCAGACCAATATAGGTTCATATTCCGATCCAATAGTGGTTCATACTATGAACCCATAGTACTTCCACTGCAAACCAATAGTGGTCGAAATAGGGGGCTATATAAGTGCACGCTCCACCCCAAGTAAGTCACTGAAATATAGCGGGCTAATCGAAGTACCTTTACCCCGCCCTGCCTCACACCACCAGCGAGGTACGAGCAGGCGTAACTCTCCGAGCGAGGAAGTCGTACCTCCCGCCCTTCCTCACCCCACCCCACAGGAGCGCGCGGGATGGGCTAAAGTCTGGAGAACCACGAGAATAGTCGTACCTTTGCGCCCAAGAATAGATAACTGATGTCGACAACACCTCATCCCTCCCCCCTCATCCCATCGGCAGCACGTGCCGGCCTGACCTTCGGGCTCATCCTCGTCGTGATGTATACCGCCCGTATACTGAGCTTACAGGTACCCCTCCTGCAGATTCTCTACTTCTTCGGGGTCATCATCGTGCCCATCGTGGCCTATCGAGGTGCCCGAGCTTATCGAGATTACTTCTACCCCACGGGGCCCTTCAAGGCTGGTCAAGGCTTCAGCTACGTCGTCCTCCTACACGTCTTCGGCGGTATCTTGGCCTTCATCCCCCAGTACTTCTACTTCCGCTATGCGATGCCTGCGCTCCTGGCGGCTTGGGAAGAAGCCCTGCGCACGATGCCAGGGGCGACCGCTCAGATGCGTGAGATGATCCTGCAGATGCAGGGTATCACCCTCTGGCAGTGGCTCTGGACGGACTATTGCCTGACGATCATCCTGGGCGGAATCTGGGGCCTCATCACGGGGCTCATCCTACGTCGCAAATAAGATAGATACATGGACATCTCTGTCGTAATACCCCTATATAACGAAGCCGAATCCCTGCCCGAGCTCGAGGCATGGATCCGACGCGTGATGGAGGAGCATGGCTTCTCCTACGAGATCATCTTCATCAACGATGGTAGCACGGACGACTCCTGGCGCATCATCCAGGAGCTTCGCGAGAAGAACCCCCATGTGCGTGGCGTGAAGTTCCGCCGCAACTATGGGAAGTCCCCCGGTCTGCAGTGCGGCTTCGCCCGCACCCGTGGCGACGTGGTCATCACGATGGACGCTGACCTGCAGGACAGCCCCGACGAGATCCCTGGCCTCTACCGCATGGTCAAGGAGGAGGGCTACGATCTGGTCAGCGGCTGGAAGCAGAAGCGCTACGACCCCGTCCTCAGCAAGAACCTCCCCTCCAAGCTCTTCAACGCTACGGCGCGTAAGCTCTCGGGCATCGACAACCTGCACGACTTCAACTGCGGGCTCAAGGCCTATCGCTCCGAGGTCGTCAAGAGTATCGAGATCTACAACGACATGCACCGCTACATCCCCTACATGGCGAAGGTGGCGGGCTTCTCACGCATCGGTGAAAAGGTCGTACAGCATCAGGCACGTAAGTACGGCACGAGTAAGTTCGGCCTCAACCGCTTTGTCAATGGCTACCTCGACCTCATCACGCTGTGGTTCACCTCGACCTTCGGCCGCAAGCCCATGCACTTCTTCGGGCTCGGTGGGAGCCTGATGTTCATCATCGGCTTCCTCGCGCTGGCCGTCGTCCTGTGCAGTAAGCTCTTCCATATCTGGACGGGTACGCCTGCACCGCTCGTCACGGACCGCCCCTACTTCTTCATCGCACTCACGGCGATGGTCATCGGGACGCAGCTCTTCCTCTCGGGCTTTGTCGCAGAGCTGCTGGCGCGTCAGTCGCAGGACCGCAACGACTACAAGATCGACGAAGAAATCTAACTCCACATACACACACGCTATGCACCACCTACGCCACGTAGTGCTGGCTGCTGCCCTTCTCCTCGGCTTCGGCTCGTGCCAGAAGTCTGGGAGCGGTAGCGAAGGCGACTACACCAAGCTCACGGGGGAGGTTTTCACGACGACCTTCTCCATCCAGTACAATGCCCAGAAGGACTATTCGGAGGCCGTCGACTCGACCTTCCATGCCTTCAGCCACTCGCTCAACCCCTTCGACTCCACGAGCCTCATCTCAGCGATCAACCGCAATGAGTCGCAGCTTATGGACTCGATGCTGCGCGAGGTCTTCCTACAGTCCGTCGTCATCTCGCGCCACACAGGTGGGAGCTATGACGTGACCTGCGCCCCACTCATCAACCTCTGGGGCTTCGGCTTCGAGAAGAAAAAGACCGACAGCGTCACCCCCGAAGCCATCGACAGCGTCCGCGCCTTCGTGGGCTTCGACAAGGTCCACCTCGACGGCATGCGCATGATCAAGGAGGACCCCCGTATGAAGATGGACTTCTCCTCCATCTCCAAGGGCTACTGCTCCGACCTCGTGGCACGCATGCTCAAGCACCGTGGTGTGACGAGCTACCTCGTCGAGCTCGGTGGGGAGATTGCCTTCGAGGGCACCAACTCACGAGGTGAGAGCTGGGTCATCGGCGTCGACAAGCCCATCGCAGATCCTGCGGGCGTGATCAATGACTTCCAGGTGCGCGTACAGCTCCCCCGTACCGCTGGCGGGCTGGCGACCTCGGGCAACTACCGCAACTTCAAGGTCGTGAATGGCAAGAAGATCGCCCACACCATCGACCCACACACGGGCTATCCCATCCAGACGGATGTGCTGAGTGCGACGATCATCGCCCCCACATGTATGCTCGCTGATGGGCTGGCGACCGCCTGCATGACCCGCACGGCAGCCGACGTCCCCGCACTGATACAGAACTTCCCTGGGGTCGAATACATGCTCATCCTCGGCGACGAGAAGACGGGCTTCCGCACGGTGATGTCCCCCGGCTTCGAGCGCCTCATCCTCCCCGACTAATTCACTACTCACTAATAATACGATTCAATATGAAGAAGATCATTGCCCTTTACGGGCCTTATGACACAGGAAAGACGACTACGCTACGCACGCTCTCACGAATTTTCTTGGAGCTGATAGAAGAGAAAGACGATTTCCAAGTAGTCTTCCACTATGATAAGGATACGAAAATAGCTATATCAACCGGAGGGGATGATAAGGGTATATTCGAGGAAGATACACACCTCTACGACGGGACAGACTGGAAGCCTCATACTTTTGCTACTCCAAAAAGAATATCGGATATTCTAGACTTTATTAATCCAGAGGATGACAAAAAGAAGATCTCGACTTTGCACGAGCTCTCGCCTCAGCTCCAGAATCCGTATACAGTCGCTACGGCGCTACGCAAACTCTCTCGAGAGTTTTTAAAGCTGATAGAAGAGAAAGAAAATGAAACAGGTGATATTCAAATAGCCTTCTGTTACAGAGGCAAGAAAATAGTTATATCGACCGCAGGGGATAATAAGAAGACTGTCACGGAGAGCACAAACTTATTCAAAACGTTGGAGGCAGATATTCTTGTTACCGCAACTAGAACTAAAGGAGGCTCTGTAGATGCCTTAGAGGCCTTCGAGGAGGATGATATTGGCACGAAAGCTATTTGGATCTATAAGAGTTATCTTACTTATAGTGAGTTGAACCGTGGGAAAAAGGGTAAGCCTCTGAAAGAGTCTATCACAAAGGAACAGATTGAAATCATTAGAAATACGATCAATGAGCAACAGGCTAAGATCCTTAAAGCTACCATCGATTTGATAATTGATAAATGGGAAGAACAGTCCGAGGATAATTCCTCCTCATCTGACCCTGTCACAGAGTAAGGGATAAGCAGAAGCTCGCCCGTGGATTCCTTGAGTGGAGTCCACGGGCGAGCTCTTTATTTTCCTTCGGTTGGTGCTTGGCGAAGGGAGGGGACGGAAAGGGCGAAGGAGAGGGGCTTCCTTAGCCCGCATAGAATGGGTTCCCCCCGCCTGCCAAGAGATTGGTATCATATTTGCACGAAGGTAAATAGCTCCCGCACGGCATAGCACGAGCAGGAGGATAATGATAGCGCCTATACCGCCCCTCTATGTGGTGTAAGCCACTAATATATAGCAAATAACAATAAATAATATGAGCGAAGAAATCAAAGATCAAGAGCTGGAGCGCGACGAGCAGACAGCCGCAGAAGAGCAGACAGATTGTCAGACAAACGAGCAGGCTCAGCCTCAAGAGGAAGAATTGACCGAGAGCCCAGCCGAAGAACTTTCGCCCGAAGCCAAGCTTCAGGCCGAGCTCGACAAGCTCAAGGACGCGCACCTGCGTCTGGTCGCCGAGTATGACAACTACCGCAAGCGCACCCTCAAGGAGAAGAGCGAGCTCATCCGCAGCGGTGGCGAGAAGGCCCTCACCGACCTCTTGCCCGTCGTCGATGACCTCGAAATCGCCCTGCAGAACCTCGACAAGGCCACCGACCTCGATGCCCTCAAGGAAGGCGTGCACCTGATCTACTCAAAGTTCGTGGACTACCTCAGCCGTCAGGGCGTCACAGCTATCCCCACCGAGGGCGAGAACTTCGACGATGAGCTCCACGAAGCCATCGCCACCTTCCCCGCCCCCGAGGAGAGCCTCAAGGGTAAGATCATCGACTGCGTCAAGAAGGGCTACAAGCTCCACGACAAGGTACTACGCCACTCCTCTGTGGTCGTAGGTCAGTAAGGAAAGGAGAAACTATCTATGGCAGAAAAGAGAGATTACTATGAAGTCCTTGGCGTAGCTAAGGGCGCTTCGGCCGAAGAGCTGAAGAAGGCCTACCGCAAGCTCGCCATCAAATATCACCCCGACAAGAATCCCGGGGACAAGGAGGCCGAAGAGAAGTTCAAGGAGCTTGCTGAGGCCTATGACGTACTGAGCGATCCAGAGAAGCGCCAGCGCTACGACCAGTTCGGTCATGCCGGCGTCGGTAGCAGCGCCGCCAGCGGTGGCGGTGGCTTCGGCGGAGGCATGTCGATGGAAGATATCTTCAGCCGCTTCGGCGACCTCTTCGGAGGTGGTGGCTTCGGAGGCTTTGACTTCGGAGGCTTCGGCGGAGGTGGCGGCGGTGGCCGTCAGGTCCTGCGCGGCTCCGACCTTCGCGCTCGCGTCCGCCTCACCCTCGAGGAGATCGACAAGGGCGTAGAGAAGAAGCTCAAGGTGAAGAAGCAAGTCGCCTGCTCCCACTGTCACGGAGACGGTACCACGGAGAAGGACGGCAAGAAGCAGTGCGACACGTGTCACGGCTCTGGCGTCGTCATCTCCGCTCAGCGCAGTATCTTCGGCATGATGCAGACGCAGTCCGTCTGCCCCACCTGTGAAGGTACGGGTGAGGTCATCACTAAGCCCTGTAGCTTCTGTAAGGGGAAGGGCACGCAGATCGGCGAAGAGGTCGTATCCTTCCGCATCCCTGCTGGGGTGGCCGCGGGCATGCAGTTCTCCGTCCAAGGTAAGGGGAACGCAGCTCCCCGCGGTGGTATACCCGGTGACCTGCAGGTCGTCATCCAGGAAGAAGAGGATCCCAATCTCATCCGCAACGGCAATGACCTCATCTACAACCTCCTCATCTCCGTACCTACAGCCGCCCAAGGTGGATCCGTCGAGGTACCTACGATCGGTGGGAAGGCACGTGTGAACATCGCTGCAGGCACGCAGCCAGGCAAGGTCCTCCGTCTGCGAGGCAAGGGGCTCCCTTCGGTCAACGGCTACGGCAAGGGTGACCTGCTGGTGAATGTCAATGTCTTTATCCCGAAGCTCAACGAGAAGGCCGATGCCTCCGTCCTTGAGACGATGTCCGCACCCGCCTTCGAGCCTACGGACGAAGCCCGCAAGGAGATCGATAAGCACTACCGTCAGATGCTTCGATAGTCCCGACCACAAAAGGGAACTCTATAAATAGGCGAGGCCGCGATCATCAGATGATCGCGGCCTCGCTTTCGCTTTGTGTGTATGTTCGTGGAGAGGTCTGTGCCCTACTTAGAGACCCTTGGGATTGGGGCCGTAGGCGTTGTCACCGGGCTCGCCTTCCTGAACGAAGAGATAGATCAGGTAGAAGGCACCGAAGGGGATAAGAGCAATAAGGAGGTACTTCCAGTCCTTACCCAGGTCATGGAGACGACGTACAGAGATTGCAAGGCCTGGGAGGAGGAGGGCAAGGCTTACAATAAGGGAGAGGACGCTGTGCAGACCGATGAGGCCATCAATGAGGCCAGCTACGAAGCCAATGACGAAGGCGCAGAGTGTATAGCTCCAGTATTCACGGCGGCGTGCACGGCCACTGAAATCCATGTATTTAAGAGTTACACCTTCCTTGAAATACTCGAAGATAGCTTTTTCTTGCATGAGTCTTTTAGTTGTTTGTGGGTTGATATATCGTAATTATAACGTAGGTAAAGATACGGATATTATCTACGGTAACAAAAAGATGACTCCACAGCACTCTATACAAGGCGTGCCCGCACCGACCTCATGGGGTCAGGTGCGGGCACGCCTTGTATAGAGATGCGAGCCTCAGGGCTTACTTAGCCTGCTCGAGAGCAAGCGTACGTGAGGGCTGGTCGCAGAGCTCGGGATCACCGTAGAACTGGATTGGGCCAGGATAGATGAAGCACGTATCCTTAGCCCACTCAGCGCGGTTAGCTGCGAAGTAAGCGAAGGGCTTGCCCTGAAGGTCTACGAGAGCCTTCTGGATCACAGGCTTCATTTCGCCGTGACGACGCTCCATGTTCATCATCATCGTCGTGGGGATACCACCAGCGATCCACTCAGTAGCGGGAGCCGTGAGGTTCTGTACAGAGCTCATGTAGCCCGTCACACCTGAGGCGATGAGGCAAGCAGCCGTACGACCGAGGGCGTAGCAGTAGTCAGCATCGAAGTTCGAGGGCATAGCGCAGCGGCCTTCGTAGCCGAAGAAGTGGGTGAGGGGAGAGAACTTACCCGTGAAGCGACCTTCTTCCTTCCAAGCAGCGAGCTTGGTAGCGACCATCTCAGCCAGGAGCTTTTCCGTCTCGATGAGCGACACCTGGACGTTGCCGTGGGGGTCACGGTCGAGCGTCAGCTGGCGAGCTACCGTAGCGGGCAGGCTGGCGTAGAGAGCTGAGTTAGCAGCGCTGAGGTGCTCAGCGACATAGGCACGCTGCTCGTCAGCGGGGACAGCGCGGAACTCTGCCTCGTGGTGTGCGAGGTAGTCGTTGAGCTCAGCGATGAGCGCCTTGAAGGCAGGGATGAATTCGATAAGACCTTCGGGGATCAGTACCGTACCGAAGTTCTCACCCTTAGCAGCACGAGCGGCTACGACCTCAGCGATGTAGGTGACTACGTCGTCGAGGGTCTGGTTCTTAGCCTCTACTTCTTCGCTGATGATAGCGACGTTGGGCTGTACCTGCAGGGCGCACTCGAGGGCGATGTGCGAAGCAGAGCGGCCCATGAGCTTGATGAAGTGCCAGTACTTGCGAGCAGAGTTACAGTCACGCTGGATGTTACCGATGACTTCAGCGTAGACCTTCGTAGCGGTGTCGAAGCCGAAGGAGGTCTCGATCTGCTCGTTCTTCAGGTCACCGTCGATGGTCTTGGGGCAGCCAATGACCTGGACGGGAGCGCCGATGCTCTTGTAGTATTCTGCGAGGACTGCAGCGTTGGTGTTGGAGTCGTCACCACCGATGATGACCAGCGCACGGATGTCGAGCTTCTTGAGGATCTCGAGGCCCTTGTCGAACTGAGCCGTCTCCTCGAGCTTCGTACGGCCAGAGCCGATGATGTCGAAGCCGCCGGTATTGCGGTACTCGTCGATGATGTCGGCCGTCAGCTCGATATAGTTGTGCTGTACGAGACCGTCAGGACCCATGAGGAAGCCATAGAGACGGCTATCGGGATGGATCTTCTTCAGACCGTCGAAGAGGCCTGCGATGACGTTGTGCCCACCAGGAGCCTGACCGCCAGAGAGGATGACACCGCCATTGATGGGCGTGCCAGAGGTAGCCTCGCTCGAAGCTTCGAAAGTGAGCTTGGGGAGACCGTATGTGTTAGGGAAAAGCTTGGCGATAGCTTCCTGATCGCTGACGCTCTGCGTAGCTGCACCGAAGACGGTCTTCACGCCACCTTCCAGTGCCTTAGGGAGCTTGGGGCTGTACTTGCTACGAGCCTGCTGGAGTGCACTCTTAATCATTATTGCTTGTTTGGGTATAATAGAACCTATGGATTTGCGGTACAAAGATCTTAAAATTTCTTCATAATAGCCTCCACTTTTCCTTTTTGCCCGTAGATAAAGGCCTTTTAGATGCTCGCGCGCCCGCCCGCGAAGGCGATTTACCTGCCACCCACCTCTCTTTTTCACCCCACTCACCCCACCTTCTCCATCCCTCCCAAGCGCCTCTATTACAGCGTCTCTCGAGGTCACCAGAGCACAGACCTCAAAGCCCCCAAAATTTGACCAGTACTGGTCGCCGTTCTGACCAGTACTGGTTGCTTTCGTGACCAGTACTACTTACTATGAGTGACCAGTACTGCTCGCCGCTCTGACCAGTACTGGTTGCTTTCGCGACCTATATTGGTCTGCGGGCTGACCTATATAGGTTCATTCAGCGACCTATATAGCTTCACACGACGACCTATATAGGTCCACCCACCGACCAATATAGCTTCACACCACCCCTCCCCTATAGATACAGAAGCTACTGCACGAGAAATGAGAGGGGGTAGGTATGCGGGGCATGGCGTATCTTTGCGCTAATAAATGACTCAGCCAATGGCAGACAACCGCTCCACCCGCCCCTATCAGCTGGGGATCGCCCTCAGTGGCGGCAGCATCAAGGGCTTTGCCCACCTCGGTGTCTTGAAGTACCTCGACGAGGTAGGCCTACGCCCCGAGATCATCGCTGGCACCAGTGCTGGCTCCATCATGGGCGCCTTCTACGCGTCGGGCTATGCGCCTGAGGAGGTCCACCAGCTCCTCTCGCAGACGGGCTTCATGCAGATGACCAGCTTCACCACCAAGGGGGGCGGGATCTTCAGCACGACGAAATTCCTCCAGTTGCTTAAGAAGAACCTCCGCCACCGCAATCTGGAGGATCTACCGACCCCCATGCGTATCGTAGCCACCGACCTAAACCGAGGAGAACCACACGTCTTTACTGAGGGACCCTTGGCGAAGATTATCCTAGCTTCATCAAGCATCCCCATCCTCTTCTGCCCTGTAGAAATCGACGGTCACACCTACGTCGACGGCGGGCTCTTCCGCAACTTCCCCGTCACGGCCATCCGCGAGGACTGCGAGGAGGTCATCGGTATGAACCTCGGCCCCGTGCAGAGCGCAGAAATCCCCATGAATATAAAGGACATCGCTAACCGTGCATGGGAACTAATCTTCCGCCAGAATACCACCCCTGACTGTGCGGCCTGCGACTACCTCCTTGAGACGAGCGAGGTCACAAAGTTCGGGATGTTCGAGGTCAGCGCTTCCGAGCAGCTGATGAAGATAGGCTACGAGCTGGCCAAGTCCGAGCTCGCACCACTGGTCAAAAAGAAGAAGGACGCAAAGAAGCCTTAGCCCCGCCACCTACCCATACCTATGCAGCAGAAGATCGTCATCTACTCCGCCCTCACTCGACTCTGGGGGAATAAGAATGCGACCCGCCAGCCCCATGGCACACTCTCCGAGAACGGCTCGGGGAAGCTCCGTGACTTCACGCCAGAAGCCCTCGCCTATATCCGCAGCCTCGGGGCTACCCACGTCTGGTATATCGGCCTGCTGGAGCACGCCACGAAGACCGACTACAGCGCCCAAGGCATCCGTCCCGACCACCCCGACACGGTGAAGGGGCAGGCAGGCTCGCCCTATGCCGTCAAGGACTACTACGACGTCGACCCCGACCTCGCCGAAGATCCCTACACGCGACAGGCAGAGCTGGATGCCCTCATCAAGCGTACCCATCAGGCTGGGCTACAGGTCTTGATGGACTTTATCCCCAACCACGTCGCCCGCACCTATCACTCCGATGCGTGCCCTGAGGGCGTCGCAGACCTCGGTGCTACGGACGATGTACAGCTGGCGTTCTCCCCGCGCAACAACTTCTACTACCTCCCCGACACCTCACTTATCCTACCCTTATCCACAGAGTCATCCCCATACACCGAGTGCCCCGCACGCGCTACGGGCAACGACTGCTTCAGCCCCTACCCCAGCATCACGGACTGGTACGAGACGGTGAAGCTCAACTACGGGGTGGACTACTGCGGGGGAAGTGGCCTGCATGCCGACCCCATACCCGATACGTGGGTGAAGATGCGTGACATCCTCTGCTACTGGGCAGCACGTGGTGTCGATGGCTTCCGCTGCGATATGACCGAGCTTGTCCCACCCGCCTTCTGGGCTTGGGCGATCCCCTCGGTGCGTGAGCAGTACCCCAAGACGCTCTTCCTCGCAGAGATCTACCAGCCCCACCGCTACGACGAGTACCTGCATGCAGGCTTCGACTACCTCTATGACAAGGTCGGTGTCTATGACTTCCTCATCGCTCTCGGCAAGGGCGCACGGGACGCAGCAGACTTCACCGGTGTGCGTGATGCCGTCGGTGGCGAGCAATCAGCGATGTGCTACTTCACGGAGAACCATGACGAGCAGCGCCTCGCCTCGGACTTTGTCTTCGCCTCACCCCGTCAGGGCTTCCTCGCTACGGCTGTCGCAGCCCTAAGTGGTGGCAATCCCCTACTCCTCTACTTCGGTCAGGAGCTGGGTGAGCAGGGCATGGACAGCGAGGGCTTCAGCGGGCGTGATGGCCGCACGACGATCTTCGACTACTGGAGCCTCGACAAGCTCCAGCGCCTGCAGGCTGGTGGCTACACCCCCGCCCAGCTGACGGACGAAGAGGCCAGCCTACTCGGCGACTACCAGCGCCTCGCTTCCTGCTACACCGACCCCATCATCAGCCAAGGGAGCTACTACGGCCTGCGTGCCGAGGGCTCTGGCAGAGAGCGTGTCCTCGCCTTCGCCCGCGCTTCGGAGGAAGGGCTCTACCTCGTGCTGGCGAACTTCTCCAGTGAGCAGGCTGACGTCGCCCTCCCCCTACCCGCCGAATTCTTCGCCGCTACGGGCATCACCGAGGGCACAGCCTTCCGTGCCACAGACCTGCTCACGGGTGCAGTGGACTTCCTCTGCCTCACCACGCTGGCTCCCCTTCGCCTGAGCCTCGCTCCCCACGGCCTGCAGATCCTCCGCCTCACAGCGGTATAAAGCAAAGCGCCCCCACACATATCAGCATAAAAAGACCCGCCGGCTACCCTCCTTCGTGGAGCGTAGCCGGCGGGCTTATTATGGGGAGTAGCTTCCCTTAGTGCAGGGTAGCCGAGCGGACGATCTCGCAGACCGTGGGGTGTGGGAAGACGATGCGAGACAGCTCAGAGAGCTTCATACGCTGCTCGACAGCCATAATCGCAGGCACCAGGATCTCCGAAGAGCCATTACCGAAGAGGTGCGCACCGAGGATGACCCCCTCCTTGTCCGTGAGGAGCTTGCAGAAGCCATTGCCCTGCTCGTTCTCGATGATGAAGCGACCAGAGAGCGTCATCGGCACACGATGCACCTCATAGTCGATGCCAGCCGTACGCAGCTCCTGCTCCGTCTGACCGACAGCAGCGATCTCGGGATCGGTATAGACGATACCAGGGATAGCGCGGTAGCTCATCACATCCTCCGTGCCGGTGATGTGGTGTACAGCGACCTGCCCTTCGCGAGCAGCCGTGTGAGCGAGCATAGACGTGCCATTGACATCACCGACGGCATAGATACCAGGTACTGAGGTCTGGAGGTGCTCATCGACGACGACAGCCCCACGCTGGAGCTCGACACCGACCGTCTCCAGTCCCAAACCATCGGTCACAGCACGACGGCCGACGCTGACCAGCAGCTTGTCGAAGGGGATCTCCAGCGTCTCGCCCTCATGCTCAGCGATGACCTTGCCCTCACGCACTGCAGTGACCTTCGTGGAGAGGTGGAACTTCACCTTGCGCTTCTCGAAGGCCTTCTGCAGCTCCCCAGAGAGCTCTTCGTCCATAGGTCCGAGGATCTTAGGCAGCATCTCGACGACCGTGACCTCCACGCCGAGCGTAGAGAAGAAGGAGACGAACTCCATACCGATGACCCCGCCACCGAGGACGACGAGGCTCTGTGGGAGTTCCTCGACCTCAAGTGCCTCCTTAGCTGTCCAGAAGGGCACATCGCTCAGCCCATCGATGGGTGGGATGAAGGCACGTGAGCCCGTAGCGATGATGACGTGGCGTGCCGTATAGGTCGCCTCGCCTGCAGCGATGGTGAAGCCCTCATCACCGCGCCCCGTGAGACGAGCCTCTTCGGTGACGATCTCCACCTCGTGACCCTGCAGACCGATACGGATACCCGCACCGAGCTTCTTGAGGATCTTCGTCTTGCGTGCCATCACCTTACCAAGGTCGAAGGCTGCTTCAGGGATCGTAAGACCATATTTCTTGCCATCGAGGGCTTCGGAGAGGAGGTGAGCTGAGTGCAGGAGCGCCTTCGTAGGTACGCAACCTTCGTTGAGACAGACACCACCGAGCTTATTCTTCTCGAAGATGACGACGCGGAGGCCGTGGGCTGCTGCATGCTCTGCAGCATCGGTACCGCCGGGGCCAGCACCGATGATAGCTACATCGTAGTTCATGAATTTGAGTGTAGTGAGTGAGTTATATAGGTATTATTAGCTAAGATCCTCGATGTGTCCATCGATGAAGTCTATCTTTTCTGCTTGGGGGACGCGGGGCAGACCGGGCATACGCACCAGAGCGCCGAGGACGAGGACGATCATCTCAGCACCCGTGTTGATGACGACGTCGCGCACCTCGAGGTCGAAGTCACGCACGCTACCATAGGCCGTGGGATCGTCGCTGAAGGAGTACTGCGTCTTGGCGATACAGACGGGGAACTTCGACCAGCCGTGGCGCTCGATACGCTCGAGCTGGCGCTGTGCCTTTGCCGAGAAGTGGATGGAGCGTGCACCGTAGATGCGCTGAGCGATAGCCGTAGCCTTCTCCTCGATAGAGGCGGTGAGGGGATAGGTGAACTGCAGGGGCTGCGAGGGCTTCTGCTCGATGGTCTCGACGACGAGGCGAGCGAGCTCTTCCGCACCAGCACCACCTTCGCCGAAGGCCGTGTTGACAGCGAAGCCCACACCAGCGGCGTGGCAATGCTCACGCACCAGTGCGATCTCCTCCTCCGTATCGGTAGCGAAGCGGTTGAAGGCTACGACGACCGTCTGCCCGAAGCTCTTGAGGTTCTCGATATGGCGGTCGAGGTTAGCCAGCCCATGGCGGACGCCCTCGATATTCTGCGTCTTGAGATCCTTCTCATCGACACCACCGTGCATCTTCAGCCCGCCGAGGGTAGCCACGAGGACGGTGAGCGCAGGCTGGAGGCCTGCCGTGCGGCACTTGATGTTGTAGAACTTCTCTGCGCCGAGATCCGCACCGAAGCCAGCCTCCGTGATCGTGTAGTCGGAGTGCGCCAGCGCCATGCGGGTGGCGAGGATCGAGTTGCAGCCGTGGGCGATGTTCGCAAACGGGCCGCCGTGGATGAAGGCAGGGGTATGCTCGGTCGTCTGCGCCAGATTGGGCTTGATAGCGTCGAGGAGGAGGACGGTGATCGCACCCGCTACCCCGAGGTCACGCACGGTAAAGGGCTCCCCCTGCTTCGTATAGCCGAGGAGGATATTCTCGATACGGCGACGCAGGTCTTCGAGTGAAGTCGACAGACAGAGGATCGCCATGATCTCCGAGGCAGGCGTGATGTCGAAGCCCGATTCGGCTGGGATACCATTGACCTGACCACCGAGGCCCGTGACGATGGAGCGCAGAGAACGGTCGTTGACGTCGAGGACACGCTTCCAGAGGACTTCGCTGAGACCCTTGTCCGTATTGCGGTTCTGGTAGATGTAGTTGTCCAGGAGCGCAGTGATCATATTGTGCGCAGAGGTGATGGCGTGGAAGTCACCGGTGAAGTGCAGGTTGATCTTCTCCATAGGAAGGACCTGAGCGTAGCCACCACCAGCAGCACCGCCCTTCATACCGAAGCAAGGGCCTAGAGAGGGCTCACGCAGTGCGACGACCGCCTTATGACCGAGGCGGTTCATACCGAGAGCGAGGCCGATAGAGACCGTCGTCTTGCCGATACCAGCCTTCGTAGCGGTGATGGCGGTGACGAGGATGAGCTTGCCAGGCTTATGACCAGCTTGGAGCTCGGAGAGATCTACCTTGGCGAGGTACTTGCCGTAGTGCTCCAGGTGGTCGGTGGGGATAGCCACCTTGGCAGCTATCTTTTCGATCGGCTCGAGGGCTATCGAGCGGGCGATTTCAATGTCAGTCTTCATTACCAGAAAGAGAGTTAGTGGGTCAATGATGTGGGTAAAAGAGCTTCCTATTCGGGAGAGAGATGGGGTGAAAGCAAGCCGTGCGAAAGGACTGTAGAGGGGACTAACAGTTCTTTCGCACGGACATATAGAGGTTACTTGAGGAACTTATCAAGCCAGCCGAAGAAGGTACGCTGCCAGAGCAGGGCGTTCTGCGGGCGGAGGATCCAGTGGTTCTCATCGGGGTAGATGAGGAGCTCGGCAGGGATGCCGCGGAGCTTAGCCGCATTGAAGGCCGCCATACCTTGGCCTGCGAGGATGCGGTAGTCGCGCTCGCCGTGGATGACCAGTATCGGTGTATCCCAGTTAGCTACGAGCTTGTGGGGGGAGTTAGCGAAGGTACGCTGAGCGACTGCATTGTCCTTCTCCCAGGGAGCACCGCCCATATCCCAGTTGGCGAACCACATCTCCTCGGTAGTCATGTACTGCATCTCGAGGTTGAAGATACCAGCGTGGGCGATGAAGGCCTTGAAGCGCTTCTGGTGCACGCCTGCCAGATAGAAGACGGAGTAGCCACCGTAGCTGGCCCCGACGCAACCGAGGCGCTCGCTATCGACCCAAGGCTCCTTCTTCAGCTCATCAACTGCGGTGAGGTAGTCTTGGATATTCTGCCCCGAGTAGTCACCACTGATCTGCTCGTTCCATGCCTTACCGAAGCTGGGGACACCGTGGCGATTGGGAGCGATGACGATATAGCCTTGCTCAGCCATGAGGCGCATATTCCAGCGGTAGGAGAAGAACTGACTGACGGGGCTCTGTGGGCCACCCTGACAGAAGAGCAGTGCAGGGTACTTCTTCGTCTTGTCGAAGTTCGGTGGGAGGACGACCCAGACAAGCATGTTGCCCCCGTCGGTCGTCTTGACCCAGCGCTTCTCTACCGAGATAGGAGCGAGGCCGTCGAGCGTAGACTTATTCTCTGCTGTGAGCTGCTTCGCTGCACCCGTCTTAACGTCTACGAGGTAGAGATCCGTGGGCTCGATGTAGCTCTGACGACCAGCGAGGATCTTACCACCCTGTACATCCAGAGAGGTGTAGTCGTGCATACCCGTGGTGATCTGGCGGATCTTACGACTCTTGAGCGCGATCTCCCAGAGCTGGGCTTCGGCATGCTTCGTCGAGAGGAAGAAGAGGCTCTGGCTATTAGCTGCCCACTGGAGCTCATCGACATCGTACTCGAAGCCGTCGGTGAGGAAGGTCTTCTGCCCTGTCTTCAGATCCTGGACGAAGAGGCGCTTGAGGTCGGCTTCATAGCCGTCACGCTCCATGCTGATCCAGCTGATACGCTTACCATCGGGCGAGAAGCGGGGGTGCGTGTCATAGCCACCCATCCCCTCGGTGATATTGCGAGTCTGCCCCGAGACGAGGTCGTAGAGATAGATATCGGTATTGGTGGAGAGGGAGTACTCCATGCCCGTCTTCTTGCGGGAGGAGTAGGCTAAGGTCTTACCATCGGGGCTCCATGAGAGTTCCTCTGCCCCGCCAAAGGGCTTCGTAGGAGCTTCGTAAGGCTCACCCTCGAGGATATCCTTACCGCCCGTGATCGCTTCGCCTCCTACGGGAGCGATGAAGATATGGGGGATCGTCTCTACCCATTCGTCCCAATGCTTGTACATCAGATCGGTGACGATACGACCCGTAGCCTTAGGTAGGTCGGGGTAAATCTCCTTAGTACTCTTCCCGAAGGAAATCTCCTTGATATAGGCCAGCTGCTTCTCATCGGGCGAGAAGAGGTAGTCCGAGAGCCCACCCTCGATATTGGTCACCTGACGACGGTCCGTACCATCGGCTGCCATCGTCCAGACCTGAGGAGCGCCACTCTCAGAGGAGATGTAGCTGATACGACGGCCCTGCTGGATCCAGCGAGCGCCATGCACGCCAGCGACACCCTGGGTGATCTGGCGACGTGCGCTGCCATCGGAGGAGATGGTGAAGAGCTCGGTGCGGATCTTATTATCCTTGATGCTGGGGAAGCCCACGCTGTAGACGACCGTCTTGCCGTCGGGAGAGAGGGCGGAGGCACCGACACGAGCGAGCGAAAGCATCGTCTCGGGCGTCATGTGCTGCGACTGCTGAGCCACAGCAGGCAGGGTAGCTGAGAGGGCTGCTGCCGTAGCAAGAGCGGTGATGTGCTTCTTGATCTTCATAGCGATATGCGTATTGTATATGTATGTGGTCTGGGATTAGGAGAAGCGTAGGCCAAGGGCTTCCTTGAGCTTGCGCACCTCGGGGTTGATCTCCGCGAGCTGATTGAAGCGATCCTCTTGGGTGAGGATGATCTTCGCCTGCTCCTCTACAGTCTTCTCGCGCAGGACGAGGTTGAACTTCCGATTCTGCAGCGTCGTGCGGAGGAACTCCACGAGCTGGGGATAGACCTCCATCACCGTGGTATGGATAGCCTCACCTGGTGGGAGGGAGATCTCTGCCTGCACGCCGTCTAAGAGCTTCGGTAGCTCGGGGCGCAGGATGTTGCGGTAGAGGATCTGTGAGGGCGTCAGCTCCTGCTCGACGAAGCGTACCCAAGCTCGCTGGAGGTCATCCTCCGTGAAGTCCTTATCCTCGACAGGGGCAGGGGCCTCTGCTGGAGCCGTAGAAGAGGCTTCGCTGGGAGCGTCTGCACGACGGCGTGCTCCGAAGAGGCGCTTAGGAGCGGAGGAGGGGGGAGCTGGAGGGGGAGGTGTAGCAGATGTCGCAGGTGCAGGTGCGGGCGCGGGTGTCGGTTCAGCTGCCGCGGGAGGAGGCGTCACCGCCGAAGGGGCTGGCTTGGGAGCTACCTGTGGCGCGGGAGTTGCTACGGGAGCTGTCTGCGCTTTGGGCGCAGGAGAAGCTGGGGGTGTAGTCGCAGGGGGCGTCTGAGGAGCTGCCTGTGGTGTAGCCGTCTGAGGTGCAGCGGGGGCTGGCGCAGCAGGGAGATTGAGGTCAGAGTCCCGCTTGAAGAGAGGGACCATACTGAGAAAGCTCAGCTCGACTAAGAGGCGCTTATTCGTTGCCCCGCGATACTGCTGATCGGCCTGCACCAGAGTCTTGAGCGCAGCGAAGAGGCTGGCAGGTGTGCACTGCTGGGCAATGGTCGCATAGGAGGCGGCTACGGCATCGGGCTTCTCCAAGAGCTGGAGCGTCTCGGGATGCTGGGCTACCAGGAGGTCACGCACGAAAGCGGAGAGCCCCGTGAGGATCGTCTGTCCCTCGAAACCCTTACCCATCAGCTCATCCAGGAGGAGCAAGACACTACGATGGTCCCCACTCAGGAAGAGCTCGAAGATGCGGATGAAGTAGGTATAGTCAAGGACATTCAGACTCTCCAGCGCATGCTGGTAGGTGATATGTCCACCGGCGAAGCTGGCGATACGGTCAAACATCGACAGCGCATCGCGCATCCCCCCATCGGCCTTCTCAGCGATGAGCCCGAGCGCCGTCTCCTCGGCATCGATACCCTCGCTATCGGCGACGTAGCGCAGATGGCGGGTGATATCCTGCACGGTGATTCGCTTGAAGTCATAGATCTGACAGCGCGAGAGGATGGTGGGGAGGATCTTGTGCTTCTCCGTCGTCGCTAAGATGAAGATAGCGTACGAGGGGGGCTCTTCAAGGGTCTTGAGGAAGGCATTGAAGGCCGCCGCCGAGAGCATGTGCACCTCGTCGATGATATAGACCTTGTAGCGACCAAGCGCGGGAGGCATCTGCACCTGCTCGGTGAGCTGGCGGATATCCTCTACGGAGTTGTTCGACGCAGCATCCAGCTCGAAGATATTGAAGGAGCGCTGCTCCTCGAAGGCCTTACAGCTCTCGCACTGCCCGCAAGCCTCCCCTTCGGCCGAGAGGTTCTCGCAGTTGATCGTCCGCGCTAAGACGCGTGCCGCCGTCGTCTTCCCTACCCCACGGGGGCCACAGAAGAGGTACGCATGGGAGAGTTTGCCCGAGCGAACAGCGGTGCGTAGTGTGGAGGCCATAGCCTCCTGCCCGACGATACTACGGAAGGTATCGGGGCGGTATTTGCGTGCGGAGACGACGTAGTGCTCTGTCATTCTTCGAGGTCTGTGCTGGATCTATTACTGGTAGGACAAAGATACGTATTCCGCTCCAGCCTATGGAGTGCTATCTATAATAAAGTAGCGCCCCCCACCCGACGGATCTCAGTCCGAGGGATGGGGGGGCGCCTATTATGTGGGGAGGTGACGAAGCTCCCTTAGCTTACTTCGTGAGGCCGCGGAAGCGCAGAAGGCTCGACATATCGGGCTCCGTGAGGCCGGTGAAGTTCGTGAAGAACGTGCCGACAGGAGCGGTATTCCCACGTGAGAGGACCATCTCACGGAAGCGCTGACCATTCTCACGCGTCAGCCCGCCGTGTGCGGCGAACCACTCAAAGATATTGTGGTCGAGGACCTCCGTCCAGAGGTAAGAGTAGTAGCCTGAAGCATAGCCTCCAGCGAAGACGTGCAGGTAGTAGGCCGAGCGGTAGCGGGGAGGTACGAGGGCGAAGTCAAGACCAGCACGAGCGAGCACCTCACGCTCGAAGGCATCTACATCGCTCACCGTCTGACCAGCGGGGAGCATACCCCAAGCCATATCGATCGTCACAGCAGCGAGGTTCTCTGCCAGTGCGTAGGACTGTCCGTAGGTAGCAGCAGCCTTCATCTTATCGATGAGTGCCTGAGGCATAGGCTCACCCGTCTTGTAGTGGCGGGCGTAGTGGCGCAGGACGACAGAGTCCGTCATCCAGTGCTCGTTGAACTGCGAGGGCATTTCCACGAAGTCACGGGGCGTATTCGTACCCGAGAGCGTCTCGTACTTCTGCGAAGCGAAGAGACCATGCAGAGCGTGGCCGAACTCATGGAAGAGCGTCTCTACATCCGACGAGGTGAGGAAGGCGGGAGCGCCCTTAGCAGGAGCCTCGAAGTTGCAGACGTTGTAGATGACAGGCTTCGTACCGAAGAGCGTACTCTGCTGGACGAAGTTCGACATCCACGCCCCACCCGTCTTCGTTGGGCGACGGAAGTAGTCCGTATAGAAGAGGGCCATGGGGGTATTATCCTGGTCGAAGACCTCGTAGACCTGTACGCCATCAGCATAGACAGGGATATCAGGACGGGGCTTGAAGGTCAGACCATAGAGCTGGTTGGCTGCGTAGAAGACCCCATTCTTCAGCACGCTATCCAGCACGAGATAGGGCTTGAGGTCTGCTTCGTTGAGGTCGTACTTAGCCTTCTTCAGGCGCTCGGCATAGTAGTCGAGGTCCCAAGCAGCGAGCTTGAAGTCCTTCCCCTCCGTCTGCTGAGCGAAGGCTTCGAGTTCGGCGACATCGTCAGCGACCTTGGCACGAAGGGCGGGAGCCAGCTGACTGATGAGGCGCTCTACGGCCTCGGGACGACCAGCCATCTGGTCGCTCAGCGCCCAAGAGGCGAAGTTGGGCAGCCCGAGGAGCTTTGCCTTCTCGGCGCGCAGGGCTGCGATGCGGGTGATCGTGGGGTGCGTATTCGTGCTATCACCGCTCGAGCAGCGCGAGAGCGAAGCCTCGAGGACGCGACGACGGACATCACGATTGTTGAGGTCGGCAAGGTAGCCTGGGCGTGACGTATTCGTCTGCTCCAGCAGATACTTACCCTTGTGGCCTGCAGCGGCAGCGGCCTCGGCAGCACGGGTGATCGCTTCTTCGGGGAGGCCATCGAGCTCCTCGACCTTGTCGACGAGGACAGCAGCTTCCTTCGTGCCAGCGTTCACCTGATTCGTGAACTTCGTCTGCAGCACAGCGATCTCGCTATTGATCTTCTTCAGAGCTTCCTTGTCGGCAGCTGAGAGGAGAGCGCCCTCATGGACGAACTGATCATAGAGGACCTCCGTGAGGCGCAGGTCTTCGCCCTGGAGGCTGGAGCGCTGGTCGTAGACGGCCTTGATACGAGCGAAGAGCTTCTCATTCAGGAGCAGCGCATCGTGGTGGGCGGAGAGCATAGGCGTCGTCTCTTCGTCGATCTTCTGCAGCTCCTCGGTGCCGTCAGCACCTACGAGGCCTGAGAGGATAGAGGTAGCGCGTGCGAGGAGGCGACCGGACTTCTCATACGCCAGCACGGTATTCTCGAAGGTCGGAGCAGCCGTATTGCTCGTGATGCTGTCGATCTCGGCGAGCTGGATACGGATCCCCTCCTCGATAGCGGGGACGAAGTGTGCTGGGCGGATCTTACTGAAGTCGGGAGCTTGGTAGTCAAGCGTGCTCTCGGTGAGGAGGGGGTTCTCCTTGGTCGAGCTGGTCTGGCAAGCAGTGAGCATAGCGAGGAGGCTCAGAGTGGCAATGAGTCGTTTCATAGGTGTGTGGGGGAATTAGAGGTGGGAGGTCGCTGGGGGAGCTACACCAGAGGCTGGGGCTCGCCAATCCAGGCGATGGCCTCATCGATCGTGTGGATCTGAGGGGCGTAGAGGAGGCGTCTGAGATCTTCGATAGTAGTCTTGACGCAGTAGTCCCCTGCGAGGCCCGCAACGTCGATGCGGCGCGCGTTCATGAGGAGGTCGGGCACTGCATCGTGGAAGGCACTGTAAGAGTCCTTGTGGCGAGTCATCGCCTTGGGGATGAAGAGGACATTTTGCCCCTGACGCTTGCGCTCCATGATCGCATCAGACAGAGGAGGATAGAGAGCAGCCCCCGTAGTATAGCGGACGCAGTGGATAGGCCATGGGCCACCAGAGACATCGAAACTACAGTGGTCGGCAGGATGCTGGTCCATAGGACGACGATAGCGTCGTACTCGGCATGGTGCTCCTTGACGTAAGCGGTGAGGTAATCCATCGCTGGGATCGCGCCTTCGATGGCGAGGGAGCCGGTGATGAAGTCGTTCTGGGGATCTACGATCAGCAGGATGTTCATGATTAGAGGTAGTGGTGTGGTTTTTGGGGGTAAAGAGTGAGGGGATAAGGGGTGGCGCGCGGGGAAGGCGCCTGAGTGCCCCAAGGCTGGGCCTCTAAGAGAGGGTACTCAGGCGGCTCCGCTACGCCGCATCTCAAGTCTTATCAGAGCTCGAGATCGAGGTCGAACTGCTCATGCCAAGGCAGGCCCTGCTTCATGAGCTTCTCCATGAAGGGATCTGGATCGAACTCCTCGACGTTGTACACGCCTGGGCGACGCCAGAGGCCCTTGAAGAACATCATCGCACCGATCATGGCGGGTACACCCGTGGTGTAGCTCACGCCCTGAGCGCCGGTCTCCTGATAGGCAGCCTGGTGGCTGCAGTTGTTCCATACGTAGTAGGTCTTCTCCTTGCCGTCCTTGATACCGCGGATACGGCAGCCGATGGACGTCTCACCCGTGTAGTTCTCACCGAGCTCACCGGGGTTAGGCAGGATCGCCTTGAGGAACTGGATGGGGACGATCTCGACGCCGTTGTAGAGGACGGGGTCGATACGCGTGATACCGATATTCTGCATGACGCGCAGGTGGGTCAGGTACTCCTGTCCGAAGGTCATCCAGAAGCGTGCACGGCGGATCGTGGGAAAGTTCTTCACGAGCGACTCCAGCTCCTCGTGGTAGAGGAGGTAAGACTCACGCACCCCGATGTTGGGATAGGTCAGGGGCTTGTGGATCTCCTGAGGCTCGGTCTCGCGCCACTGTCCATCCTCGTAGTACTTACCCTTCTGGGTGATCTCGCGGATGTTGATCTCGGGATTGAAGTTCGTGGCGAAGGCCTTGTGGTGGTCCCCACCGTTGCAGTCTACGATATCGAGGTAGTGGATCTCGTCGAAGTGGTGCTTGGCAGCATAGGCGGTGAAGACCCCGGTCACCCCTGGGTCGAAGCCACAGCCCAGGATAGCCGTCAGCCCAGCTTCTTCGAAGCGCTGCTTGTAGGCCCACTGCCAGCTGTACTCAAACTTAGCTTCGTCGAGCGGCTCATAGTTCGCCGTGTCGAGGTAATTGACGCCTGCCTCGAGGCAAGCATCCATGATATGGAGGTCCTGATAGGGCAGAGCGACATTGATGACCAGCTCTGGCTTGAAGGACTTCATCAGAGCGACGAGCTCGGGGACGTTATCAGCGTCGACGGCTGCCGTCTGGATCTTGACATTGGTAATCTCGGAGGCAATCTTATCGCACTTACTCTTCGTGCGGCTGGCGAGCATAATCTCAGTGAATACGTCGCTATTCTGTGCCACCTTCTTGGCCACTACCGTACCGACACCGCCGGCACCGATAATGAGGACTCTTCCCATACGCTATTCTTAGTCTTCTTAGGCTAAAGGATAAATAATACGATTTCCGTCTATACCACTTAAGGTACAGATCTACACAAAGGTACAAAAAGTAGAGGGAAGCCCTTCGCTCCCCTCAAGAGAGCGCCTTGCATCCGCTCTCCTGAGACTGCTTCTGAGAGTCCTGCCCGCTATTTATTCTGCTAAGGCATCGCGCGCCCAGCCCCCCGACAGACCTCTCCGAAGTGATACACAAGCCCTTCGCCTTATCGCGAGTATTCCTCTTATTCAGCGGAAGGAAAAGCATCATTCTCGTGAAGGGAAAAGCGCCTTCACGTAGTGGTTTTCCTCTGTCTTTGTACGTAGTCTTAAAGACCAGGCACGTAAACCCAAATATCCACGTACGTAGATATTAGAGCCACGTACGTAGCCCACACTTTTCTACCGCTTGTCCGCAACTTTTATCCCTGCACGGAGCAACAACCCAATATAGGTCACTTCACGAAGCTATATAGGAATCCAAGTAAAGCTATATAGGAATCCAAGTAAAGCTATATAGGAATCCAAGTAAAGCTATATAGGAATCAGTCCAAAGCTATATAGCTTTCTTCGCCATCCTATATAGCTCTACCCACCCATATACCTATATATAGGGCCCTCGCGACAGGCGCATCCACTCCGTAATTATAGGGGCTCGCGGAGTAAGGATCGGGAAGTCGGTCTGCAAACGAATAGCCGTTCGCACCACGAACCACTACTGATCCGAGTGCGAACGACTATTGCTTTTAGTCACCGCCCTAAAGCAAGCTGGCTCCCCCTCCTGCAAGAGGAGAGGGAGCCAGCTGATGATATATTAGCCTACGTAAGATTAATTAGCGATAGGCTTCTTAGAGAAGAGGCGGATATAAGCCTTCAGCTTACCCTGCTCAGTAGCATTGAACGTCCAACCGTTCGCCTTCGTCGCAGTACCGACACCCATGGGACCACGGTTACTCTGGATATTTTCCCCATAGTAGTAGAGCCACTGAGGTTCGGCTTCCGTACTACGGATCCAGTAGAAGAGCGAGTTCTGCGAGCCTGTAACCCCCTTGTTATTTTGGCGGTGCCCATTATACTCATACCCACCGAGGGTCAGCTCACGCTGTGCGTCATCGGCTTCAGGCTCATAGTCCATGTATTTATCAGAGCCTCCCTTCCAAAGAATCCAAGGCATATCCCAACCATAGTGGGTAGCGAAGCTTCCCGTATAAGGGCGATGGAATGCTGGACCAAGATAACGAGAGTAGACATGCAACTTTGACGCCCTTGTATCGAACTGATAGGCATTGGCCGTCAAGAACTGCTGCCCTTCACCCCAGCCAACGATCATATATCCAGTCATTGGATGCCTCGTGTTTCCGAGTCGGACATAGGACGTCGAGAAGTAAAGGCCCTCATTAGCTCCATCCGTCTTGTACTGCAGAGGCTTCTTTGTATCCCCTACGATGTAGGGAATCTGCATCTCGGCAGGGATTCTGATCGCAGCGATGTTATGAGCCTGACCCGAGAGGCTTTCGTGGAGGCCACTGTATGCTTTTCTCTCATAACGCTCCTGACCAGATAAGACTATGGGATAGTTAGCCAAGGTCTCTGTTGCACCCCGAAGATAGCCATACATGTTTGTATTGAAGGCCTTCGGCACAGAGGCATTATCATCATAGGAGTGGAGGTAGTGCGTGTAGGTGAAGTTCTTACCATCCGAAGAGGTGTCCTTAAAGGGATTGTCAGGCAGCTTCCCAGGGAAAATCGACGCCCAGTAATTGATATCGGGTAGCGCATCACCTTCAGCCACCGTCATATTCTGCATCTCTGCATAGGAACGGTAGCCCCCCTCATCTGCCGTCTTCAGGTAGTGGAGGAAGGTGTAGATCTTCGTCTGAGCACCTACGAGACGGATACTCTGACCGCCACGACTCGTAGATGAGAGGCGGAAGGCACCTGCGGGGAAGTTACGCGTCAAGAGAGGCTTACGGATAAGTGCCTTGGGCAGCATCGTACCATTACTTCCAACGCGATTGTACTCAACACCCGTGCGATTAGCATCGTAGAGGAGGACGTGCATCACACCACCACGGCTCTGCTCGGTAGCAGCGTCCGTCTGAGGCATAGCCCAGATGAGGTAGTACTTAGAGGACTTAGCGCCCGTAGCGATATCTTCCTTCTCCTTGAGTCAGAAGTCGGTATAGTTAGGGAAGGGCAGCGACCAGCCATAGGTGGCAGCCGTCGAGTCGATGACATCCGTCCCGTCAGCACGAAGGCCCGTCCAATGAGCAGCGAGATCCTTTGAAGAGTGGATATTCTCATCCGAGAGGTTGTAGCTACCACGGAAGGTCATCATATTCGTGAGGATACGCATCCCTGCGAGCTTGATCGAGGAGAAGTTCTCATTCTTAATCTCAAGTCTCAGGAGCGTCCCCTGAGGGCGCAGGGAGAAGCGACGGCTCCCGAAGGAAAGCGTAGGAATGCTGCCATTGCCCTTATCGACATAGTTACCATCCTCAAGCGTCATCCACTCAGAGAAGTAAGGTACGTCAAGCTTAGCGCGCTCAGCGTCCGTATAGCTGCTCCCCTTAGTCGCCTTAGTGATCCCCTTGAGGTTCCACTTACCATTAGCGCTAAAGAGGTCGATCCCTTGGTCCGACTGAGCATCAGAGCTATACTTCACAGACTCGAGGTTATTGGGGTCTACAGACAGCGTGCGACCATTCAGCGTACCGCCGACGATCAGCGACATACTCCAAGTACCCTTCGTGAAGTTAGAGCCACTTGCAGCCGTGATGGATGCACCAGACTTCTTCGTATGGAGGTAGAGGCGATCGCTTGGCACAGCAGAGCCATCGGGGTAAGTCGTGCGACGCTCCATCGTAACCGTGGTGATCGTGACAGGCTGAGAGCGAACCGTTGAGCGGAGGATGACAGTCGCCGTGACGTCGCCCGTCACCGTGGAAGGATCAAGGTGGGGAGCGGTCTTCGTCGTGCCACCATCCGTCTCATCATAGACGACATAGTCAAAGGCACGGCCTGCCTGCGCCTGCGCTTCGGCAGGAGACGTAGGCGTCTCGCGCAGCTGATCTGCGCCAAAGTCGAGCAGGAGCTCTACGCCAGGACCCGCAGGGGTAGTGGCGTCATCAGCCAGTCTATTGGCATCTTCCTGACGGCAAGAGCCGAGGAGCGCGCCAAAGAGACCTGTAAATAGAAGTAATTTTTTAAACATAGATTGCATTATAGAACAATTCATTTTGATGATATAGTACCAGACCAAGGGCAGCGATAACCACTTGCCACAGCCAGTACTACTACGGAAGGAGAGGGAGGTGAAGAGGCTCCAAACACCTAAAATTCGAAGCTTCAGGGAGCCTAATCGCCTACAAAGATACACTTTTTATCAAAAAGTCATCTACTACCCTCCCCCGTAGGAGCGCAGCTACCAGCTGCGCTCCTTCAGCCAATAGAGGGTATTAGCACTCCCTCTCGTATCCCTTGTGACGCGATCATCCACCAGCGAAGCACCAGAGCGCAGAATCGGTATGCAGGGCGGATTAATATTCTCATACTCCGTCGAGATGCCTTCCCCCCAGTAGTAGATCGCTTTATCATTACGCGTGTTGAAGGGTAGCGTACGTGAGATGATCGCATTCTGATCCACCGTAGCCCAGAAGGAGGGATGCATCAGATAGTAGAACTGGTTGTTGATATCGAGATTCGACCCGATATAGTAGGTATCCAGCTTCATCTTCTGATCGGTAGGGAAGCTAATTCGCACGGCTACCTTATACATATTCGTGCGCTCATAGCCCCCTGGCTTACCTGGCTTCGTATATCCGCCTTCCTTCTTGCGGTAGTTCTGCGTATTGATATCGGGGTCGATATACATAATCCCGTAGAGCATATTATCACGCCAGCTATAGAAGTTCGCCATATCATACATCCCAAAGGGCTTGGGCTCGAGCAAGACGCGCTTCGAATTAGGGATCACAGAGGCGATGCGACTATACCCAGTGCCCCAATTCTGTACAGACCCACTCGTGAGCGTATTGTAGTTCACCGTGAGGAGCGTACCGATCTCTGTCCAGTAGGGCAGGCGGTAGGCATTCTTCAGCTCAGCACGCATATTGGCGGCAGGCATCTTCTGCGCATCAGCGTACCTCAGCCAGGAGCCCAGCTCCAGCCCATTATGGACATAGAGGCGCTCGATAGGCAGCATCGGACGAAGGAGACGTAGCGTCATAGAGTAAGAGTGACGCCCCTTAAATTCATCCCCCGTAGAGCCTAAGAGATAGCGCGTACCGAACTCTGGAGTCAGCTGCTTAGGATCGCGGCTGTAGCTACTTGCCTGGGTCGTAGGTGCAGCGCCCGTAGCCTTCTTCATTGTAGGATGACCATAGAAGAGCGTCTGACAAAAGTTCCGGATCAGCCCATTCACCGACTTCCCCATGGCTGCAAGGGGCTTCGCAGGGTCCGTGGGCATGACAGCCAAGATATAGCGACCAGCGACCTCCGTAGCTTGATTCCCCGAGCGTGCGTTGATCTGCGTAGGGAAGTCCTTCAGCGTAAAGGTGCTGACGAAGTGAACGCCATTGACGTAAATCCATTCATTAGTGACGCCCGTCTTCTTCGTCCCCTCTGGCGTCCAATACGCATTCGGCTCGATGGAGGGAGTGGCTGAATTGAATCGACTATCCCCAGCACCGAGCGAAGAGAAGTCATAGACACCCTCGGTCACGAGGCAGTTCGACTCCATCGTGATCTTCGGATCGAGGGTCATAGGCTGACTCATGTAGCTCGCCACACGCAGCTCAACAAAGGCGGCCTGCGGAGTGAAGGTCATACGATCCGTGCGTGTCTGCCCAGCCGTCACCTTGGGGGTAATCTTCGTGCCATCCACCTGGACCTGACGCCAGCCCGTAGCGAAGGGGACGACCATCGAGAGGCGGTCACCAGCGCCGACCTTGCTCAGGGACATATCGGACTCATAGTCCTCCAGCTGGTCGGCATTCTTCAGCGCGCGGTTCAGCCTGAAGGACACCTTACCACCAGAGATCTCAGCACCACCGAAGAAGCCCATCATATACCAGTCATGCGAGGGATCAAGGCTCGCGCCTGCGCCCAGCTCGACGCTCTGCAGCGTGAGTCGCGTCTTATCAGACTGGCCAGCGACCTTCTCGAAGCGGACTCCCCACTGAGCCTTTGCCAGAAGGGTCTTCCCTGCCGTCTTATCATAGAGGGCGAGCACGGACTTCAGGCTATGCTGACGCTCAGCACCACTGCCATTCGTAGTGCGGTCGAAGTCGATCTTAGGAACAATATGGGTATGTGTCTCCTGACCTGCCGAATAGGCATCTGACTTGAGGACAAAGGGTAGCCCTTCATGGGTCTCGACATGGCTGGCGGAGTTGTAAGCCCCACGAGCGCTCTGTGCAGTGGCAGCGATAGGTCGGTCATCGACCTCCGCCTCGAGCTCGGCAGTATAGGTACGGCCTGGGCGCCAGGCTTCAGTCACGGCAGCCTCTCTGGCTGTCGCCGTCGTCATAGGCTCGGCCTGACGGCATGAAGAGAAGGAGAGTGCTGACAAACCTACGAATAGTGCCAGCTGTATAGGTAGAAGTTTTCTCATCTTATCGGGATTAAGGGAATAGGGATGATGGCTACAGGATGTCTGTACGGATATCCTCACGGGGGGTCAAGTCGGGTCCCATCTCGGGATCATCAACCTCCTCAAGGCTGAATGCCACCAGCATACTCATACCAGTACGGAGCTTGAAGATCTCCCCCTTGGGAGGATCATACGGCTCACGAAGCGAGTAAATCATCTTCATAGACAAATACATTAAAATGTGTGTACGATACACCCCCTTCGCCACCTTGGCTAAAGGGGAAAAGGGTGGCAAATTTATAAAATAGTTACGAAAAGTCCATCGAATCTTCCCGCAAGAACACGGCTCCCACATCAAAATCCCCACCTCATCTGCAAGCTGGATTGTAGCAGAGTGATTTGCAAATGACTACTGGTCTGCAGTCAAACGGCTATTGGTTTGGGGTGCGAACAACTACTCGCTTGACATGCAAACCACTAGTCATTTGCACCCCGAAGCACTACTGAACCGAGTGCAAACAACTATTGCTACCACCCTACCCTCCCGCAACGTCACGGCTTCCTGTCTCCTCAAGTAATTATTCCTTTGCGAAGGGACCTATACGGAGAGGTGGTGTGAACCTATATAGGTCGATGGGCGAAGCTATATAGGTCACGACTGCAACCAATATAGGTCCGCGACGCGACCAGTATAGGTCGGAGCAGTGACCAATATAGGTCGACACCACCCTCCCGTAGTGCTTAGGCGATCGATAAGTCACACCCAGCCACCCCAACCGACGCACAGTCCTCACCCACAGCACAAAAGAAAGGCGAGCCGACCCACAGACAGTGAGCCGGCCCGCCAGGGGAATGAGCAAGAATGAGTGTGTGCTATTTCTTCGTCAGACAAGCTGCACAATAGCAAAATGATGTGCCCTCTCTTTCAACTATTGAAGCACGACCACCACTGAGATATAACCAATCCGGTTGGAAGGGATAGAAAATGAGAAGAGTACATCGACCATGCACTATAGGGTAAAGGATAAGACGCTACACCTTTGTTCTCTGCGGGAGCCCCTCCTTGAAATCATTTGTACCAGTTTTTTTCGGAGCGATATATTTGCAGATTTGCTCTGCTACCTCCACCATCTGCGTCGTGAAAAGACAAGGAATTCCATCCTCATCAATCCCCTTATCATATTGCTTTGCTCGCGATAGCGCATTATTGATCAGCTTAAAGGCCTTTCGTGGATCCATACCGCCAAGGAGCAACTGACTACACAGACCTTTGAGATGCTTAGGTCGCTTAACTTCATTAAGTGAGCTTAAAGTTGATAGCTTTTCCTCAGGATCCTCCTCGCAATAGCTATAATACAGCCACATCTCAAAGCAAGGATTACTAATGATCCAGCGATAAGGCACATCACCTTCTTCTGCAAGGAGCTCCTGTAGTTCGAATCGAAAGTTATCCAAATCGGTAAGGAAAAAGACCCGATCTATCCCCTTTACCTGAAAGCTCTCATCATTCACCGTCACCTCATGCGTCTTTACGTCATAAGCATTCCGCCAGTAAGTCTTCATATCTCGAGGAGAAGACCCTAAATGAGACTGGCTATTCTGACCCGACCTTTGCCCTTGAGGAGAAACAAAGAGAAGCTTGAGAGAGGTAATTCCTTGCCTCTCCAGCTGCCTGAAATAATCACGCTCCCGCTTCTCACCTCCTGACAGGACAAAGAAGAGAGCAGGCTCCCTCTCCCCCCTAGCCCTCGGTGTATATGCTTCGGAATTGGGAGGGAAGAAAGATATCTCTACCCCAGAAGGCATGGAAACCACTTCCTGAGAAGAGGCAAACTGAGGACAGAGAGACCTTTTCCCCCGCTTCGGATTGTCGTAGTGCAGGTCACGCATTGGACTCAAGTTCGATAGCGCCTTCGTAGCTACCTCCAAAACGCCCCTCCCTATAGCCTCGGCGTATCGAAGTCGTATGGTGTAGCTTAAACTCATCCAATGAGTATAAGGTGCTACTTCCCAAGACCTTCTCCACAAGCCAAATCTCATCGCTACGTAGCAAGCGATTTTGCTCCATCAACTCAGTCTCATGGGTAGAAAAAATCAGTTGCCCTCGCGTAGTCGATTTGCCAAAGAAGCGCACCAAATCAAAGAGCAATTGAGGGTGAAGGCAATGGTTGATCTCATCGATAAAGACTGTCTTCTTGGACTTCACGGCTGAATAGATTGCAGGGAGAAGGGTCAAGAGGCGCACTGTCCCATCCGATTGGTCCTGAATATCTAAATCAAAAGTTCCGGCTTCGCTCACTTGTTTGAAGAGCAACTCCTGCACCTTCATCTTCCCCTGCTCCGATAAAGTCGAAAAAAGAGGGCGACGAGTCGAAGAATACGCACTAAGCACCTGATTATCTTTTAGTTGACCAAAATCCTCACTTGTGATGGACCCACTATGACTACGGAGCCATTCGTCCGCATCCGTAGTATTTACCTCCACCCCATCAACCCCAATAGAAAGTTGTAAAAAAACACGATTGACAAAGTTTAACACCTTTTCATTCTGGTCTAATAACTCGATAAGCCGTGGCAGTTCGGAGTGCATCCCAATAACAGAAAGCTCTTCTTTAAACCAACTATAGGCCCTCGCAACCGCCTTATCCTCCAGAACAGGGAAGGTCTTGAGCAGCGAGAGAAAGGAAGCATAGCGATGGCTCTCCCCAAGCATGCGCTCCACAATATCCTTGGTATGTTGCCACTGCTCTTGTTGAGCCTTCTGCAAAGCTTCTCCAAGTTCGACAGTCTCTAAAGCCCGGTGGTAAAGGAGAGTATTCTCTGACCCTACACCTGAGAGGTATAGATCCTCTCGCTCAACACCTCGCTCCGACACAGCAACATCGTAAATAAAAGGCTGATCCTGAGTTTCAAACTCCACTAAGAGCTCTATAGGGCGCACATCCTGATTCGAGCTTAGTCGGTAGCGGTGACGTGTCACAAATGCCTCTGTCAAAAATGCTTCTTCTAAAGCAAAACGACGTAGGGTATTGATTCCCTTGAAGAGATTTGACTTCCCTGCTGCATTATTCCCATAGATCGCAGCCTGTTTCAAGAGGGGTATACCATTAGAAGAATAGATATGTTCTACATTCCCTTCACGCTTACGATTAGGGAACATATGGAACTCTTGTGCCGTTTCAAACGACAGGAAATTCTCCAAGATAAGACGTAGTAGCATTGGTATATTCTTGTGTTGACTAAGCAAAGATAAGGCTTTATCTTCCTATCACAAACACATGCGTGAATTTTTCACGCTTACACTCGACTATCTATTATACCACAAAGCCCACACCAATATGAAGGCGGGCCGATCCACAACATGTGGGCCGGCCCGCCAGGGGAAAGAGCAAGAATGAGTGTGTGCTATTTCTTCGTCAGCGAGAACTCAAGGATCGTGTGAATCCCCGTAGTCCCCGAGTAGGCACTCTTATAGCTACCACCCTCGAAGAGGAAGAAGTGCAGGCCGTGATGACCTCGAGTCTTCCCAGCTTCCGAGGGAGCGAAGGGGAAGGCGGGGTGCTCAATAGACACCGCATCCCACGTAGCGGAGTAGGTGTAGTCGGCAGCCCACGTCAGGTCGCCCGTAGCCTTGCCATTGGGACCTGGGAACCAGCCGGCATACGAAGCGAGGATGAGCGATGCCGTCACGCCCTGGGGCTTCGCGAGCTCCTGTGGCTTGATGGTCAGCGTATTCGTCTTCTCTTCGAAGGCTACTGGGATATCAGCAGCGAGCCCCTGCAAGATGAAGCCCTTCTTAGCTTGGTCAGCGATGAGTTTGACGTCTGCCGTCTTCTTCTCGCCCTGGTAAGCAGCGATGTAGGTCAGCGTGTAATCGCCGAGCATGGCATTGTAGCCAAGCGGGCCATAAGACTGTATCAGGCGGAAGCTCTTGGTGTAGAGATCACTCAGCTTCAGCGTGAGGTTCGCCTCGCGCTGGAAGACATTCGTGCTCTCGACCGTGATGAGGAGCTTCTTGTCCTCGATCTTGAAGGATGCCCATTCAGGCAGGCCCTCGATCTTGACCTCACTGGGACGGATGTCCCCGACGAGCACGATCTCGATGGTGCCGCCCTTACGCTCGATGGTGTAGGCTGACTCCAGATCGGAGACGTAGCTGTAGGCACCGAGCTGGGAGATGGCTACCTGCTGGGTCTCGTCGCCTCGCGTGAGGGTGATGAGGCCCGTGCGAGTCGTGGGCTCAGTGAAGGGTGCGACGGTGAAGGTAACCTTCGTACCCTCGGTAGCGCCAAGGGTGATCCAGCTGGCCTCCGACTTCGCGGTGAAGCCCCCTTCGGCGAGCGTGATCGTCCCCGTACCACCTGCAGCAGTGAAGTTGTGCTCAGAGGAGAGGACGCGTAGCGTGTGCTCGGTCTTCGTAGCAGGGTCGTCCTTGCGGCAGGAGCTGACACCTACGAGGAGCGTAAGCGAAGCCAGGAGGAGCGCCCCGAGCGAGCGATGTATGATCTTCATATCTCTTACTTATTTCTTAGTGAATACGGGCGAAGTGAAGCGAGAGTCACCGAAGGACTTGTATTCGCCACCACCGGGCTTCCAAAGGATATAGGAGCCTGCTATGAATGTACCCCAGATACCATTATCGACCAGCTTATAGCGCTTGCCCGTAGTATAGGTCTCATCGAGCTTGCTATACATACCGAAGCCTGTGCCCCACGAGAGGTTGGTACCATTAGGAGCAGCCCACACAGCGAGGAAGGCACCCCCCGTATTCTCGAGCTTCTGCGTCTTGATCTCAAAGCGATCCTTAGCAGCGTCGTAGGTAGCGTAGATCGTGAGGTTGCGTGCCATACCCGTGATACGATAGAGGTTGCGTGCAGCCTGCGAGAAGGTGACGGTGCGAGGCGCCGCCCAGCCCGTGCACATCAGGTCATACTCACCGAGATAGTGAGCGAAGCCAGCGTAGTCGGGGTCAGTACGTGCCGTGAGCTTCTCGCCCGCAGGGGTGTTGTAGCTCTTATCTGCATCCTTCCACAGCAGCGTGGAGACACCGTTGTACTCCTTGTGGAACTGCAGGCCATCAGGCGTGTAGACGTAGGGGACCTCCGTCTTCTTGCCCGTCTCAGCATCCTCGATGGTGAGGATGTTGTATCCCTCATTATTGAGGTAGGCCACGACGGCCTTGCCTCCGAGCTTACCCGTCAGCCCGTAGAGGTGCTGCTGGTACATACTCTCCGAGGTATAGGCACGAGACTTCAGGTCGAGGACCTTCGCAAGATATTCCTTAGCAGCTACCTGCGGGCGGAACATGCGCATGACGACACCCGTCTTACGGCCCTTCAGATAGAGCGTATCGGGCGAGACCGAGCGAACGAAGGTGAACTCATAGTCGCCCTCGAAGCTCTTCCCTTCGCCAGCCCCGTAGGACTTATCGGGGTCAGAGAAGAGGTGCAGAGGAGAGCTATACGTATCGAAGCTCAGCGAGACCATCTTGTCGGACTTCAGATGGTAGTTGCTCTTGACCTCTGCCGTAGAGTGGCCCTTCACGGGAGCATCCGAAGCCATGAGCACTTCGTTCTTAGCACCGAAGGTCATCGTCACGGGATAGCCCCCGTAGAGGAGCTGGGTGTGAGGATAGTACTCCAGCACCCAGCCCGTGGAGGAGGCGGTGAGGGTCTTCTGCAGCTCCGAGGTGAGGGCATCGACACGCTCCGAAGAAGACTTGTCGAAGATCGCATCGGGCTCCTGACGGCATGAGGGAAGCACCCCGAGGACAAAGCCTGCAGCAGCGAGGAGGCCAAGACGGGCACCCTGCAGGACAGCCCGCCCTATCGCTATATTCTTATTCATCGTAGTCTATGAATTAGGGGGTCTGACATTAGTGGAAGTACTGGGTGATGACCTGGCACTTAGCGTGGTCTGCATGCTCACCCTCCTGTAGCTCGAGGAACTTCGGATGGCGCATCAGCTCCTCGACGACAGCGTCACGAGCAGCTTCGTAGCCAGCGAGCATGCGAGCAGCCTGTGGCATTCCACGGAGTGAAGAGCCGAGGAGCTCCTGCCAAGAGCTCTCAATGAGAGGCAGACGGACCACCTCCTCAAGACGGCGCTGGGCGATAGCACGGAGCTGATCCATGTCGATACCCCACGTACCCTTCATGTACTTCTTGATGATGTCCATCTTCTTATTGAGCTTCGCACGGCCTTCGTCACCAGCGGCATTCATCACCGCATCCCACTGACTCTTGGGGTAAGTGATGTAGCAAGCCGTCATCTCAGCGATATCTTCGCGGGGCTGACTGCTGGCGTAAGCCGTGATGAAGCCTAGAGGCGCGTAGTCGCTGAGGCTACGGCGGTTGAACCACGAGGTGGGAGCATAGCCCTCAGAGATGGCGTCGTACTCCGTCGTAGGCCAGATCTTATTCTGGTGCAGGATGTGGCTGAACTCATGGTGCATGACCTGGAAGAAGGTCGTATTGAGCCACTGAGGGTCGTTGACGTTGAGCCAGTTCGCCTGATAGAGCGTGACCTTCAGCCCACCTTCGGCCGTACCGAGAGTGATGGTGCCGTCGCCGTTCCACGAAGCGGAGCCGACGATGAAGAGCTGACGGGGCGAAGCCTTGCGCATGAAGTCAAGGCGGCCCGTAGCTTCGTCATAGGCGCCATACCATGCGTGCTGGATGATCTTAGCGAGCTTCATGCTGTTCTCGAGCTTGGCAGGCGCGAGGTTGCGTGAGCGGTCGGCCTCGATATCATCCAGGGTATAGATATAGCTGACGTTGTATGCGTCGGTATAGTTCTCTTTGAGCCAGCGGTCGAAGCTCGTCATCTCCTTGGCCTCTGCCTTAGAGACGTGACGAGAGGGATCGGGCTGGTCGCTATCCTTACACCCACCGAGTGTAGCCACGAGGAGGGCTGCACAGAGGGAGAGCTTGATCTTATGTAGATACATAGTGTCTGATCTGATAAGGGGGTTCGTGTCTAGTACCCAGGGTTGGGCTCTACGCCTACCGAGAGGATGCTGGCAGGGATCTGGAGGGCACGGCGATGGTCGTCCGTCTTGAGCGTCATCGTCTCGCCCGTGTAAAGCTTGTGGGTGATCTCGATGCCGTAGCGCTTGATATCATCCCAGCGCGTACCATCGTGCATGCTGAGGATACGACGAGCGTGGAGCACGGCGTGCATCATGTTCGTCTGCATACCTGGAGCGATGTCGAACTTAGGATGCAGGGGCTTGGAGACCGTCTCTTGCTTGCGGATCATCGCCTCGCGTACATCGTCGGGATCGGTGGGGTTGATGACGACGTTGTAGTAGTCAGAGATCTGCTGAGCTGTAGCAGCTTGTCCCTTCTTCGAGACGTACCAAGCGGAGAGGTCGCTAGCAGCACCGTCGAAGTCAGAGAGCATCACGCGGGCCTCAGCTCTCCACAAGAGGACGCGGTCCACCGTGAAGGGAAACGCCACGACGTGGGGCTGCCCCGTGCGAGCTACGACGTCAGTGATCTCGAAGAGCTCGCGATACTTGGGGTAGTAGAGTGCACCATTGTTCGAACCGAAGAGGCGGTCATAGACGGGGAAGTAGCGTCCCCATGGGCCTGGGCTACGATAGGTCTGCGTCGAAGCTACGTGCCCGTTGTGAGCGTAGCGGTAGGACGTCAGCGCACGGACCCAGAGTGAGCGCGTGACGATGAGCATGAGGTTAGCAGGCTCGTCATCGCGGATATAGGCATGGCAGATCTCATCGGCGTTGGTCAGCTTGTCGTACTTCGACATATCACGCAGATTGGAGACGGCACCTGTACCGAGCACTTCGTCTGCATACTGCTTGGCCTTATCCCACTTCTCGTAGTAGAGGTAGAACTGCGTGGCGAAGGCCTTCGCTGCTCGCGTCGTGAAGTGGAAGATGGGCTTGCTGTAGCGGTCGTCATTGATCAAGGGAATACCCTCCTCAATATCCTTAGCGATGAGCTCGTAGACCTTCGCCACGGAGAGGCGGGGTACGGCACGCTCGAGCTTCGTCTCGGGCTTCGTGAAGTAAGGGATACCGAGATCCTTGTCGCTGGTACGACCGTTGTAGGCCTGACCGAAGACATTGACCCAAATGAAGTTGGTATAGGCACGGCAGAGGAGCGCTTCACCGCGGGCGGCCTCCAGCTCCTTGGGGTTGCCGAGTTCTTCGATGGACTTCAGAGCTTGGTTGGCTGTACCGACCATGCTGTAGCAGGTACTCCAGAAGTTCGTCTCATCGTCCCAGGCCGTCCCGCTGGAGGGCTCCCAGAAGAAGGCTTCGTGATTGCCAATGTGATTATCCTCGAAGAGGCGGCCGTTGTCCTCGACGTTGTCGGTACGGTTCTCCGTGAAGCCCATAGGCAGGAGCGTCGGATAAGCCGAGACGAGGAGGCGCTCGATCTTGTCAGCGCGGTTGAGCTCTGTACGGGTATCGGGCATGGTATCCAGGTAGCGATTGCAGCTACCGAGGGCGCCTGCCAGGAGGCAGAGTCCAGCCATTCTATATAGTCGTTTCATAGTGAACATGATCCTATTGCATGATTAGAAGCCAATGTGCACCGTAGCCGTGACCTGCTTAGGCAGCGGGGTAGCTACCCCACCCGAGCGGAAGAACTCAGGGTCTTGGCCATAGAGCTTCTTATCGGCGTACAGCAGAGCGAGGTTCGTGGCCTGCACCTTGAAGGAAGCACTCTTGAGGAAGCCCAGGCGCTTGACGAGTGGCGTAGGCAGCGTATAGGTCAGTGAGACCTCCTTGAGGCGGACGAAGCTACCATCAGCGACACGAGCCGTAGAGTAGTTGTAGGCTGCATAGCCCGTACCGAGGTTGGAGTAGCTGTAGTGGTCGCGCACCGAGGCGATGACAGGGATATCCGTCTTACGCTCATCTCCGAGGGTCGTCCAGCGATTGCGGTATTCCTTAGGCGTAGCCCAGAGGTCGGAATAGGCAGCATAGAAGGAAGGATCCAGGCGGAGCTTGTTACCACCCGAGTAGGTGATGAAGACGTTCAGCTTGAAGTTCTTGAACGTGAAGATATTCCCGAAGCTACCATTGTAGGTAGGCTCTGACGAACCCTCATACTTGAGGAAGTCCAGATCATCGACCTGCTGGAAGTTGATATCACGATAGTTGCGACGCGTGACTTCCTTCCCATTGACCATGAAGGTGGGGAAGCCCTCATCATCAAGTCCCGTGAAGGGGATCGAGAAGAGCGAACGTACGGGATAGCCCTGACGAGCGAAGCCGTTACCGGTGAGGAAGTTGAACATATTGCGCTTCGTATCGAGCTCAGTGACCTTATTGAAGGTCGAGCCGAAGATGAAGTCCGTCGTCCAGCTAAAGTCCTTCGACTGGATATTCTTCGTCGAGACGGAGAGCTCGAAGCCGTGGCTCTTCATCGAAGCGACGTTGCCCCAGCGAGTCCCCCCGATCGTATAGGCAGCACCGATGAGGTCGAAGTTGTTACGCCAGTAGATGTCAGCAGCGATGTTGAGGCGGTTCTTCAGCAGGCCCATATCGACACCGAAGTTCAGCTCATGCTTCTTCTCATAGGTGAGGTCTTCGTTCTCGAAGCTACCGATGTAGTTACGGTTCTCCGACTGTCCTGCCGAGGGTCTCCAGGCCGCGCGGCTATAGATGATGGCGCGGGAGTTGGTGACCCAGCTGGGGGCAACCCCTACGAGGGAGTATGAGCCCTTGAGCGTCAGGTGTGAGAGGAGGTGCTGCTTCTCGAAGAAGTCTTCGCTGTGGGCATTCCATGCACCAGAGATATTCCAGGTGGGGAGCCAGCGAGCCTTACGCGTGCGACCGAGTCTATTCGTCCCTTCGTAGCGGGTCGTACCCGTGATCGTATAGCGGCCCTTGTAGGAGTAGGTGGCGTTGGCGAAGAAGGCGACCGAGCGGCCGAAGCTCTTCGACAGGCCGTAGTAATCCCAGTTCTTCTCCGTGAGACGCTTGAAGGCGCGGTAGTCCCAGAAGGGCGTCAGACCACTGTCGTACTGCATACCCCAGCCGTCCATCCAGCGCGAGACGCGGTCCTGTGAGTTGACTTCGGAGCCGAGGTAGGTATTGATGATGTGGTCGTTGTTGAGCGTCGTATTGTACGTAGCAGAGGCACGGAAGTCATAGCTCTCCATGGTGCGCGTCTGCGTATTGTAGAAGCCCCCTGCAGGGAGGATGGTCTCAGGCAGTGAGTTGGGCTTGTCCTGATCCTTCCAGAGGTACTGGTTGCCATTGCGTACGGTAGCGTCCTGCATAGCGCGGAAAGCGAGTGCGCGGTTGGCATACTCCGTGACGATGCTCTCCATCGTCGTACCCGAGTCCTTGTAGGCACCGAGCAGAGCGAGAGTCAGCCCCTTGATGGGCTTCCACTTCAGCTCGAGCTGGAGCTTGACATCCTTCACACCGAGGTCGATATAGTTGTTGTCGAGCTCGTGCTTGATATTGAAGGGAGCGTAGTCACGGGTGTAGAACTCATTGGGGTCGAGCGTGCGGCTCGTATTGAGCGCGTAGGAGAAGGGGTTGATGTCGAAGCCACGTGACACCTCACCAGTAGTGGCGTTAGCATCCTGAGTGACCGTACCTGGAGCACGCTGCATGCGTGAGGAGAGGTTGATCAGGGCAGATACTGAGAGCTTGGGTGAGAAGGTATAGGTAGCGTTGAGGTTCCCCGTGTAGCGGCGTACGTTGCTGGCACGCATCCATCCTGGGTCGAGCATAGCCGAGACGGATACATAGGTCTGGAGGTTCTTCGTCCCCCCTGAGAAGCTCAGTGAGTGATTCTGAATGAGGGAGGGAGAGAAGAGTTCGCCGAACCAGTTGGTATTGCGCATCTCTGCATCGCGGAGGTAGTTAGCACGAGCCTCGGGCGTGTTCTCCAGCCCGAAGACCCCCGTCGTGGGGTCGTAGTCGTGCGTCAGATGGTACATCTTCCCGTAGATACCCGAGGAGCTGTAGTTGTAGACGCGGGCAAAGTTCAGCCAGCCCTTACGCTCCATCTCGTTGTAGACCTCCATCTGGTCCTGCGAGTTCATGATATTGTAGTCGCGGTAGCTGGGCACAAAGCGCGAGGTGAACTCCCCCGTATAGGAGAAGGAGCTGCTACCCGAGCGACCCTTCTTCGTCGTGATGACGATGACCCCTGCCATAGCCTTTGCCCCGTAGATGGACGTTGCCGAGCCGTCCTTGAGGATCTGGAAGCTCTCGATATCGTCGGCATTGAGGCCTGCGATAGCCGAGCTGAGGAGTGTCGTAGCGTCTCCCGAGCTGAGGTCATCAGCGCCGACGTCTACGACATCCTCCTGGATGACCCCGTCGACGACCCAGAGGGGCTTGGACGAACCCATGATCGAGGTCGCCCCACGCACGCGGATCTTAGGTGCTGTACCGAAGGTCCCCGAGAGGTTCTGCACGGAGACCCCTGCAGACTTCCCTTCGAGACCGCGGCTGATGTCAGCCATACCTGCCATCTTCACCTTGTCGGCCTTGAGCTTGTCGCTCGCACCCGTGAAGAGGCGCTTGTCGGTGGCGACCATACCCGTGACGACGATATTGTCGAGGGTGGTGGCTTCGGGCTGGAGCTTGATGACCATGCCGTCCTTAGCCGTGACGGTCTGGCTCTTGTAGCTCACGAAGCGAATGAGGAGCTGGTTCTTGCCAGCAGGGAGCTTGATGGTGAAGTCACCCTTGGTGTTGGTCGTGACACCCACCTTCGTCCCAACGACTAAGACGGAGGCCATAGGTAGGGGATCTCCGCTTTCGTCGAGGACCTTGCCTCGGATGGTCTGAGCTGTACCCTGGGCTAAGAGGTCGCCCCCTAAGCCAATGACCAGGCCTATCATCAATAGTCCTAATCGGATCCAGCCCATGCCCAATCGAAGTACTCTTTGATTGTTCATAAGCAGTGTGTAGTTTGTTTGTGTAAGTGATTAGCGTGTATGCATGGCGATGTGGGCGAAGGCAAGGCACAGAGCTGGGTGCTCGGATCAGCTGAGGGATGCATTCCTCCCATAGTATCGTGTAGCTATCTCTTCATACAGTATCGTTTAATCGTGATGGTGTCCGGTGACAGAGTAGAGGTCAAGGGTAGCTCATACTGCGGGACCACTCCATGGTACATTGGGCTCGCGGCGCTACACCTTCGATTGGCGTGCTCTATCGTTGTCAAATGTATGGATTTCCCTTATACACTCCAAAAGCTCGGGCTAAATAAAATTCACGCTAGGTGAGCTGCCGAAAATACCGAAATTCCCTCGCGCTAATATTTCCTAAAATAATTGCCTTTCATAGCTATGACAAAAGGATAGCACTCACACCATATTTAGACGCTCTACCCTACCCCAACCCCTACAGATTGCCACATTTCCCCACGATTCTGTGGCACAGGCTCCCACCTAAGCACTCCACGAAGAGGTAAAGGAAAGCACAAATACCCTTGTATTTCATACCGTATTTGCCCCTCCTTCGGGGTCATTCTTCACCTCCTCAGAGAGGCTTTTCTGAGGGGCTGTAGCACAGAGCAATACGAGGCTGGGAAAGTAACCTATAGTGGTCGGTGGGTGAACCACTATAGGTTTGCAGTAGCAACCACTACTGGTTCGACGCTGGACCAGTAGTGGTCGGTGAGCGAACCAGTAGTGGTCGGATGAGTGACCACTACTGGAGACTGTTGCTCCGCGTAGGGATAAAAGTTGTGGACGAGTAGCAGATAAGTTTGGACTACGCACGTGGCTCTAATATCTCCGTACGTGGATATTTGGATTTACGTGCCTGGTCTTTAAGACTACGTACATAGATAGAAGAATACCACTACGGGAAGACGCTTTTTTCTTCACGAGAAGGACACTTTTCCCTCGGCTGGATAAGAGGAATACTCGCGATAAGGCGAAGGACTTGCGTATCTCTTCGGAGAGGCATATCGGGGAGCTGGGTGCGCGACGCCTTAGCACTCTAAATAGAGGACAGGACTCTGCCGCAACAGTCTCTACTGGTTGCATTCACCCCTCCGAGCGAGTAGCAAAAACAAAGGGGTATCCCGATGACGGGATACCCCTTACTATAGAGTCGAGAGAGTAGCTACTCTCCACTATAATCGTGGTCATACGTATTGACCACGATGACCTGTATACAGACTTCCTCTACACGGTAGATTAGGCGATGACGCCTGCTGATGCGCCGACTCCAGTAGCCAGCTAAGTTTCCTTTGAGAGGCTCGACCTGCCCCGTCCCCGTCAGAGGATGCTCCTGCAGCTCTACCAGCAGATCCAAGAGCTTCTTATACGCCTGGGGTTCGTGTCGCTTGAGCCGTCGGATGCCCTCCGTCGCCTTGTCCGTATAGAGGACTTCGTACATCGCTAAAGGGCATCCAAGAAAGCCTGCAGTTCCTCGGGTGTACGGACGGACGTATAGCGCCCCGCACGCAAATCCTCTTCTCCAGCCTCGATGCTTCGCTGTAGCATCTCTTCTTCATGAGGAGTCAAGCCGTTTTCAGTCAGCGCTTCGGCCTGCCCTATATGGAGCATCTGCCCCTCAGAGGTAACGATACGAAGCCCCCGCTGGAGTGCCTCCTTGAGGTAGCGCTCCACATTCTTTGCAAATGCCTCTGCTGTTATCGTTGTCATAGCCATAGTTACTTCGTTATCATCTATATGAGTAGTACAAAGGTACACACTTCTCTCGCATCAGAATCTTCGTAAGAGATGCAAACCAAGAAGGCCACCCTTCTGCCTCGACAAATCTCCCCAGCAGTTAGCTTCTCTTCTCTCCACCAAAAAGCAGCGCCCCCGAAGGATGACCTTCGGGGGCGCTACTTATATATATGTATAGGGCTTATTCGCTGGGGAGGATATCGCCGAGGATAGCTGCCGTAGCACCGCACTCCTCGCTGAAGTAAGCACGGGTACGTGCCTCAAGGGCCTTGCACTCTTCCTCCGAAGAGAAGCGCTGGAGAAGCTGCGAGAGCTCCGCCCGATCGTGCAAGATGAAGCCCGAAGAGCGCTTGACCAGCTCACGCACCTCACGGTGCTTGTGGATCTCTGGGCCGAAGAAGACGGGGATACCATATACCGCAGCCTCGAGCGTATTGTGCACGCTCTTGCCGAAGCCACCGCCTACATAAGCCCACGTGCCGTAGCGGTAGACCGAGGAGAGCAGGCCGAAGCAGTCGATGATGATGCAGGCCGTGCCCTCAGGCAGACCCTTCGCTTCGTCATACTCGGAGAGGCGAATGGATGGACGCTTGAGCCCCGACTCGATAGCTCTTAGGTGCTCCTCGTGGATCTCATGCGGTGCCAAGACCAAGGCGAAGTCCTCGGGAGCCTCCTCATTGAAGTAAGGCAGGAGGATAGCTTCGTCCTCGGGCCACGAGCTACCGACGACCAAGAGACGACGGCCACTAGCCAGCTCCGCTACCGCAGGGATATCCTTCGCTGCACGGGCGATCTCCTCGACACGGTCGAAGCGCGTATCCCCTGTGACCTTGACCGACTCGACACCGTGCTCCAGAAGGAGCGTGCGCGAAGCCTCATCCTGCACGTAGAGACGGCGGAAGAGGTGCAGCAGACGCAGGTACCAGCCTCCGTAGCTACGGAAGAAGAGCTGGTCGAGGCGGAAGATCGCCGAGACGAGGTAGGTAGGGATAGAGCGCGTAGCCAGCTCGCTGAGCATCGTAGGCCAGAAGTCGTACTTGATGAAGACAGCTACCGCAGGATGCGCCAGATCAAGGAAGCGGCGCACCGATGAGGAGCGATCCGAAGGCAAGTAGACCACGACATCTGCCCCAGCATAGTCCCGACGCACCTCATAGCCCGAGGGGCTGAAGAAGGAGAGCAGGATCTGATACTCGGGATGTGCCTTGCGCCACGCCTCCATAAGCGGACGGCCTTGCTCGAACTCTCCCAGCGATGAGGCGTGGAACCATACCACGGGACGATCCGCAGTGAGGCCCTTGAGACGCTGAGGAGTCTCCCGACGCCCCTCGATGATGAGACGAGCCTTCCGATGGAAGGGGGCCACCAGATGCAGCAGCGCCGAGGCTGCTATGCCAGCGAAGCTATATAGAGGATTCATGCAGTGGGTACGACCCGCTTAGCCCAGGACCTCGATAGCACGCTGCAGACGCTGGAGGGTCTCTCCACGGCCGAGCAGTGCGGTGATATCAAAGAGGTGGGGACCCTTAGCAGCACCGACGAGTGCCAGACGGAAGCAGTTCATCACCGCACCGAGGCCATAGCCCTTCTCCTCGATCCAAGCCTTGACGACCTCTTCGGTCGCTTCGCTGGGGAGGTCTTCAGGCTGGGTGGCGAGGAGTGCAGCGAGCTCCGTGAGCTGGGCTGCGCTGTCTTCCTTCCAGCGCTTCTTCACGGTCTTCTCATCGTAAGCCGTGGGGGCGGTGAAGAAGTAAGCGATCTGCTCCTCAAGCTCGGGGAGCGTCTGAGCACGCTCCTTCGTCAGGGCGATGGCGCGAGCTACATAGTCTGCGTCGAAGGTGATACCTGCAGCCTCGAGGCTGGGGCGCAGGAGGGCAGCCAGACGCTCATTGCTAGAGGTCTGGATATAATGATGGTTGAACCACTTGCCCTTCTCGTAGTCGAACTTAGCACCAGCCTTGCTGCACTTCTCGATACGGAAGTAGCGGATCAGCTCTTCCATGCTCATGACTTCCTCGTGATCATTACCGGGGTTCCAGCCGAGGAGTGCGACGAAGTTCACGACAGCTTCGGGCAGGTAACCGCTCTCGCGGTAGCCCGAGGACACCTCACCCGTCTTGGGATCGACCCAGCGTAGGGGGAAGACAGGGAAGCCAAGGCGATCGCCGTCACGCTTGCTGAGCTTACCGTTGCCCTCGGGCTTGAGGAGGAGTGCCAGGTGAGCAAAGCGGGGCATCGTGTCGCGCCAGCCGAAGGCTTCGTAGAGAAGCACGTGCAGCGGTGCGCTGGGCAGCCACTCTTCACCACGGATGACGTGGGTGATACGCATCAGATGGTCGTCGACGATGTTCGCCAGATGGTAGGTAGGCAGGTCGTCAGCACTCTTGTAGAGGACCTTGTCATCGAGGACAGAGCTATTGAAGGTCACGCGCCCACGGATCATATCGTCGACCTCGACCTCTACATCGGGCGTGACGAGGAAGCGGACGACATACTGCGCACCGCCTGCGATGAGAGCATCGACCTCCTCACGTGGCAGGACAAGCGAATTGCGCATCGAGGTACGGGTCGTAGCGTCGTACTGGAAGTTCGCTACCGTCTTACGCTTCTCCTCCAGTTCCTCAGGCGTGTCGAAGGCGATATAAGCCTTACCCGCATCAAGGAGCTGCTGGACGTACTTGCGGTAGATATCGCGGCGCTCGCTCTGACGATAGGGGCCGCAGTCCCCACCATAGCTCACGCCTTCGTCGAAGCGGATACCGAGCCACTCGAGGGCCTCGATGATATAAGCCTCCGCCCCAGGGACGAAGCGCTGGCTATCTGTATCCTCGATACGTAGAAGGAGCTCACCGCCGTGAGCCTTCGCGAAGAGATAGTTATAGAGAGCTGTGCGGACACCGCCGATATGTAGCGCTCCCGTAGGGCTGGGAGCAAAGCGAACGCGTACTGATTCGTGTGACATAGTGCTATGGTGATATGCTTGTTGTGTGGATGCTGATGTGACTACCGCCCATCGTCGGATGGGAGCTGGAGCGTCCAGCCCGTGTGGCTGTCGAGTTCCTGCTGTAGGAGGGTGAGGCTCTCGGCCTCGAGAGGTGCCCCTTCACTCAAGGGGCAGGTGGGGGAAATGAGATGTATGGTACCTGAAAGGAATATCGTGCGCTCCCCTTCGCCGACGAAGGGAGCTAAGATGAAGCTCCCTGGCGAGTGCTCCTCGATGAGGACCGAGTGAGCGACCCAGCGCCCGAGGCGCAGGTGGTGACTGGCATAGCGAGGACGGGGAGATCGGGACATGGGGAGTGGTTAGAGCGCCGTAATGCCGTCGCCATCGGAGAGCTCCGTAGCGGGCTCTTCAGCCTGAGGCTCGTCGGCTGGAGTGGGTGTAGGCTCGGGGGCCGCACCCGTATAGCGGACAAGGCTGAAGCTATCGACGACGAAGAGCGGGCTCTTGCTCTTGGGGAGGCGACCACGCAGCAGCCCATAAGCCGCACGCATCATCTTACCACTGGGTATGGTGATGGCGACTTGGTTGAGGCCAGGATGTAGGGAGGGAAGGGTCTCGGCTTGCTGCGTAGAGTCCGCATACTGCAGACGGAGCTGGAGCTGAAGCGCTGAGGGAGATGCCCCGCTTACACGGACGATGAAGCGGAGCTCCGTACCGCCCGTATAGCTGACGCTGGGCTCGAGGGCGAAGGAGCGCTCGACGTAGCTCCCTGCGAGGTAGCGGCTGGCACTATCGCGTAGGAGGTTCACCGAGTCAATATCGTGCGCCGCCCACAGGCTGCGACGTCGCTCGATGCGGTCAAGGCTATCGACACGTACCTGCAGCGTCGCTTGACGGGACTCCAGCACCAGAGCAGCGTGCTCATAGAGCTTCTGATACTCGACGATCTGATGGCGTCCGTACCAGACGAGCGAGCTATCCCAGTCGGCCAGCGTATAGCCATAGCGGCTGAGGATGGCTTGGAAGCCCACGATACGCAGGCTGTCCTCGAGGCCTCGCTGGTTGAAGGAAGCCTCTGCCGTGAGCATCTCAGGCAGGAGTTCCTTGACCGTCTTGAGGTCGATCTGCTTCCACTTCCCCTTAGAGCCACCGCAGGCACTCCCCCCGACAAGGAGAAGCGCCAGCAAGAGAGCCTTCAGTAGGCTGCGATGGGGAAGGGTGAAGCGAGACGACATAGGGCAAGACGACTAAGCTATTCCTCCGTATCCGTCTCCGTAGACGTATCCTTATCCCGTGAAGGGAAGAGGGTATCCAGCGCCGTGGAGAACGTGCGGCGATAGCAGAGGAGCAGGAGCGCCACACCTACAGAGATGCAGGCATCAGCGAAGTTGAATATCGGGCTGAAGAAGACGAACTGCTCACCGGCATGGATAGGACTCCACGAGGGGTAGGTCGTCTGGATGATGGGGAAGTACAGCATATCGACCACCTTGCCATGCAGGAAGGTGCCGTAGCCTTTGCCCCAGGGGACGAGCTGTGCCACAGCCCCGCGGCTCGTGGAGAAGATCTCCCCGTAGAAGAGGCAGTCGATGACGTTCCCAAGTCCACCAGCGATGACGAGACCCAGCGTCAGGCAGAAGCCGAGTGAGAAGCGGCGTAGGCGCAGCAGACGCACCAGATAGTACACCCCTGCACCCATCGCCAGTATGCGGAAGAGCGTCAGAAGGAGCTTACTACCGAGCGTGATCCCGTAGGCCATCCCTTCGTTCTCGACGAAGTAGATCTTGAACCACGAGGTGATCTCGTGCATCTCCCCCTCGACCATTGAGGTCTTGACCCAGATCTTCGAGGCCTGGTCAATGACGAGTAGGAGGACGATAAACGCCGTCGTCCAGAGGGTCGTCTTGGAGCTTCTTGTCATCAGTCGCGTGGGGGCTTACTTCTTCTCTTGGAGCTTCGCCTCGATAGAGAGCGTAGCATGAGGCACAGCGCGCAGACGCTCCTTGGGGATGAGCTTACCGGTCTGGCGGCAGATGCCGTAGGTCTTATTCTCGATACGGCGCAGGGCTGCCTGGAGATTGTGGATGAACTTCAGCAGACGCTCAGCCATGCGACCTGCTTCACCCTTGGAGAGGGAAGCAGCGCCCTCATGGACTGCCTTGAAGGTGGGCTGTGTGTCGGCTACATCATTGCTCTGATAGTCGACGGCACTCTCACGCAGGAGATCGTAATCGCGGATAGCTTGCTCGAGCTTCTGCATGATAAGCTCACGGAACTCCTGGAGCTCCTCGTCTGTGTAGGAAGTCTTCTGGTCACTCATTGTATAGTTATCTGAATTGTAGGCAGGGCGGAAGAGTACACCCGCCCTGCCCGTGTGTTAGTTTGCCTTCTCTATATAGATGGGGATCATACGTTCGTCCAGATCGAGCTCCAGCGTGGGTGTGAAGCCCGTCTGCTCCTCGATGGAGACTGCCTGCACCTCCTTAGCGATATAAGCCGAGTAGACGCTGAGCACACGGTGGAGCTCTTCGTCCTCGGGCAGGAGGATGCGTACCTTGTCACTGACCTCGAAGCCGCTCTGCTTACGCAGGTTCTGAATGCGATTGATCAGCTCACGAGCCGTACCCTCGAGGCGCAGCTCATCGGTCACGGTGATATCCAGAGCGATGGTCAGCGTGCCTTCGTTGGCCACGAGCCAGCCAGGGATATCCTCTGAATAGATATCGACGTCGTCGCGGAGGATCGTCACAGGAGCCCCTTCGACCGTGAAGTCGATCTGGCCCGTGCGCTCGATCGTAGCGATCTCGTCTTGCGTGAACTCAGCCACCACAGCAGCGATAGCCTTCATGATCTTGCCATAGCGTGGGCCGAGCTTCTTGAAGTCGGGCTTGATACGCTTGACGAGCACTCCTTCGCCGTCGGTGACGAACTGCAGCTCCTTGAGGTTCACCTCACTGAGGATGAGGGGCACGACGGGCAGGATAGCCTGATGGTCGGCCTCGTTGACGATGGGGATCATCAGACGCTGCAGGGGCTGACGCACCTTGATATTGACCTTACGACGCAGGGCCAGCACCATCGAGCAGATGCTCTGCGCCAGGTGCATGCTGCGCTCCAGGCTCTCGTTGATCTCCTCACGGCAAGCGGTGGGGAAGTCTGCCAGATGCACTGAGTGCTCCGTAGCACTGGTGCCCTTGCTGGTGAGGTCACGGTAGAGCTGATCAGCGTAGAAGGGAGCGATGGGCGCCATGAGGCGAGCCACCGTGACCAGACAGCGGTAGAGCGTCTGGTAGGCGGAGAGCTTGTCCGTGGTCATCTCACCAGCCCAGAAGCGGCGGCGAGAGAGGCGCACGTACCAGTTGCTCAGCTGCTCGGAGACGAAGTCACCGATAGCACGAGCGGCACGCGTAGGCTCGTAGTCCTCCAGATCGCTATCGACCTCGAGGATGAGGCTATTGAGTGTAGAGAGGATCCAGCGGTCGATCTCAGGGCGCTCAGCATAAGGGAGCTCCTCACGAGAGGTAGGATCGAAGCCATCGAGGTTAGCATACAGCGCGAAGAACTGATACGTATTGTACAGCGTCGCGAAGAACTTACGGCGCACCTCATCGATACCCTCGACATCGAACTTCAGGTTGTCCCAAGGCGATGAGTTGCTGATCATGTACCAGCGCAGGGGGTCAGAGCCGTACTTCTCGATCGTCTCGAAGGGATCGACAGCATTGCCCAGACGCTTACTCATCTTGTTGCCATTCTTATCGAGCACGAGCCCGTTAGAGATGACCGCCTTGTAGCTATTCGTCCCACGTACCATCGTAGCGATAGCGTGGAGCGTGAAGAACCACCCACGTGTCTGGTCCACCCCTTCGGCGATGAAGTCCGCGGGGAAGGCGCGACCGCTGTCGAGCAGTTCCTTATTCTCAAAGGGATAGTGGAGCTGTGCGAAGGGCATAGCACCCGAGTCAAACCACACGTCGATGAGGTCCGTCTCACGGCGCATGGGCTTGCCCGAGGGCGAGACTAAGATGATATCATCGACATAGGGACGGTGCAGGTCGATCTTATCGTAGTTCTCCTGCGTATATACCCCAGGGGTAAAGTCCTTCCAGGGGTTAGCCGTCATGAAGCCAGCTTCTACCGAGCGCTCGATGGCGTGGTAGAGCTCTTCGACGGAGGAGATACAGATCTCTTCACGACCATCCTCGGTGCGCCAGATGGGCAGGGGCGTCCCCCAGTAGCGGCTACGCGAGAGGTTCCAGTCCTGGAGGTTCTCCAGCCACTTACCGAAGCGACCCGTACCGGTGCTCTCGGGCTTCCAGTTGATGGTATCGTTGAGGCGCATCATCTCCTCACGGCAAGCCGTGGTGCGGATGAACCAGCTATCCAGCGGGTAGTAGAGTACGGGCTTGTCCGTACGCCAGCAGTGGGGATAGGAGTGCACGTGCTTCTCGATCTTGAAGGCACGACCCTCGCCCTTCAGCAGAAGTGCGATCGTCACATCTAAGGTCTCATCCTGATCGGTGAGCGTGTCGTCGTAGGCGTTCTTGACGTAGCGTCCTGCGAACTCCTTATATATGTCTACGTTGACAAAGTCCTTGACGAAGGCGGGATCCATATCCTCCAGACGGAAGAGACGACCCTGCATATCGACCATGGGGCGCACATTGCCATCACGATCGAGGACGGTCAGCCCTGCGATGTCGCTGGCCTTAGCCACCTTGTTGTCGTCCGCACCGAAGGTAGGTGCGATATGCACGATCCCCGTACCATCGCTCGTAGTGACGAAGTCGCCAGCGATGACGCGGAAGGCATCCCCATCGGGACGCATCCAGGGGAGGAGCTGCTCATAGCGCGTACCTACGAGCTCCTTACCCTTCCACTCGCCGACGATGACGTAGGGGAGCTTCTTGTCGCCAGGCTGATAGGCTGCGAGTGCCTCTTCACCTTCGTGCTCCTTGCTGAAGAGCGTGTGCAGGAGTGCACGAGCTACCACAGCCGTGATAGGCGCACCCGAATAGGGGTTGAAGGAGCGGACGGCTACGTAGTCGATCTCGGGACCGACGCAGAGAGCTGTATTCGAGGGCAGCGTCCAGGGGGTCGTCGTCCAAGCGAGGAAGACGGCTTCACCATGGCCCGTCAGCTCGGCACGTGGGTCGATGATGCGGAACTGTGCGACGCACGTCGTGTCCTTCACATCACGATAGCACCCAGGCTGATTCAGCTCATGCGTACTCAGCCCCGTACCTGCAGCAGGCGAATAGGGCTGGATCGTGTAGCCCTTATAGAGGAGGCCCTTCTTATAGATCTCGCTGAGGAGGTACCAGAGGGTCTCGATATAGCGGTTGTCGTAGGTGATGTAGGGGTGATCCATGTCCACCCAGTAGCCCATGAGGCGGGTGAGCTGCTCCCACTCCTGCGTGTACTTCATCACCTCACGGCGACAAGCAGCATTGTATTCGTCGACGCTGATCTTCTTGCCGATATCCTCCTTCGTGATGCCGAGAGCCTTCTCGACCCCGAGCTCTACGGGCAGACCATGGGTATCCCAGCCGGCCTTGCGGTCGACGCGGAATCCCTTCATCGTCTTGTAGCGGCAGAAGATATCCTTGATCGAGCGCGCCATGACGTGGTGAATACCAGGCATCCCGTTAGCCGAGGGAGGCCCTTCGTAGAAGACGAACGAGGGCGCGCCTTCGCGCAGGGCAAGCGTGCGGGCAAAGAGGTCTTCCTCCTGCCACTGATCCAGCACCTTCTTATTGACCCCCGAGAGCTGGAGGTTATCGTATTCAGGGAACTTATGGCTCATACAGCGTCTATATTATATCGTCGTCGGGAGGAGCGACGAGCCGAGTACGGCTACACCCCATCCCAAGGTAGTTCAAAAATTGATACAAAGATACAGCTTTCCATCGACGCAGATCCTATGCGTACCATCCGATCTCCCTGCACCTCTCACCTCTCTATAGAAGTAACGTAAAAGAGAGCGCCCCCACGTAGTGTGTCCTTAGACACACGCTACGTGGGGGCGCTGGTTTATAATGCGTAGTTGTCGGAAGGCCTAAAGCTTTTTACGAAGGGTCAGCGTGGCTTCAAGATCTGGATTCCCTGCATTTGCTTGGAAGACCAATAGAGACGGCTCCTTGCGGATCAGATACCATGTGTTTTGATCCATCGGGGGACGAAGTTCACGATTAACCTGAGCCTTTAGTGTGAGGATGCGATCCGTTATCGTATAGTAATAGCGAACCTGCAGGTCACGGGAGTACGTAGGATCTTTCAAATCGTAACCACTAACCTCCACTTCTGAGTCCGAGAGGAAGTTCAGGTAAACAGAATAGGAGTCACGCTTGGGGTTCTTATATTCCAAAGTCCCATTCCAGACCGTCTGACGAAGCTCTACTGATGAGAGTTGGAGTCGAGGCGTGTCCTTCTTATTCTTACAACTGCTGGCGAGGAAAAGTAGCCCCAATAGGAGCCCACAGAAGCTGAGTATTCTTCGGTTCATAGTTCCATTAAGTTATGTAGGTTATGTATTTGATTTGCTGATCTGATGAAGGCTGGTATCACATAGAGAGAATAGGCACACAGAGATACCGATAAGAGTAGAGGCCGATTGCGCGCCCTCTCTCAAGTGAAGACAACCTTCGGAGCAAAGGTAGCAATTAAATCAATCGGACAAGAGGGTCGTTAGACGAGGACGCAGGACAAGCGGAGCAACAAACTTGAGGGGGGCGCTACGTACCCATAGTGGTCGGTGGTATCAAGCAATAGTGAATAGGTATATAGAGCTATATAGGATGGCGAAGAAAACTATATAGCTTTGTGAAGTGACCTCTATTAGTTTGTTACTCCGCGTAGGGAGAAAAGTTGCGAACGAGTGGTAGATAAGTTTGGACTACGTACGTGGCTCTAATATCTACGTACGTGGATAGTTGGATTGACGTGCCTGGTCTTTAAGACTACGTGCGTAGATAGAAGAATACCACTACGGGAAGGCGCTTTTTTCTTCGCGAGAAGGACACTTTTCCCTCCGCTGGATAAGAGGAATACGCGCGATAAGGCGAAGGGCGTGCCCGATCACTTCGGAGAGGCATATCGGGGAGCTGGGCGTGCGATGCCTTAGCACTCTAAATAGAGTACAGGACTCGCAGCGACAGTCTCAAACAACTATTGCTTCACACCACGCTCCCACTGAGCAGTCCGTACCACCTTACATACAAGCCCTTCTTTCCCCTACCCCAAAGACAAAGAGAAGCCCCCGCCCACAGACGTCACTTCGTCTGTGAGCGGGGGCTATCCCGTAGGGTATTTGCTTTGAGGCTACGCTTACAGCTTGTAGCTCAGCGTCACCAGCGCATTGGTAGGCTCGTTGGGGAAGAGCTGCGTACCATTCAACTCCGAGGTGTAGTTCTTTGCATTGAGGACATTGCGCACCTGTACAGCGATGCCGAAGCCAGCGGGCAGACGATAAGAAGCACCGAGGTCAAGCTGCGTGTAAGCAGGGAAGCTCAGCGACTGCGTTACGTTGTAGTACATAGCATCGCGGTAACTCAGGCTATAGTTCAGCGAGAGGTTGCGGAGCGTACCACGCTGGAAGTCATAGTTCCCATAGGTAAAGAACTGCTTGCGGGGTACCCAGCTCATCGGCGTACCATTATGCAGGTTCAATAGCTTAGTCACCGCTGTTTCCTTGGCATCGGCTACGTGGATATCCGTATAGCTATAGCCAGCGACCAGCTCAAGACCAGCCACGGGGCGATAGGTCAGATCCGTTTCGAAGCCACTTCCTTCGGTAGCACCAACCTGCGCTTTAATGCTATAGTGCTTGGGCTTACCGCCCTCTTGTTCGGTCACCACAGTATGCTCAAGCTCGTTATTGCGACGGATATGATAAGCGGAGAGATTGAGCTGGAGCACATCAGAGAGCGTGTAGCGAGTGCCGACCTCGAACTGGTAGCCCGACTGAGGATCGAAGTAAGCACCACCACGGCGACCCGTGATCAGCTTACCATCCTTATCGTAGAAGCGCTGACGATTCGTATCCAGCGTAGTCGTCTTGTCGGGGATATAGAAGCTACCCAGCGACGTATAGAAGGAGAGCGCCTCCGTGGGCTGGTAGACGAGACCGAGGCGATAGCTGATAGCGTCGTCCGAACTCTTGTTATACTTATCACGAGCGATATCATCATAGCTATGCTTACCATCCTTGATCGCAAGATCTGGGGTATGACGGTAGCTGTAGTGATCATAGCGGATCGCAGCCATAGCCTTGATCTTCTCAGAGAACTCAAAGACATTAGAGAGCGCAAAGCCGTGTACCCACGTGTGCTGAGGCGAAGCCTTAGAGAGTGTCGTCTTTATGTGCCCATTGAAGCTGGGGTTATAGGTCGTGTTCTCCGAGAAAGTGAGCGTTTCCCCATCGCTATCGAAGGTACGGCCTCCACCCTGGACGTCCGTCCCATTATACCCCGTATAAGTGGTACGCTGCATGTAGGTCGTGCTATAAGCGAAGCGCAGGTTATTCTTCACAGAGCCAAGGAAGAAGCTACCCGTCAGATCGACGGTATTCTGCAGCGTCTTAGCGATGTGCTCGAAGCGCAGGGGGAAGGTGAACTGGACGTGATTCAGATCGTAGTACGTCTTATTCCCTGCTTCATCCTTCGTATAGTAGCCGTACTTAGCACCAGCCGTAGAGCTCGTAGGATAGCTCAGCTCTTCCGTGCTGAAGTAATCGATATCATCGTAAGCATACGAGACATAGTCAGAGAGCTTCCAGCCCGAGGGGAGCGAGAGCGTGTACTTGAGGCTACCATTGTAGGCGCGGTTGTACATGAAGTCCGAGGCATCGTTGTAGCGCCATTCGCGCTTGAGACCTGGAAGCAATTCACCCTTCTTGAGGTAGAGCTTATCATCGCTCACGCGATACATATCGTCCTCCATAACAGGGGCAAGACCCGCATCGGTGCCGTAGAAGTCATTACGACCTTCGAGGCGCAGGATGAGGTTGTGAATCCCCTTCGTATAGCTGAGAGACGCGAAGAGCGAGCGGTTCTTGTCATTCGTAGAGCGCCACTGCTTGCCTCCAGAGAGGAAGCCACCAGCGTAGAAGTGCAGACCATCAGTGATCTTCCCCCCGACATTCGCACCCAGGTCGAAGTAGCCCAGTGAGCCACCACGGACGTGAGCACCGAGGATAAACTTCTCCGTAGGGACGCGACGCGTGACGTTCACGACGCCACCCGTAGCAGCATAGCCATAGAGCACCGAAGCAGGGCCCTTGAGCACCTCGATCTGATCGACATTGTAGAGGTCACCTAAGGGATAGGAGTTCAGCGTAGAGCGTTCGTCACGAACTCCGTCAACCATGTAGACCGTGTTGTAGAAGCCACGGACAGAGATCTCACGGAAAGCGCCAAAGCTGGACTTCATCTGCACGGCAGGCACGAAGCGCAGAGCGTCCTTGACCTGCGTGATAGCGCGGAGGGAGAGGGTGGAGTCCGCGAGCGAACTAATCGTAAGAGGGAGCTTCTTGGCAGGGACACCCAGCGGGTTGATCCCTTGCTCCTGTCGTAGGCGTGCTGTCACTTCGACACCTTGAAGATGACGAACGGAGTCGGCAGGCGTGCCCTGTCCTGCCCACGCAGGTGCCGCAAGGCACAGCGCGCTCAGGAGCGAGACGGTAAGAGTCTTCATAAATGAATCGTCAAAATCTAATTTAAGGGTTGATGTAAAATAGTTATCGGTCTTGGTCTGCTCGGGTGAAGGCGAGCCGTAGGCTTAGCACCTCCCGAGCATTTCCGCTGCAAAGGTAGCCCTTTTATACCAATTTCCCGAAAGATATCCACCAGATGAAGCCTCAAAAGACGCTACACTCTGGCCTCTACAAGCACACTCCACGCTTCTCAAAAGCACTACCTTTGCGCTCGGCAAGGTTCATTCCAACGCCCTTTACCCTTTCAATGAAGCAAGAGCAAATCATACTTCTCCGTGGCGTCATGCCCAGCGGAAAGAATAGCATCCCCAAGATGGCTGTCCTACGCCAGCACCTCGAAGAGATGGGCTTCGAACGTGTACGCACCTACATCCAGAGTGGGAATATCCTTCTACTTAGCGACCTTCCCAAAGAACTACTTAGCCAGCGCATCCATGACCTCATCAAGGAGCGCATCGGTGCAGACCTCACGGCACTTGTCTTCCTACCCGAAGAGCTGCAGGCGTGGGTAGACAGCCTACCCTTCGCAGATGACCTTGATCCCAGCCGCATCTTCTTCACCATGACTATGGCGTGTCCCACAGCCGACCGCCTACAAGCGCTCGCCGAGAAGACTTGGGGCGAAGAAGCAGCCCTGCATCTCACCGAGCGCTGTGCCTACATATACGCCCCCAAGAGCTATAAGAATACCCGTCTCACCAACAATGCTCTGGAGCGCTACCTCGGTGTGACCTGCACCACACGCAACCTCAATACCATCCGTCGCCTCCTCTCCCTCTCCCGAGGCGAATAGCCAGCAAGCTGCCCCCTCGGCATCTCTCCCGTCCTCCTTCAATAAAAACACACGCAGCACGCGCCCTATGGGACTTCCATCGGGCGCGTGCTGCATTATATATAATGGTCGGACTATCACATCCTACCGAGAGGATGGCTCTTCCCTCCCGACGACAGGCTCACGCGATAGCGTAGATGAGAGCGCAAGACCAGAGCCCATACCTCCCAAACGAAGCAGTACTGGTCGCCGAAGCAACCACTACTGGTCTCGACACGAAGCAGTAGTGGTAACATAGAGTAACCACTACTGGTCCGAACGCTGACCACTACTAGTTCGTTTCTGAGAATTATAGTGGTATGTCCTCAGCAAAGGAAAAGGAAAAGGAAAAGGGAAAGGGAGGAGACAGATAAAGGCAAGAAGCTAAGGCGAAGCATCGAGGGCAGGGGTCTTTATCCGACAGGCGTATAAACGACAATAGGGTGACGAAGCCGCATCGGCTCCATCCCCCCCCTACCCCATAGATCTATCTGTAGTATGCGACTGCATAGCTTGGTGCCTCATCCCTCGCTGCATCACACCTTGCTACGGCATAGCAAGCTGAATAGCAGTAAATGGAATGGTAGCAAGCAGCAAGCTCACTGCATCATCATCACCTTGCATAAAACGAAGTGGGTGTGATCACTTGCGTAATCACACCCACTCTCCTTAAAATGGCGGCTACCTACTCTCCCACAAAACGCAGTACCATCGGCACGATTGGGCTTAACTTCTCTGTTCGGAATGGGAAGAGGTGGAACCCCAACGTTATAACCACCTAAATATCTCTGTATTTAGACAATCATTGACTTGATAAAAACGCTCGATACTCACTCACGTATCGCTAAGTCGGTATACAACCTCTTGGCAAAAACTTTCGGGCAATTAGTACTACTCGGCTATGACGTCACCGCCTTTACACCTGTAGCCTATCAAGGTCATCGTCTATAACCACCCTTATAATGAGATCTAATCTTGAGGCAAGCTTCGTA